>PLKY01000387.1 GCA_003140785.1 Acidobacteriaceae bacterium | reverse complement strand
CGGAATCACGGCTACCCTCAACAACACAGCGCTCGGGACTGCTCCTGTCGGCACCGTACTGACCTTCACCAATAACGGCACCGGCTCCGGCACGCCCACCATTACCAACAATGGAGCCATCCAGGACCATGCGCAAACCACGAATACCGATGCTACAGTCAGCGCTCCCTCGGGTGGGAATCTCGCCATCCTAACGGCTAACGGCGCCGGGAGCCTGTTAACCGGATCGCTCACCCTCACCGAAGGGGTGGACAACGCGGCAACACAGCAGACCTTCTCCTTCAGCGGTCAATCGCTGACTCAGATCGCGAACCAGTTCACAGGCACTGGCCAATACGCAGGCATGGGGATCACGGCCACCGTCACTGGCGGCAATACGGTCGTCTTTACGCAGAACGCCCTGGATACAGGTACAGCAGCCGTAAGCGGATCGAACATCAAGGACGTAACGGACAATGGGACCACAGGTGTCACCGTCGCGGCCGGCACCATTCTGGACACCATCACAGTCGCCAACGCCAACGACCTGGTACAAGGAAAGTTCAGCTACACGCCCGGAGCCGGCGGCGTCTACTCTCAGACACAATACAACACCGCGACCGATAACGTGAACGGCGTAACGCTTAAGCAGATCGCCGCTGATTTCGATAACGGTTACGAGGGGACCGCCGCCCTGACGAATCTCAGCACCAAGGGGATCACGGCTAACCTCAGCGCCGACGGGACAACACTGACATTTACACAGACGGTCGGAGATGCGTCGACCGCGGCTGTCAACACCTACAACACCACTCCACTGGTTGACAACATCGCGCAATCCACGGCGACTCAAACCTACAACACTGCCGGCAACGGGAACATGGTGAACACGCTGACGGTGGGGGCGACCACCGACAAGCTGACCGGCACCCTCAACATCCAGGAGGGCGCCGACGGCAACAACACCCAATCCACTTACAACCTCACCGGCAAAACGCTGGCGGATGTGGCGGCGGACTTCACCACAGGCGCCGAAAAGAACCTCGGCATCGTCGCCACCCTCGACAGCGCGGGCACGGGCCTCACGTTCACGCAGGCTGCCAGCAACCTGGGCACGGCGAATGTGACCAATGCCACTAGCATCATCGATACCCAGGTACCCGGCTCCCAGGCGCCAATATCGCTCAGCACGGACATCAATCTGGGAACCATGACCGTGGGCACCGCCAGCGATTTTCTGACCGGAACTCTCAGCGGCAAGGAGGGAGACGGCACAACCTCCTTCAACGCCGGCAGCGGCATTAACCTGAGCGGCTATACGCTTCAATCGCTGGCGGCGGCGTTCAACACCGGCGCCTACGACGGCTACGGAATCTCGGCCAGCCTTAATGCCACGGACACCAGCCTCAGCTTTACGGCGAAGGGCAGCGACACGGGGACGCCGTCTGTCTCGACGACTTCCTATTCCGACATCGCGACCGGCGTTATCCCGGTGAATATCACCAACAGCCCGGTCCAGGGGGGCACAATCGGCTCCCTCACAGTCAACAACCTGGCCGATGGCCTGACCGGGACCTTGAACGTCACCGACAATACCGGGGGAACGCACGCGATCACTCTGGGCACGGTCAGCGGCTCGGCCGGGGCAAGCACCGACAACATCACAGACCTGGCGGCATATTTCAACTCGGGCACCGGGTCCACCTACGGCATCAAGGCAGTGGTCAACGGCGATACTCTCACCCTCAGCGACAATTCAACCGGAGCGAGCTCCTCGAATGTAGCCAGCGTCCAATCCAGCTCAGTCACCGATGGGGCCGGATCGAGCGTGGTTGCCAACCCGGCAGCGAGTGCAACCATCGGCTCCCTGACGGTCGACCAGCTTGGCGACACCCTGGGCGGATCGATCGCTTTCATCAGCAACGTGGGCGTCGCCGCAGTCACGGCGAACCCCGGAGCAGACAACGCTTCGATTACCGCGGCCACCGTCACCACCGGCATCGGCGGAAGCCTTGCCCTGACGGGATCGATCGATTACAGCGGTTTGGGCGGAGCAAGCACACTGAATAACGCCGTCCTCGGCGCCATCACGGTTGCCCAGGCCTCCGATACACTGGCCGGCGCTGATTCGTTCAACATCAATGGCGGGGGCGCCACCCTCGTTAGCGCGATGGGCGGCACCGGCACGATAGCGGATATCAAGGCCTACTACACCTCCGGCGCCGGCTCAACCGATGGTGTGACCGCGGCTATCACCACCAATGCCAACGGTTCGTCAACCCTGACGCTGACCAACACCAGCGGAGCCACCATGGGGAGCGGCGCCGTTCTGGCCGGGACCGACAAGGTCACCGACACTCTCGCGTTGGGTACGCGCGGCACCACCGACAACCTTGCCGATTTGAAGACCACACTTCAGGGCTCTGTCTACAATGCCATGGGATACACACCGACAGGTACAACCACACTCGATATCGGCGGCTTGGCTGGGGAGGTAGGCACGTTCTCGAGCGCGTATACCTATGCCAACAATTCAATCACGCTGGGCGCTGGGATCAACAACATCACCGAACTGGCTGCAGCGCTGAACACCGGGGGGGCGGACGACACCTATGGGGTGAATGCGGCCGTCACCCCCAATGGTGATGGAACCTCCACCATCACATTTACGGACAATCACGCCAACGCCGCCAATGGCGGTGTATCGACGGTCGCCGCCCTGCCGCAGGCCACCGACACCGTCGCGGACGTTCTGCCCACCACGACCAACAGCGTGACGGTGCAGGCGGCCAACGAGACACTGTCCGGAACACTTAGCGTCAGTACTGGCACCGGCACGACGGTCCAGCATACCCTCACGAACCAGACGATCGCGCAAATCGCGGCCAACTTCAACGATTCCACTGGCGCCACAGCCAACTGGTCTTCTGAAGGTGTCACCGCCACCATCAACAACAACACGCTGACCTTCTCCCAGACCTCCAACGAAGCGGCGGATCGAGTCAACGTCGTCAGCACCGGCCTCACGGATACGATTCCTGTAACCGCGGTCAATGTCGGCGTCGCCAACGGAACCATGCTCGATACGATGTCGGTGAACAACAGCACCGNNCGGCACTCTGAACATCACCTCGGGTATTGACGGGCAGGTACACCAGCTCGCTTTGGGCACGACGGGCGCCAACGCGACCGACACCCTGGCTCACCTTGCGGCGACCATTACCGCCGGCGGCTACGGGGTCACGGCCACGCTCAACCAGGCGGGCACCCAGATGACGCTGACCCAGAACAGCGGAGATGGCTTCAACGCAGGGATCGGCACAACAAGCGTGACCGATACCGGCGCCATGAGCCTGGCTCCAAGCAACAGCCTGGGTACTCTGACGGCCAAAACCGCAACCGACACCATGACTGGCACGCTCTCCGGCGTGGGCGCCGACGGCAAGACGGCCTATCAGATTAACTTCACCGGCGACACGCTTTCCGAGGTGCTGCAGGCCGTCAATGGCGATCAGGCCGCCGGGATCACTGCAAGTCTGAACAAAGCCGGAACGGGCCTGTCGTTCTCCGCAACCCAGGGAGACAACGGCACACCCACCATCGGCAACTACGGAAATATCACCGATACCACCGTTTCCACCCAGACGGCCGTATCCATCACCAGTACGCCAACCTCCGGTGTGGCAAACTCGAGCACACTGGGCTCTCTGTCGATTTCGAGCCTGGACACCCTCAGCGGCAGTATGACGATCGGCGGGCAGACGCTCAACATTGGCTCGTCCGACAACACCGCCGCCACGCTGGCGTCAACTATCGACAAGGGCAACTACGGGGTCCAGGCCGCGTACAACGCCAACAGCGGCCAGCTGACGTTCACGTCGCCGAACTCGGCAATGGGGATCAGCACCAGCTCCCTCAACGAGACCGCTCCCGGCGCAACCACCGGTACTGCCGTTGGCAGCCTGACCGGAGCCTATACGTCTTCGGGCTATTACAGCCGCGGAATTACGGGCACCGTGACGGATACCAGCACGCAGGGTGGAACCCAGACCGTGGGAATCACAGCCAACGCCAACGGCTCGGGCGGCATTGCCACCATGAGCTACAAGGACGGTGCAGGGCAGTCTCTGAGCGCAACCGATCTGTCCAACCAGTCTGATGCTCAAACTGCCCTGACCGATCTCAACATGGCCATCACCGATGTGGCCGCGCAGGATGGCTACATCGGCGCTCAGATCAACACGCTGAACTCGGTCAGCTCCGTGCTCAGCACACAACAGCAGAACGTGGTTTCGGCGCAAAATGCGGTTCAGGCTACCGATTACGCGTCGGCTACCTCTAATATGTCCAAGTACGAAATCCTGAGCCAGACAGGCATTGCCGCCCTCGCCCAGGCCAACAGCCTCTCGCAGGAGGTGACCAAGCTGCTGCAGTAGACCGGGGTCCCCAGCGATAGGATTTCATCGCTGGGGTGGAGTTGGCCGGGGTCTCCAGCGATAAGGTTTCGTCGTTGGCGTGGAATAAACCGGCCACTAACCATCAACCAAGGAAGGGCGTCGAACAAGGCGCCCTTTTTTTGCGTGCCTTAACCGGGATCCGAAGGGAGCCCGCGACTCTCGCAGCGATTCTCGATTTGCTGTGCTCTGTAACCTCAATCACCGAGCAGTTCTTCCATGTTGGGAGAGCCGCCATCTCAGAATTGGCAAAAGACAGGTTGAATCGGTGAATCTCTCTAACAGAGTCTTAAAGCCGCCCCCTGGCCTAGCCGATGAGTCCTGTGCGCGGATGAGTTTCATCAGAATCCGGCAAGCCGGTTTCTTGCGACTGTCTCAATGACCGGCTTGAATTCCTAGAGTAGTCATTTAAGGCCAGTGAGAGGTTTTTAAGACGAAGCGGCCCGGCTTGGTACTGGCGGTGCTGGAGTTCTTCACGGAGGATGCGATGGGCACAGTGGGACTGAGTTTCGGGTCTCCGACCAGTGGGCAAGGTTTCAACGTGAGCTCGACTGTCGCCTCGATCGTGGGCAATCTTCAAAATGTGGAAACGCCGTGGAAGGCCCAGTTGACTAAATTGGAGAGCCAGGACACGGCGATCTCAAGTTTGGGGACGCTTTTCTCGAGTCTCTCGAACGACATGAGTTCGCTGACGGATTTCACGGGCATCATGGCGCAGAAGTTGGGCTCCAGCTCCGACCAGAATGTGCTGCAGCTGACCGCCGCCACGCCTTCGGCTCTGGCCGGAACGCACGCTGTGACGGTGTCCAACTTGGCCGCAACCTCCAGCGGCTACCTCGCCGCGGTGACCAATGCCTCCGATGCTTTGTCGGGCTCGATTACGCTTCAGGTGGGCAATGGAACCGCGCGGCTGATCAGTGTCCCGACCGGAAGCGGAAGCGACACACTTGCGGGACTGGCAGCCGCAATCAACTCCTCCGGAGTGGGCGTCAGCGCCAGCGTGCTGACCGATTCGTCTGGCTCGCGCCTGAGTCTGGTCTCGGGAACTTCGGGAGCTCAGGGAAACATCACTGTAAGCGCGAATTCGATCGTCGCAGCGAAAGCGGCTCTGAGCTACTCCTCTTCGACGGGAAGCAGCACGAGCGGAAGTCTGAGTCCGATTACCAACGCCGGCGATGCCCTCGCCGGCTCGCTTTCGATCCAGGTCGGCGGTGGGCCGGCGCAGTCCGTTGTCCTTGGAACTGCGCCCAGTTCGCCTGCGCCCAACACCATTTATACCGGGAGCGGCGCCAATACCCTCTCCTCTGTGGCGAACGCAATCACTGCGGCCAACATCGGCGTTACGGCGTCGGTAGTGACCAACAGCGATGGGTCGTCGAGTCTGTCGCTCGACTCTGGGATCAACGGGGCGTTGATCGTGGCTTCGAGCGTCGCCGACACCAGCGATTCGTTGGGTTATACGTCGTCGGCGACGGGCGTGGATGCCAAACTGAATGTGGATGGCGTCAATCTGACCAGCTCCTCGAACACGGTTGCCAATCTCATCCCCGGTCTAACGATGCAACTGCTTGCCCCCAGTCCGACTGAATCGGATAACAGCCTGCAGCCTGTTCAGGTGGTCATCGGCAACGACAATACTGACATCGAGAGCACGGTCAACCAATTCGTCAGCGATTACAACGCTCTAATCAGCGCTGTCAATACCCAGACTGGCCTCGACGCTTCGGGCAATGCAGAACCCCTTTTTGGATCCCCCACGCTCTCGTTGTTGCAGCAGCAGCTCTTGAGCGGCGTGAACCTGCAGAATCCGAACGGCTACTTGGATTCGATCGCAACCAATAGCGGCACAACGCTCTCCGGCTCCATGACCATCGCGGTAGGCGGCGGCACGACGCAGACAATTGCATTCGGCGCCGCGCCCGGTAATCCGGCTGCCAATACGTTTTATACCGGGAGCGGCGTCAACACTCTTGCCGGACTGGCCAGCGCAATCAACACGGCCA
Source organism: Acidobacteriaceae bacterium (assembly GCA_003140785.1). Taxonomy (GTDB): domain Bacteria; phylum Acidobacteriota; class Terriglobia; order Terriglobales; family Acidobacteriaceae; genus Telmatobacter. Next base: position 11,674 of record PLKY01000387.1, on the reverse strand, counting down.
ATATCGGGGTCACGGCCACCGTTATCACCAAGGGCACGGAATCGACCCTTTCACTCCAGTCGCAAACGGCCGGATCGAGTGGCGCATTGGCAGTGAGTTCCAGCATCTCTGCCACCAGCGATGCGCTGTTAAGTTATACCGGTACGGCAGGCACAACCACGACCGATGCAAGTGGTAACCCGCTGACGACAACTTCGACCGGCAATCTGACTTCCGTTGCCGCGAGAACCGATACGCTTACGGGTTCCATTTCGATTCAGGTGGGCAGCGGCGCGGCGCAAACTGTCACATTGCCTTCGTCGGGTGGAACGCTGCAGGACCTGGTCAACGCCATCGCTGCCACACCCAACATCGGAGTCAACGTCGAAATCGGGGCCGATAGCAATGGACTGCCATGCCTGGCACTTGTTTCGCAAACGCCCGGGGCAGGCGGTACGATGACCATAACTTCCAATATTCTTGACACCACCAACCCTAGCAACACAACCCTGAATTACACGAACTCGTCGGATGTCTCGACGCTGGCGAACCTGGGCATCACTGTTTCGCAGAAAGACGACGGTTCGCTCACGTTCGACGCCACTTCCCTGGATTCGGTCCTCAACTCCGACTACAGCGGCGTGGTGGGATTCTTCCAGAACGCGAACAGTTGGGGTCAGACATTTTCCAACATGCTGACAAACGCAGGAACCGGTTCGGCTACGGGTGTTCTATCGCTTGCTTCAAGCTCCAATAGCAATGTCGAATCCACACTGAATGCCGATATCTCCAAAGAGGACGCACTGATTTCGGCGCAGCAGAAGAGCCTAACCGCGGAATTGAATAGCGCAAACGAGATCATGCAGGAACTCCCGTCGCAGTTGGACGGCGTCAATGAGCTTTACTCCGCGATCACCGGCTATAACCAAAACGCGGGCGGCTAAGGAGCATCAATCAAAATGGGAAGTTATAAGGACCATGCATTGGAAGGCGCATCGGCCGTGGATCTTGTGGTCGCGCTCTACGACGGGATCATTCGCTTCTTGCATTCTGCTTCGGATGCCGTCGATCGCGGTGACCAGGACAGCCGCCGCATCGCCGTGAAGCGGGCGTTGGACATCATCATTCATCTCCAGGCACGCTTGCGTATGGATATCGGGGGCCGGCCGGCTCAGGCCTTAAGCGAGTTTTATGCGTCAATCTTTGCGCAGATAATGCAGGCTTCACAATCGGCGTCGCGGCAGAAATTCGAACATGCGATCGACTGTGTTCGGGACGTCCGGGATGCGTGGAAGCAGGTGGCCCAGGATGTGAATCTCGAAGAGCAATCCTCATTTAGCCCGGCCCATCGCGCTCAACCTGGGCGGACGGCTTCCGAACCGGATTTCGAATCGGTCGATCCGACCAGTTGGACTGCCTAACCTGCAACTGTCAACTCTTCTTCCAATTGTTGTTTCTGATAGAGGCTTGCATAGTAACCGTCAAGTGCGAGCAACTCTTCGTGCCTGCCTATTTCGACGATTCTTCCGTTCTGAAGTACAGCGATCTGGTCAGCGTTTCGCACCGTTGAGACGCGATGTGAAATCAGGATCGTCGTTGCGGTTGCGGTGTAGGCCCCCAGTCCGTTTAGAATTCGTTCTTCGGTATATGTGTCCACGTTCGCAAGGGCGTCGTCGAGGATGAGGATTGCGGGTCGCCGCAGCAGAGCGCGTGCAATGGCGGCTCGCTGCTTTTGCCCTCCGGAAAGAGTTACTCCGCGTTCACCCACCATTGTTTCAAACCCCTGCGGAAACTCCTCAAATTCGCGGCGGATGTGCGCAGCTTCGGCGGCCTCCAGCACGTCTTCTGCGCCCGCATCTGGAACGCCGAATGCGAGGTTCCCACGAATTGTTTCGCTGAAAAGGAATGTTTCCTGGGGCACCATGCCAATGTTATGGCGCAGCACGGCGAGAGGGTAATCGCGGATCGTGCGGTTGTCTATCAGCAGAGAACCCTCCGGCGCTTCATAGATTCTCGATATCAGGTTCGCCAGAGTGGTCTTTCCGGACCCTGTCGGGCCGACAATTGCAATCGTCGAAGCAGGCGGAATGTGCAACGAGATATCGTGCAGCACCTGAGTCTCTCCGTAACTGAAATTGAGATTGCGAAACTCAATTTCTCCGCGAAGGATCGCGTTCGAGGGAATTGAAGGGTCAGCGCCGGTGTCATCAATCGCGGGTTTAGCACTGAGCAACTCATCAATGCGCTTTACGGAGGCAGTGCCTCGTTGGAAAAGATTCACGACCCATCCCACAGCGATGATGGGCCAAATCAGGAGAATCATATAAGTATTGAAGGCAACGAACTGGCCCGGTGTGATTCGGTGAGCGATCACCTCGTGCCCGCCAACCAGCAGGGTGATGATCATCGAGATTCCGAGGATAAACTCAAGGGTCGGCCATAACATGCCCATCAACTGCACGAGACGCTGAGCACGCGCGATGTACCTGCGATTGAGCATTTCGAAGAGACTGATTTGCGATTCTTCGCGGGCAAATGCGCGCACCAAGCGGGCGCCAGAGTAGTTCTCCTGCGCCTGCGACGAGATCTCCGAGAAGCTTTCCTGGATCCGTTCAAATCTGTCGTGAATCTTCCGCCCAAAGTACTGGACAAGGATGCTGGCAACGGGCATCGGCGCCCAGGCAACCAGCGTTAAGTAGGGGCTAATGCGAAGCAGGAAGAACAGCGCGCCTACGGTGAAAAAGATTGTATTCGCGCTGTACATCAGCGCTGGGCCAAGCAACATGCGCACCGCATTCAAATCGTTCGTCATGCGCGCCATGATGTCGCCGGTTCGATAGCGCTCGTAGAAACCGGAGTCCTGCATTTCCAGTTGGCGAAACAAGTCGTTCCGCAAATCGAATTCGATCTCTCGCGAGATGCCAATCAGAATCCACCGCTGCGCGTAGAGGAAAACGCCCTTCAAGAGGGCGATTGCGACGAGCAGTCCCGCAAACACCAGAATTTTGCTTCTTGATACCCCGTGCTCCAGGCCGTCGATGGCTTTCTCAATGACAAGCGGAAAAAGCACCCACACGGCATTCGTGGCGATACACGAAAGTGTGCCCCAGAGATAACCCCAGCGGTAGCGCCGCATGTAAAGGAAGAGCGGTCTCAGGTCGCGAAGCATTCCTTCATTGTACGGTGTCTCCGGAATTACTTGGACTCAAGAACGTCCCGCTACTGCGCCACACTTTTCGGGTTATGTTGGCGTTCGCAATAAAAAGTATCCACCGGTCAGTCCGAACAAAACGTCCGGGCTCCACGCAGCCAGTGCCGCGGGCAGGTAATTCACGTTGCCCATGGCTCCGAAGAGGCCGTCGACTACCCAATACGTGAGCGCGACAGCGATGGCCACGGCAATTCCGCTGAGCGATCCTCTTCTACCCATGGAAAGCGCGAACGGAATGGCGAGCACCGCCATGACGACAGCGATGAGCGGATAGGCAAGTTTCTGCCACAACGCAACACGAAGGCGCATCGTGTCAAAGCCGCTCTGGCGCAGGTCGCGAATATATCGGTCGAGCTGCCCGAAGTTCATCTCCTGCGATTGCAGGCTCTCTTTGGTGAAGTAGCCAGGCTCTTCGTGAATTTCGGCGAACGACGCGAATTTGAAATCCTGGTACCGGGTCTGCGTAGCTCCATCGAAATCGCGTTCCCATCCATTCTGAAAAACCCATGCGCCCGTGCCAGAGTCCCAGAAGACACGCGATGCGAAGATGCGCCGGGATATCGCGAATGTCGATCGATCGAATTCGAACACGGAAAAATTCGCAAACTCATCGCTGCCTGGATCGAAGAACTGGTAATAGAAGATTCGGCTGGCCTCGCCCGCGCGTGGTTCGCCGAAGATCCACTTCTGTTCCGGATGCAAGAACGTTTGCGGTGGACGGCCTTTGATGGTGCTGCGTAGCGCCTCCTGCCTGCGGTTGGCTTGCGGAAGATAGTACTGATCGAACAGGAACAATGCCACGGCCAGAACCGCAGAAATAGAGACGATGGGAACCACTAATCGGTAGAGGCTGATCCCGGTGGCCTTCATGGCAACGATTTCGCTGTTGCGATTGAGAACGCCAAACGTGACCAGCACCGCGATCAACACCGCCAATGGAGCAATTCGATAGAGCATGCTGGGCGTCAGGTTGAGGAGATACTCGCCGACCGTCATGAGTGGGATATGGTTGCGCAGAATATCGCCGACAAGTTCGAAAAACGTGAAGACCAGCATCAAAAGAACGAACCCTGAAAGCACGAGGAAGAACATATTCAGAAATTCGCGAACAACGTATTCGTCGAGGATGCGAAAAAAGACGCCTCGTGCGCCTCGCCGAACCGAGCGGGGCTGCAGCCGGTCCAGCAGCCCAGAGAAAGCTTTTGCGTTCTGCTGAGTCTTCACGGTCAGATCGGATAGGCGCGCCACCCACCGGCCCAAGGCGCTCAGGACGCGGCCGCCGCTGGCCATCTGCCACAACAGAAATGTGCCTGCCGCGGCGAAGAGAAAATTTGCCAACCACACCGCAAGAAAAGCAGAGAGCTTGTCCTGGCGCCCCAGGGCGATTCCAGTGTAGGAGAGAACGTAATAAAGGATTACGAGCAAGAGAGTAAATACAAAGCCGGAGCTCTTGCCACCCCGCCTCGACATTACACCCAGGGGCACGCCTACCAGCATCAGCACCAGGCAAGCCGCGGGATAAGAAAAGCGGGACTGTAATTCGATCTGGAAACGCCTGCCATCGGGGCCATGGGTACGCTTTTCCAGCGTTGCCATCGGCATCGCATAAATGGCCGTGTCAAGGCGTCCGAGATGAACCTCGTTTTGCTGGCTCAGCGGTAGAGGCAGATCAGTGCTGGTAAAAGTGGATACTTTGTATTGCTCAGGCTGGCCGGCAATCGTGTCGTGCTCGGTGCCATTGCGCAGCCGCATCAGCAACTCTTGACTCGAATCACTAACCACTGTCGCTGAAGTTGCAGTTGTCACCAAAGGGGTCGTTGGATCGGTAACATCCGCCATGAAGACGCGGTCCCAGTTCGATGCACCCGTTCCTGCCCGCACATTTTGCACATAAAGAACCCTGTTGCGAAAATCTTCGTAAAAAACTCTCTCCTGGATTTCGTAGGAAGCCTGCGACGTTTCCAATGTCTGTTGCAGGTCGAGTATGGCCTGATTGGCTCGCGGTGCGATGTAGATCGAATTCACCAGCCCAAGCAAAGTGCCGGTGACAGCTACGATCGATGCAACCCGCACGAAGTAGCCGATGCCCATGCCTGAGGCGCGCATGGCAATGATCTCGCTGTCCGCGGCCAGGCGGCTGAGGCCCAGCAGGATTCCTACCAGCACCGCCATGGGAATGGTGACCTTGAAAGTATTGGGTATTGTGAAAAGGAAAACTTCAAGTACGTCTGCCCATGTGGAGCTGTTGCGGACGACCATCTCAAGGATGTGGTCGAGGTCGCGCATGAAAAGAATGAATGTAAAGATCACGCCGCCGATCAGCGTGTGAGAAAGGATTTCGCCGAGAATATAGCGTGTAAGGATCCGCACCAGATGACTCTGTATCCAGTCTATCTTGCCTGCGCACTTTGGAGTGGAATCGGCTGCCAGCGCCGCAAACGCAAGCTATTCATCAGAACACTCACTGAACTCAGGGCCATGGCCGCGGCCGCTATCCAGGGACTCAACTGGACATGGAATGCCGGATAGAGCAATCCGGCTGCAAGCGGAATTCCCACGACGTTGTAGCCCACGGCCCAGGCCAGATTCTCCCGCATGATAAGCAAGGTGCGCTGTGCGAGTGCCCGAGCTACGAGGATCGAGGTCGGCTGAGCCCGCAAGAGAACCACGTCACCGGCCTCCTGTGTAAGGTCGGTCCCCGATCCCATGGCCAAACCGACGTCCGCTTGTGCGAGTGCTCCGGCGTCATTGATACCATCCCCGACCATGGCCACGCGGAGCCCCTCCTCCTGCAATGCCTTAATGTGTGCCAGCTTGGCTGCCGGATCAACGCCTGCTTCCATCTCTTCGATGCCTGCCTGCGATGCGATCGGCGCTGCCGCCGCAACGGAATCTCCGGTCAGCATGATCACTCGGAGCCCTGCTTTGCGCAGGATCGCCACGGACTCGGCTGCATCCGGCCGGAGCAGGTCGCGAACGTCAAAGCACCCGGCCGGTTGATCATCCAGCGCGAGGAACAGCCTCGTCATTCCTGGCTTTACAGGCGTGAAATTGTTCGGCATCTTCGCAAACAGTTCCTGGAAAAATGCATCATTGCCGATCATGCATTTGAAGTCATCCACTCTGGCTGTGACGCCGCGGCCCGGAACAATTTGCACGTCCTGAGCCGGATGCCATGTCAGACTTCGTGCGCGTGCCGCATCGACGATGGCATGTGCCAAGGGGTGACTCGACTGTTCTTCGGTCGCTGCGGCTAACCGGAGCAGCTCGCTCTCCTGATAGCCCACCAGGGTTTGAATCGTAGCTAAAGCGGGGCGACCCTCAGTCAATGTCCCGGTCTTGTCCAGCACAACGACATCAACATTTGACAGGCGCTCAATGGATTCACCGCCTTTGAAGAGCACTCCGAGTTGAGCTCCGCGTCCTACCGCAACGGTGAGCGCAGCAGGAATCGCGAGTCCCATGGCGCAAGGGCAGGCAATCACCAGGACGGCGACCGAACTCGCGAGTGCCATTTCCAAAGAGCGAGTAGCAAGCACCCAAATCACGAATGTGATGACCGAAAGTGCGATCACTGTGGGCACAAAAATCGAACTCGCGCGATCGGCGAGTTGTTCCATTGGAGCGCGAGAGCTCTGTGCCTGCTCCACCATGCGAGTGATCTGCGCCAGCACCGTCTCCTCGCCGAGAGACTGCGCACTGCAAACGACGGCCCCGTCGTAGTTGAGCGACCCGGCAAATACTTTGTCCCCCCGCTCGCGGACCACGGCAGCGGCCTCGCCAGTCAGCATCGATTCATCCACCGAGGTGCGGCCTTCGACAATCTGCGCATCCACTGGGAAGCGCTCGCCGGGAAGAACTTTAATCTGGTCGCCGACTCCGATCTCTTCCAGCGGTACCACCGTCTCTATGCCGTCTACGATTCGCCGCGCAATGGATGGACGCATGCGGCTCAGGGAATCCAAAGCTGCCAAAGCGCGGCGCTTGGCGCGCGCCTCCAGGGTTTTACCCAACAACAGAAACCCTAGGATCAGGAGAACCGCGTCGAAGTAAACTTCCTTGCCATTTCCCGGCATTACGGTGGCGAATGCGGAGTAAAGAAAGGCCACGCCGGTTCCCAGGCTCACCATCGAATTCATGTTCGTGGTGCCGTGGCGCAACCCGCTCGCGGCGTTCGCAAAAACCGGGCGGCCTGCCCAGACCAGCAGGACGGCCGTTGCGATGAGAAGGGTCCAGCGGAGTAAATCGGGAGGAGCGGCGTAAAGCCATGGCAGTTGGCGCATCAGGGCATGATCGAAGCGGCCCATGTGCGCGTCGAGTGGCATCGCTACAATCATCGCCACCACGCCGGCGGCAATCATGAACCATGCCTTGAATTCCTGTTTGCTCGCGGAAGGCCCTGCATTCCCCTGCGGTCGGGGATCATTGGGAGACGCAAGAACTGCGTCGTAGCCCGCTTCCCGAATCGCATCCACCAGCGCAGACGGATCGGCACGAAGCGGATCAAACACCACGGTTGCCCGATTTGCCATCAGGTCGACATGCGCCGACTGGACTCCAACAGTCGCCAGCAGCGCGGATTCGACATGATGTTGGCAGGCCGCGCAGGTCATGCCCAGCACCGGAAGCGTGACAGTCTCTGGAAGATTGGTCGCCATCGAACGGCTACTGCTCCAAATGCGCTTGGTACCCGGCCTTTGCCAGTGACGCAATGGCAAGATCGACCGTCGCGAGCCCTTCAGCGGAGCTTAATCGGGCCGCTCCAACTCGAACCTCCAAAACCTTGACTCCTTCGCCAACGTTCAGAGCCTGACTCACCCGGCGAACACAGGACCCACAGTGCATACCGTCGATGCGAAGCGTAAATTCTTGCAATTTAGTCCCCGTTTGTCTTTGATGATACGCCAGCAAAGACCATGCAGACCCGGCCGAAGCAGTGCGCGGCGATTACTATTGGATGGATTAAGTTCGACCTGAACCGCTAACATATAAAAGGAGATAGGCAGATTGGAATTGATGCTCAGAGAGTTTCCCCAGGCGCCGCTCATCGGCGTCGGCGCGGTGATCGTCGACGAAGGCCGGGTGCTTCTCGTTCGGCGCGGCCGCGAACCGCTGAAGGGCCACTGGTCTCTCCCCGGCGGCTTGGTCGAGGTCGGCGAGTCGCTCCAGACCGCCGTCATCCGAGAAGTCGAGGAAGAGACAGGACTGCTCGTCGAGCCGGTCGAATTGATTGAGCTGCTTGATCGCATTCATCGGGAAGGGGACCGTATTCGCTACCACTATGTGATTGCCGATTATCTTTGCAGTGTTACTGGTGGCGCTTTGAAGGCGGCCTCCGATGCCGATGCTGTGCGATGGGTTGAGCGGGCCGAGTGGAACAGCCATAGCGCATTGGTGCTCGATCCGGTGACCGTGCGCGTCATCGAAGCGGGCTGGCAACGTGCAAGCGCGACCGAGTCGAAGGAGGGCATTTGATCCGGTCCCCGCGGCTTTCCTGGATCTTCGGCGGTCTGCTGGCCCTTGCCGTTCTGGCGGCTGTCGCCTTCTTGGTTCGCCCGGTTGAATTCTTCAAGACCTATTCAGAATTGCGTTTGCTTCTGTCTGGTGCGGAGTCTCGATCAACCACAGTCAACGGCTATCGCGTTCATTACTACGTGCTGGGTCCGCCCTCGGGCCCCGCCGTCGTGCTTATACACGGTCTTGGAGGCCACGCGGAAGATTGGCAGAATCTGGCGCCCTATCTGACGCGGGCGGGATTCCGAGTCTATTTGCCGGACCTTGTCGGCTACGGGCAAAGCGAAAAGCCGGACAACTTTTCTTACTCGGTTCCTGATGAGGCGGGTGTCGTTTTAGGTTTTCTTGACGCTCTTGGCTTGAAACAAGTGGACCTTGGTGGCTGGTCCATGGGGGGCTGGATCGTGCAGCGTGTCGCGACGGAACATCCAGAACGCGTGCGCAAGCTGATTCTCTTTGACAGCGCAGGCCTTGCCTTGAAGCCCGACTGGAACACCGATCTGTTCACTCCGGTCAATGCCGCCGAATTGTCGCAGCTGGACGAACTCCTGATGCCTCAACCGCCGAAGGTGCCGGGTTTCGTCGCTACCGACATTCTTCGGATTTCAAAACAAAATGCGTGGGTCCTTCACCGAGCGTTGACATCCATGCTCACTGGCAGCGACGCGACAGATCGATTGCTGCCCGGCCTGAAGGTGCCCGTACTGATCGCCTGGGGCGCAGTCGACCGCATCACGCCCTTAAGCGAAGGCGAGACGATGCACAAATTGATTTCCGGCTCGCAGCTGGTAGTGATCCCCGGATGCGGCCATCTAGCACCGAGCCAGTGCGCAGCGCAGGTCGAGCCTTATGTGGTGGTGTTCCTGCGTAAGTAAAGCGGCTTGGCGTGATTCGGACTCAGACGCCGATCACGTCGCACAATTCCTTCACAGCTGCTGCGCTCTTCTTCAGGGCTGCATCTTCTTCGGGTGTGAGTTTGATTTCTATGATCTTCTCCAGGCCCGCTGCTCCCAGCTTGCAGGGAACGCCGATGTAGAATCCATCGATACCGTACTCGCCCTGCAGATAGGCCGCGCAAGGAAGAATCTTCTTCTTGTCCTTGAGGATCGCTTCGACCATCTCAGTGGCGGCTGCGGAAGGCGCGTAGTAGGCGCTGCCGGTCTTCAAATATTTCACGATCTCGGCGCCGCCGTCGCGTGTGCGCTGCACAATCGCTTCGAGCCGATCGGGTGCAATCAGCTCCGTGATGGGAATTCCGGCTACAGTCGAGTAGCGGGGAAGTGGAACCATGGTGTCGCCGTGGCCGCCGAGCACAAAGGCAGTGACGTTCTCGACGCTGACCTTTAGCTCTTCCGCGATGAAGGTGCGGAAGCGGGCCGAATCGAGCACTCCGGCCATGCCAATGACGCGCTCGCGGTTGAAGCCCGCTTGCCGATACGCCGCCTGCGCCATCGCGTCCAGCGGGTTCGACACAATGATCAGGATGCACTCGGGCGACTGCGCCACAACCTTCTGCACCACATCGGACATGATCTTGAAGTTGGTATGCAGCAGGTCGTCGCGGCTCATGCCGGGCTTGCGGGGAATGCCTGCCGTGATGACGACGATGTCGGAGTTCGCCGTCGCTGCATAGTCGTTGGCGCCTATTACGTTCACGTCGCGCTTCTCGATAGGCATGGCTTCGAGCAGGTCGAGCGCCTTACCCTGGGGTACGCCCTCCACAACGTCGATGAGCGCAACGTCTGCGAGTTCCTTCGATGCGATCCAATGTGCCGCAGTCGCGCCTACGTTGCCAGCGCCGACAATGCTTACCTTTTTTCGCATAATTCCTTCTCCAGTGATCAGTGTTCAGTGATCAGTTTCTGTTCTCACAACGGAGGAATCAGGAGGAGCGCAGCAACGTTGCGTCTTTGCTGACCACTAATCACTGATCCCTGACAACTGTTCTTACATATTGCCAATAATTCGCGTCGCAAATTCACTGGTGCCGACCTTCGTCGCGCCGGCCGTCTGCCGCTCGAAATCGTAAGTCACGAATTTTTGCAGGATGGTCTTCTCCATCGACGTCTCGATCAGCTTCGCCGCTTCCTTCCAGCCAATGAAATCGAGCAGCATGACCCCAGACAGAATCACAGATCCAGGGTTGATGACATCCTTGTCGGCGTATTTGGGCGCAGTGCCGTGCGTGGCCTCAAACACCGCGAAGCCATCGCCGATGTTCGCTCCCGGCGCAATCCCCAGCCCGCCCACCTGCGCAGCCGCAGCATCGGAGATGTAATCGCCGTTGAGATTCGTGGTAGCGAGAATGCTATAGTCCGACGGGCGAATAATGATCTGCTGAAAGATGGAGTCGGCGATGCGGTCGTTGACCAGGATCTTCGACTTCCACGCGCCGTTGCCATGCGTCTTGCCGATGGACTCGAGCACGCCCTTGATCTCAGCGTAAAGCTCGTCGCGGAATGCCTGGTTGCCGAATTCTAGGCCGGGCTCGATGAGCGCGGCGTTCTGCTCGATGGTGAGGCCGGGGTTGGCATCGAGGTTGCCGAGAATCCAGCTTTCGCGCTCGGTGACAGTGTGCTCGCGAAACTCCTGGGTCGCTACTTCGTAGCCCCACTCGCGAAATGCGCCCTCAGTGAATTTCTGAATATTGCCCTTGTGTACCAGGGTGACGGTTTTGCGGCCCATTTCAAGCGCACTCTTGATCGCATAGCGCACAAGGCGCTTGGTGCCGAAAATCGAAATCGGCTTGATGCCCACACCCGAGTCGGAACGGATCTTTTTCTTGCCGCCCTTGAGCAGGTCTTCATTGATGAATTCAATGAGACGGCCAACGTCAGCGCTACCTTGCTTGAACTCGATGCCCGAGTACACGTCCTCCGTGTTCTCGCGGAAGATCACAATGTCGACTTTCTCGGGATGCTTCACCGGGCTGGGCACGCCCTGGTAGTACTTCACCGGCCGCACGCACGC
>PLKY01000093.1 GCA_003140785.1 Acidobacteriaceae bacterium | reverse complement strand
GGTAGCTCAGAGTTGGACAGCAACAAAACAAATATACGTCAGATAAACCAATAGCTCAGCTCTTACACGCCAACTACTTGGACAGCAGGATACCGAGCACTTAGAAATCCATCCAGAGCGAGTCATCGACCGAACCTGCCACTATCGGCGAGGGAAGATGCCCATGTCCTCTGAAATCAATTGCGCAAATTTACTGAATCGCTGTCTTGGNNCAATGCGGCTACTTTTTTACTTCTCCTCCAGGCTGAGCGCATAAATGTCGTCCGTTCCCGCATCGCGCAGCAGCAGCGGCGCGTCTTCCGGATCAAGACCCATCCAAAGAGTGAACACCCCTGTGTGAGGAAATCCATGCAGATCGACAACGCGCTCCTCATCATCGCCTGAGGGATTGATTCGGTACACGCCCGCATCATTTACCCAGCGCACGAAATAGATATAACGGCCATCTCGCGACCAGCTAGGAAAGCCGATCTGTCCCTTTTGCAGTTCTGACCAGTGTTGCGTTTTGAAGTCGAAGACCTTCAAACCATTAAAACCGAAGATCGCTGCGAGATACCGGCCGTCTGGAGACCAGCGCGGCGACCTCGTTCCTTCCGACCCTGGGAGAGTAGAAGCCTGATGAGTGGTGAGGTCGAGGATCTCTTCCACCGGGTGTGTACCGTACCACCCTGCTTCTGACGAAGAAAAGACAATCTTGTGCCCGTCGGGAGACCAGTTCGGATCGCTCTGTTGTCCCTTGTCTTCGGGAAGAACCAGCTGCGGAGCACCGCCCTGAGAAGAAATGATGTAGGTTTTTGTATCTCCCTCCGAATCCAGAGCACAGAAGAGGATCTGAGTCCCGTCGGGCGACCAGCGAAGCAGAGTGGGATACATCGGAGGGTCGGTTAACTGCATCGGGTTGCTTCCGTCCCGATTAGCCCTGAATAGAATGCCTTCGGGGAAGGTGACGTATGCCACATAGTGACCATCAGGGGACCACAGTTTTCAACTAACTGCAATAAAATGTGCTTATTGTGGACTATTTCGGGCGGCTTTGGAATTGGGAGTGGTGGGCAGTGAGGGACTCGAACCCCCGACTTCCTGCTTGTAAGGCAGGCGCTCTAACCAACTGAGCTAACCGCCCACTTATGGTGGGAGACCGTGCGGTCTACAGTCATGATACCAGCGCCCTTCTTCCTCGCGTCGAGTCACAGTGCCCCCTTCGGCCCGCGTTGATACACTTGCCCCGTGAGCCGTCTCATTGTCAACGCCGATGACTTCGGCCTGACCTCCGGAGTAAACCGCGCCATTGTGGAGTTGCATCAAGCCGGCGTGCTCACCAGCACCACCCTCATGGCCAAAGCGGCCGCGACCGAACCGGCCATCGCGCTCGCTCTTCAAAATCCGAGCCTCGGTGTGGGCTGCCACATTGTGCTCGTCGATGGCGAACCAGTCCTTTCTCCGCGCGAAATCCCCACCCTCATCGACTCCCGGACCGGCTGTTTTCCTCCCAAGCTGACCGCATTTCTATCGCGGCTCTTCACCGGCCGCATCCGCTCTGCCGAAATCGAGGCCGAAGCTGCCGCGCAGATTGCACTGCTCCAGCATCGAGGCCTCTGCCTCACCCACATCGACACTCATAAGCACACACACATCTTCCCCGCTGTCCTGCGCCCGGTCCTGCGAGCGGCCGCAAAAGCCGGCATTCATGCAGTGCGTAATCCCTTCGAGCCGGAATGGGCAGTCCGCGCATCGCCACGCGCGTCGATCGTCCGCAGCGCCGAAGTCTTCGCCCTGCGCCGCTTCGGACCCTACTTCCGCCGTATCCTCTCCGAGGAGGGCCTCAGCACCACGGACGGAACCATCGCAGTTGCCGCCACCGGCGTCGTCAACGCAGACACCGTACGCTCATTGCTCCAGCAACTCCCCTCGGGCACATGGGAGCTGGTCACTCATCCCGGTTACAACGACGCCGACCTAGACAAAATTCAAACGCGTCTCCGCGCGTCACGGGACATCGAACGCAATGCCCTGCACGCCATCCGCGAATTCCCCGCAGTCGATCTCATCTCCTTCGCTGCCCTGAATCCGTCGCCCGCACAGTCCAGGGTCGTGTAATCTCAGTTCTGCATCTTCCCTGCCCTTCGGTACGTCCAACACGAAGGCATACTCATCGAAATGGAGCGGGACCAGCCATGCGCATCGGCATCACCTGTTATCCCACGTATGGCGGCTCGGGCGTGGTGGCCACCGAACTTGGCATCGAGCTCGCCGCCTCCGGTCACGAAGTCCACTTCATCTCCTATTCGCAACCCTTCCGTCTCACCGGGCGCGACAACGGAATCTTCTATCACGAAGTGCCCGTCTCGAATTACCCGCTCTTCGAGTTCCCTCCTTACGACCTGGCACTCGCATCGCGCATGGCCGAGGTCGCCGAGTTTTATGAGCTCGATCTACTCCATGTTCATTACGCGATTCCTCATTCCGTCAGCGCGCTGCTCGCCCGCCAAATGCTCGCCGCACGTGGCCGCTGCCTGCCATTCGTCACCACGCTTCACGGGACCGACATCACTCTGGTGGGCCTCGACCGCAGCTATCTTCCCATCACGCGCTACTCGATTCAGGAAAGCAACGGCGTCACCAGCATCTCAAATTACTTGAAGGAAAAAACCCTCACTGACTTCGGCATTACGAGCCCCATCGAGGTCATCCCCAACTTCGTCAACTGCGATGTCTACACGCCCTACAAGGACGAAGCGATTCGCAACGAAGCGCGCCGTCGCCTGGCAAATCCCGGCGAATTCATTCTGATGCACTTGTCGAATTTCAGGCCCGTCAAGCGCGTCACCGACGTTGTCAAAGTCTTCGCCCGCGTGCTGAAAGAAGTTCCGGCCCGCCTGGTCTTGGTCGGCGACGGCCCCGACCGTTCGGCTGCCGAGTGGCTCGCGCACGAGCTCGAAATCAACGACAAGATTCACTTCCTCGGCAAGCAGGAGCGCGTCAACGAGCTGCTTCCGCTCGCCGATCTGATGCTCATGCCCAGCCAGCTCGAATCCTTCGGCCTGGCCGCACTCGAGGCCATGGCATGCCGCGTTCCTACCATAGCGACAAACGTCGGTGGCGTGCCCGAGCTCATTGACGATGGGGTCAGCGGACTTCTTTATCCCGTCGGCGACATAGACAATATGGCCGAAGGCGCAATCCGCCTGCTCAAGGATCGCGAACGCCTCGATGTCATGCGCGACGCCGCGCGAAAGACGGCGCGTTCACGCTTCTGTTCCACTCTGGTGCTGCCGCTCTACGTCAAATACTACGAACAGATCCTCGCAGCCGCGCACTGAGAACAGCGCCCCTACAGCGGACCATTCGCATCCGATTCCACCTCGAATCGCGGCATGAATCCAACCCGCTCCCAAAAATCCCGCACCACCGCGATCGTCTGCACCGCAGTCTGGCGCGTTGTCCGAAGCAACAATTCGCCAGCCGGTCTTTCTTCCCGCCCAGCTAGTTCTCTTGCCTCCACCACAATTGCAACGCATTTGTCCGCACGATAAGTACACGCGGCCAAATCTGCAATCGACAACCGTGTCGTAGGCGTGGCCAACACCGTCCGCGGCGGAGCCATCCGGTCGAGCAGCCAAAAAATCTCCAGTTTTGATTCGAGTTCATCCGGCACGCAGTCGATCGCCAGATCCGCATCGCGAACCGCGTCCTCAATTGTGGAAACGAATTGAACCGCGGGCAGCGCCTCTGCGCTCAACTCGCGGCGCAAGGCCTCGCGCGCATGATGCAGATTGGCAGGCATCACGTCTTCGAGCAAAACGTTATAGCCGGCGCGCGCAGCCGCCAGCGCAAGCCACCTGCCGAGAGGGCCGGCCCCGACAATCGCCACTGTCGACAAGAAAGTCTTACTTGGCTTTCAGGGCCTGCAGCACTTCGTCCGCGCTCGGTTTCGAACTCATCAGGTGTTCGGCCACGCGCGTACGTTCGTCTTCAGAGAGCGTCGGCGCAAACGCCAGAATTCGGCGCAATGTCACAGACACATCGTCAATGTAGTTCATCAGGCGGATCGCTTCTCCGGACAGCGGCATCGTTTTCCTCGAGGATTGAAGTCAGTTCTCATTGTAGGGGCTCAGGTCCAGCCGGCGAAAGGCACCCTGAGTCTGTGCCCGATTGATCCCGCACGACAATGGGTGCCCCAGGGTCCGGGGTCCCCACGAATAGGTCTTCGTTCGTGGGGTGGAGATCTCGCGTTTCACCGGGGTCCCCAGCGACAGGTCCTCGTCGCTGGGGTGGTTTGAGACCTGGGAAAGCACAAACCTCAACGTGCGAAATTATGCAATCGCAGCCCTACGGCAGTTCCCTCACCCAGATATTCCTGAAACTGATGGGCTCGCTTTTGTCCCCGTGCGCCTGCAGCTTGATCGGCGCAGCGTCATACTTCTTGTAGAACGGCTGGCCGATATAGAGGGTCTGTCCCTTCAGCTCAAAGTGATTGTCGACGAGGACGCCGTTGAGGAATGCCGTGGCGTAGGCGGGAGTTTTGACCGTGCCGTCGTCGTTGAAGGTGGGAGCAGTCCAGACGACGTCGTAGACGTTCCACTCGCCCGGTTTGCGCATGGGGTTGGCAAGGGGAATGCTCTGCTTGTAGAGACTGCCAACCATGCCGTTGACGTAGGTCTTGTTGTTGTAGGAGTCCAGCACCTGCAATTCGTAGCCCGAGTCTCCCGGACCCGTTGAGGCAAGAAAAACACCGCTGTTCCCGCGCGCCTGGCCGCTCCCGGTAATGTTTTCGGGAATTCTCCACTCGACATGCAGTTGATAATTCTTGAACGCCCGCTTGGTTTCGATGTTGCCCGAACCCGGATCCTTGCTCACGGTCAGAATGCCGTCGTGTACCACCCATTTCGCCGGCGAGTGATCCTGCGCAGAAACCCATTCATCGAGATTCTTTCCGTCGAACAGGATGATCGCGTCCGACGGTGGCGCCGAATCCGTCGCGCCCGGAGTCACGATCTTTGGCTCCGGCTGCCATATTTCAGTGTCTTCGGGCTTGGGCTTTTGCTGCGCGGTGAGCGGGACAGCCATTGCAACAATGATCGCGAGTTTCAAGTGATGCGGAAGTCGAGTGTTCATAGTGCAGATGAGCATACACCGCCGCCAAGCAGGAGAGTCCACTCCACATTCTCTTTTACCCCTGGGAAGGACTCTCACTGCTGCACCGGCTACCGCAAGCTCGCCGGCGGCGAAGTCACCGCTGAAAGTTCCTGGAAAACCGGCTCCGGCAAACGCAGTCCAGCCGCCTGAATATTCTCCTCAACGTGCGCAACAGACGACGTCCCCGGAATCGGCAGCGTCGCGCGCGACCGCTGCAGCAGCCATGCCAGCGCCACTTGCAGTTGCGTCGCGCCGAGTTTCTTCGCCGCCTTCTCCAGCACATCGTGCGCCTGCCGATTCTGCCCCAACGGCGCCCACGGAATAAAAGCGATCCCGTTCTTCTCGCAATGGTCCAGCAGGAAATCCCACTCGCGGTCGGCAAAGCTATACCGGTTCTGTACCGAGACAATCGGCACAATCTTGCGCGCCCGCTCCACATGTTCCAGCGTCACGTTTGAAAGCGCAATATGCCGAATCTTTCCCTGCTCCCTCAGCCGCGCCAGCGTCTCCATCGACGCATCGAACGAAACCGCGGGATCGGGAATATGCAGCTGGTACACATCGATGCGCTCCAGCCGCAGTCGCTTCAGGCTCCCCGCGACGGCTTCTTCAAGATGCTCGGGGCTGGCATTGTGAATCCATTGTCCCGGCCCCACGCGTTCCCATCCGCCCTTGGTCGCAATCACCAATCCCGCCGGATAGGGCGCCAGCGCCTCCGCGATCAGTTCTTCTGAAACGTACGGTCCATACGAGTCCGCAGTGTCAATAAAGTTCACGCCAAGCTCGACTGCACGTCGCAACGTTGCAATCGCTCCAGCGTGATCTGCCGGTGGCCCCCACACTCCTTTGCCAGTTATGCGCATTGCGCCGTAGCCCAGGCGATTGACCGTCAAATCTCCCAGTGCGATCGTCCCCGCGGCAGCCGCGGAAACAGTTTGTGTGCTCATGCTGAAAATCTCCTCATTACTAGGATGAGGGATTAGCGCCGATGGGTGCAAAGAAGGAAAACTGCGAGCGCGCTCGAATGCCGTTCGGCAACCCTTCCTGTAGGCAAATCCAAACAGTGAAGCGGCCCACCCTCCCACAAGGAGTGGACCGCCTCATTGCATTCCGGACGAGCGCCCGCCGGAAACCCTCAAAGCTTCATGGATAGCTGGAAATTCCGCTTAATCTTTCAATGCAAACATTCATCTTTCGAAGCCCGTTTCCAGCTATACGTGGATTTTTTCAACTCTCACAGCGTGCGCTTGAAAAGCGGCGTAGCGATCAGCAGCGTCCCGATGCCGAAGGCAAACAAAAACAGCAGATCGTATTGAATGGCTACAAAGCCGCCATCTTTAAGAAGCACAGCTTTGAAGCCGTGGACGCAATAGGTGAAGGGGTCAACGACCGAGATGGCTTGGAGCCAGCGCGGAAATGCAGCGATGGGATACATGCCTCCCGAAGGATAGAGGAGAAGGGTGTTGAGAACTCCGAACATGGCGCGGGGAACCAGCGGATCGTCCACTCGCACCATCAGTAGAAACATCATGCCGTTGAAAGCAATGGAGCCTGCAACGATAAGGCAAAGAAGCTCGGCCATGGCCAGGGGATGAAAGATAACTCCGAGACCGGCCATGAGCGACCCGATTACGGTGAGGGAGATGCCGGCCAGCACGGCCTTCATGGAGCCGGCAATGTTCATGCCGAAGACTAACTCGAACTTAGTGATGGGAGTTACAAGATAGCCCTCGTGCACACCCCTTGCCTTGTCGTCGATGTAGAGCATGCCGCCGCCGATCATCACCGAGATATACATGGCAAGGGCAACCGTGAGGGGCAGAAGAAACTTCAGGTAATTCACATACGGATAAAGCTCCACCACCTCGAGCGCTATCGACGTCGCCAGCCGGTTCTGGGTCTGCGGCGCGTTCCTCGCGTCTACCAGCGACTGCATCTCGGCTTCCAGGCTCGACGACGTGAACAAATCGGAGTTGTCCACGACGAATCCAAGCTTGGGTGCGTCCTGCGCGTACACTCGCCGCGAGTATTGCGCGGGAATGATCACTGCCGCGTCGATCTTGCCCGTGCGCACATCTTCGCTCGCCTGCACATCGTTCTGGTACTCGACGGTTGTGAAGGTCTTGATGTTCACGGCGATCGCGTCAAAGGCCTCACGCACTTTCACTGCCTCCGGCCCATGGTCGTGGTCCACCACCGCCACGTGTGTGCCTACAATTTTGCCGCCGAACGCGTTGCCCAAAATGACCAACTGCAAAATCGGCATCATGAGCGACATGATCATCAGTGTAGGTGACCGGAAAAATTTGCGCATCTCGCGCTCGACAATGGCAAACATTCTGTTCATGGCTGTGCTCCGGGACGGGGCGGCATGGTGAAGGCAGGTGGTTTCACCAGTTCGTCACGCAGCTGACGGCCTGTGTAGTGCACAAACACATCGTCGAGCGTGGTGTTCTGAACGCTGAGAGACGTTAGTGTTTCGCCGAGTGAGGCGGCCAGTTCGACAAGTTGCATCGTGGTCTTGGATCCGCTGGAAGTCAGAACGCGATAGTAGCCTGCGCTTTCAGCTTGCACGTTCGTGACGCCCTCGAGCTTCTCCAGTCGTTCACCCCAGTTTTCAGCATCGCGGTCATAATGCACCTCGACAACGTTCTCTCCGGGCACGCTATGTTTGAGCTCAATGGGAGTGCCGAGCGCGACAAGTTTGCCATGATCCACAATGGCAATGCGGTCGCAAAGCTTGTCGGCCTCTTCCATGTAATGCGTGG
>PLKY01000359.1 GCA_003140785.1 Acidobacteriaceae bacterium | reverse complement strand
GACCCCCGCATTGGCCTTTGCCGTTGTCCGCTCTCCGCGCACCACTGCAGCCAACATGGCGCATCACTCCACCACCAAAACGTTTTCATCTGCGCATCCAAGCTGCTTGACACCCTTCATATAATGAAAGAAGCAGATGATTAGCTGACAGCGTCGTGCCTTGGCACCCGGGCCGGACCTGGCTATAGGTAAGTCAAAAAAAGAGATGCAGTTATAAATTGGGACTCCATCCAATAAATGCTTTTGTCTCTGGACTTTGACCATTTACCCCGAGGCGGAGCTGGGGCCCAGTATACGATGTTCCAAGCATGCCTCAATCCAACCACACCGCCATCCTCCTGCTCGCCCACGGAACCCCCGACGTCCTTGGCGAGATGGCAGACTACCTCGTCAAGGTCACCGGCGGCCGCGCCCTCCCGCAAGAAGTCGTCGAAGAGCTACAGCACCGCTACGCCCAGATCGGTCTGCGCGACCAGCCCGGCTCCGAGCCGCCGCCGCTCACTCGCTGGACCTTCACCCAGGCCCACCTGCTCGAGCAGGCCCTCGCCGCAACTGCCACGCCGCTCCCCGTCTACGTCGGCATGCGCAACTGGCACCCCTACATCTCCGACGTCGTCGCCAGGATGCGCGCCGACGGCATCACCCACGTCACCGCCATCTGCCTCGCTCCGCAAAACTCGCGCACCAGCATCGGCCTCTACCGCCGAGCCCTCATGGCCGTCGCCGAAGGCCTCACCGTCAACTTCGTCGAAGAGTGGCCCGAAGAGCCCGCCCTCATCGAAGCCTTCGCCCAGCGCCTCATCGACATCTACCCGCGCGCCGCGGCGGAAGCAGGCGCAGCGATCCCGGTCCTCTTCACCGCCCACTCCGTTCCCTGCCGCACCATCATGACCGGCGAAGCCTCCATCGCCGGCGCCCGTCCCGGCACCCCCATGCAGGCCACGCCCGACCCCTACCCCGTCGAGGCCAAGCGCACTGCCGCCCTCGTATTCGAGTCCGCCTCCGCGCAACTGCCCCAACTCGCCTCAACTCCGTGGTTCTTCGCCTTCCAGAGCCAGGGCGTTGCCGGCGGACCCTGGATCGGCCCCACCGTCGAGGACACTCTCACCGCCATCCGCGATGAAGGCCACACCGCCGTCATCCTCCAGCCCATCGGCTTCCTCTGCGACCACGTCGAAATCCTCTATGACATCGACATCGCCTTCCGCGCATACGCCGCCAAGATCGGCATACGCCTCGAACGTCCCGAATCGCTGAATTCCTCGCCCACCCTCGCCAAAGCCGTCGCCGACCTTGCCTGCCAGGGCCTCAAGCGGCTGTCAAGCTGACGCGCACGTCGATCGCAGGTTTCCACAGAAATTTTCGCGCCGGAATGGAACGTACCCCGCCGGTTGTATTTACAGTGGATAGGCAGTATGTCAGCCTTCCCCCAGGCCGATCAATAGGGGTCAGTTTGTCCAACCTATCCATCTCAACTCCGGTTTCGGAGCAGACGACCTGCGTTTGCCGGGTCTGCGGTAACCCGAACATGCGCCGCCTGGCCCGTATCGGTTTCATCCAGAGACATATCTTGCCTTTGTTCGGCTACTACCCGTGGGAATGTTTTGCTTGCCGCAAGATACGGCTCCTTCGCGTTCGCGGCAAACGTGTCCTTAGGCGGCTTTGGGACGACGATCTCTATATTCCTGCCGAAGAACCCGAACTTCCCGTCAGCGTAGCCGANNGGCGGAGTGATTTCCAGCGGTCCGTATCACAGGTCTCGTCAGCACGACTACACTTTGAGAAGTTTCGGCACTCGTCAATGGAGAGACCGCCTTGTTTCGATTTCTCGCCGCACTGTGCGCGTTCAGTTTCGGAGTATTGTCATTCGCCCAGACCCAGGAATATTCAATTCAGGCGATCCGCTACGCTACATCACCCGACGTCCCGGTTGCCGAACTCGTCGTTGGCGGACCGCAGAATGAGAAGGTCGACATCGCGATGGTGGTGTGGCTGATTCGCGGCGGCGGCCACACGATTCTCCTCGACAGCGGATTTCATCGCAATACCTTCCTCAAAGATTTTCCGATGAGGGATTATCTCCGTCCCGACGAAGCCGTGAACACCACAGGCGTTGCGCCCGACCAAGTCACGGACATCGTGATCAGCCACGCGCATTGGGATCACATGGGCGGCATCGATCTGTTTCCCAAGGCGACGGTGTGGATTCAAAAAGACGAGTATCGCTACTACACGACAGACGCATGGCAGCCGGGCGGCGATCATGGCGGCATCGATCCCGAGGATGTGCAGGCTCTCGTGAAGCTGAATACCGAGGGCCGCGTGCACCTGATTGACGGCGACAATGTCGAGATCTTTCCCGGCATTCGCGCCTACACGGGGTCGCGCCACACCTACGCTTCGGAATATCTGCGCGTCGACGGGCATCCGCCGTTCGTGCTCGCGTCCGACAATGTCTACTTCTATCTGAATCTATCGTCGCATCTCGCCAGCGCCACCTTCAGCGATGCCGATCATGCGGCCAACATTGCGCAGCAGGCGCGGATGATCGAGCTGGCGGGCTCGGCGGACCGCGTCGTGCCGGGACACGACATGCTGCAGTTCAAGAAGTTTCCGACCGAGGGACGCGTGGCCAAAATCAAATAGGAACCGCTCTACTTCCTTAGCATGTTTTTCGCCAGGAAAACCACATTCGCCGGCCGCTCCGCCAGCCGCCGCATGAAATACGGATACCACTCGCGCCCAAAGGGAATGTACACGCGCACGTTGTATCCCTCGGCCACCAGCTTGCGCTGCAGGTCGCGGCGCACGCCGTAGAGCATCTGGAATTCAAACCGGCTCGGCGCGATGTTGCGCCGCTTGGCGAAAGCCTTCGCTGCCTCAATCATCTTTTCGTCGTGTGTCGCCAGGCCGTGATAGATCGGAGAGGTGAGCAGCTTTTTGCTCAGCTGCACATAGTTCCCATTCACGTCCTCCATGTGCGCGAACGCCACTTCCGGCGGTTCCTTGTAAGCGCCTTTGCACAGCCGCACCCGAATCTTATCTTTGATCAAACGCTCAATGTCCATTTGTGAGCGGTGCAGGTAGGCCTGAATAACGATGCCGATCGCCCCACGCAGATCGGGCCGCGCATGCACCCGCCGCACAATGTCGAGCGTCGCCTGGGCCAGGGACGAGTCCTCCATGTCGATGCGCACAAAGTTGTCCACATACTTCGCGTGCTCCGCCAGGTTCGTTGCAATCGCCTCCGCCAGGCCGGCATCGATCGCGAGCCCCATCTGCGTCAGCTTTACGCTTATATTGGCGTCAAGCTTGCGCTCTGCAATCGCATCCAGCAGCGCGTGATACACATCGGCCGCCTTTTCCGCTTCCTCAGGCGAAGACACGCTCTCGCCCAGCGAATCGAGCGTCACATGCATGCCCTGTTTGTTCACCGACTCAGCCGCGCGTAGCGCATCCTCGATCTCCATGCCGGCGACGAAGCGCGCGCTGAGCTTGTTGCCAAGGGACGAGTGCTCACAAAAGCGGCGCAAAGGACGATTATGTGAGAGAGCAATAAAGGCGGAACGTAAGACTGGCATGAGGCGATTCTGCCGGCGTAATCCGCTGGTTGCGGCGCGGCCGGACATACTAGTTTCGCATAGGGAGCCACGATCCCACGCGGTCGCGCATCACGAAAGGAACGGGCCCGCAGCCCAATACGTAGACTTCGCAGTTGGATTCATGCAATGTTGTTGGGAGGTTTCGCCCGGATGCCTCATTCGATACTTCGCTTCTTCTGCGCTTCACTCTTGACGGTGATCGCGCCCGCTTGCGTTGCGCAGTCGCTTCCTGCCACTGCGGGTGAGACGCTCAGCGGCAAACGCATCGTTCTGTCTGACGCTGTGCACGGCCACGCCGCCATCCTCGTCGCAGGCTTCAGCCGCGAAGGGGGCGCGGGAACTAGTGTGGTGTCCACGAATTAGCTGGACA
>PLKY01000165.1 GCA_003140785.1 Acidobacteriaceae bacterium | reverse complement strand
GCTAACTGGCCGATAGCCTGATTTTGACCGTTGGAGTAACTCGCCGTAAGAGTGCCATCGGAACCAATGCTGAAAGTCTGATACTCGCCCGCCGCGTATCCGTTCTGATCCTGGGCGGATTGGCTCGAAGCAGCCGAGTTCTGGCTGAGGTTGCTGGCGCCATCTGTGCCAAACAGATTCCAGGTCATGTCCATTGGAGCCGCCCCGTCGGCAAGGCCGCTAAATGTGATTCCACTGATGTCTGCAGCGGGGCTTATCAGGTTGCCGCTGGAGTCGAACGTCAGTGTCCCGCTCGCTCCGGCTGAAGCTGCTGCATCCTGGATCACGCTTCCACTGGTAGCTGTAGCGCCAGTGATTGTCAGGACGTTGCCGGTGGCCGTCAACGAAACGCTGCCCGGACCAGCATCCAGAATTCCCGCCGCCTCTAACTGGGCATAAATGCCTGTAGCAGGAACCGCAGGTATTGCGGGGGGGCCTGGTACGGCCGGAACCGTCAGGGCCCCGACGTACGTAGCCAAGGTTTCGCCAGGTGCAGGAGCGAGAACGGCGGTGGTCGCTGTCCCGCCCCCCGCTGTCGGGCCGGAGATTTCAAGGTTCGTTCCAGGGTCGACCGTAGCCCCGATGCCAAAGCTATAAGTAACTGTGCCAGGGACTGAAGTATTTGGAGTCAGTGTTTCAGGCAACACGATGTTATAGCTCCACGTGTTGGGTGTAGTCGGGATACTGATATTGGTGTAGGTCACCGTGGCATCGTAGCTGTTACCAAGCGAATCGAAAACCTTCTCGGTGCTGGAGGTCGTTCCGCCCGCCGGGGTCGTGGACTGAAGGTTTTGAGTGATGCTAAAGGTCGTAGTCGCAAAGGGCTTCATGACCTCCCCAGTGGGAATGTTGATGTCTGTGACCGTACCACTGGAGTTGACCACACCGTTTACTGCGGCATAACCCATGACGGCCTGACCTCCGGCGCTTTCGAGAGTGCCATTGTTGCTGACGGTGAAGTTACCGTCGCGCGTCAACAGCTGCGCTCCACCTCCTCCATCCAATACAAAAAAGCCCGTTCCGTTGATCGCGGCATCGGAGTAGACGCCGCTTGTGATGTTTCCAGTCGTAAAATCGGTGCTATTTGAAGCAACCTGCACCCCGGTACCAACCTGAATCGGGTTTCCCGATCCTGAAGAACCGAGATTCTGAGAAAGCAGATCGCTGAATGTCGTCGTTTGCGCCTTGAAGCCCGTAGTGTTCATGTTGGCAAGATTGTTGGCAATCGTATTCAGCGCCGTCGAGTCGGCGTTAAGTCCGCTCAGAGGGATATCGAAACTTGGCATCTTGAATCTCCTGTGAATGTCTTCTGTTCAAGCAGGCCTTCATGGCCGCTATTGAGAATTTGTCTCCGGCTTCCGACTCTGAACTCGCCAGATGACTGCGTTTTCGTAAAGAAGAGCCATTCGGGGTCAGTAGTTCCCCGCCACAGCAACTGAGGCACCGCTATGATGTCCACTCAACGATTGGGCCACGCGTTGCGCCGCCGGATTTGTGTTTGGGATGCTGAGGTTCCCAGGAGCGAGCGATGCAGCAGAGTTCTTCTGAATTGAATGGATGGCGGACGCTGGCACTCCCGATGCCGCGGTGTTTTGCGAGACTGCTGTGGAAGGCAATGCAGATCCCGCGGCGGAGACGCTGTTTGTTCCAGTGCCGCCGGCACTCGCGCCTGACGTGCCTGTCGTGCTGCCTGAGCCTCCTAACGACGTGGACAACGTCTGGTTGATGTTGATGAGCTGTTCCAGGCTGTTTACATTCACCAGCTGATTGATGTATTCGTTGGGATCAGTGTCCGCCGTCGGATCCTGATTTTGCATCTCGGTCACGAGCAGGCTAAGAAAGTCATTCGCCGAAATCGTAGCTGAATTGCTGCTCGAGCTGCTGCCCGTGCTCCCTGTCGAACTGTCCATCGCGGTGACGCCTGGCACCGCTCCGGCTGCCGCATGATTCCAAATCCCTGTTACTGTGCCCATCTCTCCTCCGATACGTTCCTGACTTTTTCCATAACATCGCGGTAACTGAATGGTCCAGCCGACTGACCTCCAGATCGCCGGCACGTAAGTACAAACCGGTCGCTCTTTTTCTCCGTAGAAGTGCGCGGACCCGAGCACGCAGTTCAGATAGGCTGAAGGGCTTCACCATCAGATCGTCAGCGCCGCGATCCAGACAGCGGACCCGCGTGTCCACTTCCTGACGCCCGGTCAATATCAGCACAGGAAGATCGGCGTCCATCGTTCGAACATCGCTGAGAACTTGCTCGCCGTCCTTAACCGGCATATTCAAATCGAGAATGGTGAGGTCCGGCAGTTCCTCGCGGAATGCTTCGACCGCTGCCGCTCCATCCGACTCCAGGCGAACTCGATATCCGTCCGCCTCCAGACCGCGCCGCAAGAAGAGTCCCAGCGCCTTATCGTCTTCGGCAACCAATAACCGCATTTTGACCTTTCTGTACAGCGGAGCCCCTCTCTCGGATGTCCGCTTTCTAGCCACCAGAGTTAGACAGCACTAACTTGAGGCTCCTTTCCACATTGCGACGCAGAGAGAGGGAACTCAAGCCAGATTAGAAAAAAGACACTGAACCGATTCCGAAAATGGAACGGAGGCAAGGCGAGTGTCAGAATGGGATTGGGGAATCCGCCTTAAGAATCTGTCTATTTGTAAGCGCCTATTTTGATAAAGGTCGTCATCTCTCGATGCAAATTGAATTGCGACTCCAAGTTCATCAAGGCTTCCTTGCCGCGAGCCCAATGCCGCGCCGATGACCGCCGACGGGCAGAATGTTCCTACTTGCCGGTTTTGGTTCTCCCGGAAAGATAAACTAGGGGAAATTTCATCCGATTCGCTTTTTGTTCGCTATAATTCACCCATGGCTGTTACTCGCAGGCAAAAGGAAATTCTCGATTTTCTCGAGTCATTTGTCGGCCGCAATGGCTATTCCCCTTCTTTTGAAGAAATTGCCAGGGGAATGAGCCTCAAAAGCTTGGCGACGGTTCACAAGCACATCACCAATCTCGAGAAAAAGGGCTTGCTTGATCGTGTCCACAACCGCAGTCGCTCGATCGACGTCCTACCGCTAGGTGCACGCACCCGTACCACCGATCGCCTTCCGCTCGTCGGAAGAATTGCGGCCGGCTTGCCCGTAGAAGCTTCCGAGACCATGGAGAGCATCTCGCTACATGATGTGGTTGGGAATCGCGACGTATTTGCACTCGAAGTTCGGGGCGATTCAATGCGCGATGAGCACATCATCAACGGCGACTACGTGCTTGTGGAGCGAACCCGCACCGCCCGGCAAGGCGAAATCGTCGTCGCCCTGGTGCACGGAGCGGAGACCACACTGAAGCGTTTCTATTCCGAAGGCCAAGTAGTGCGGTTGCAACCCGCGAATATAGAAATGGAACCGATCTACATTCCCGCCGCACAGGTTGCGATTCAAGGTCGCGTACTCGGCGTCTTGCGCAAGTACCGCTGACATTTGCCCTG
>PLKY01000172.1 GCA_003140785.1 Acidobacteriaceae bacterium | reverse complement strand
GGTGCCGGGCAGATCGACGCCGATGTTGTTCATGCGGACTTCGCCTGGCCTGGCGGACTGAGATTCGTACGCCTGCAGCTTCTCGAAGTTGGTCAGTTGGGGCTGATAGGCCACGCGAGAGCGGACGGGGTCGGGATGGGCGCAGGCCGCGGCGGATATGGCGAGAGCCTCAGAATAGGTAGCGAGATCAGTGGTCATCGTGCGAAGGCCTGTCTGCCGGCACCGGACTGTGCGGCAACCTTTCTTTGATCGAACTGGAGCTGCGTCGCACCACGTTCGGCTCGGGTTTCGGACTGACGACGATTTGAAGGTAGGCCCAGACAGGCGTCACGGAAAATGCTGCTTTCGGGCCATAGGGTGATCCTTTCGGGTCACATGACGGTGAATTGGGGTGAGGCGGTATAAAATCTCGGCTTATGAGCGATCCATCGGTCGAGACTAAAGAGGGGAATTCGTCGGGCGCCAGAGGTGAGGCGTCTGGCTTCGCCCCGGCAACTGGGGGCGGGTTGGGGGCCGGATTTGGAACCGGTCCGCACGAGCGCGGGGGGCTGCCGTGGGCTGTCTGGGGAGTGGCGGCGCTGATTGTTGTTGTGGTGGTGGGCGCACTGGTGATTGCTGGGCGGAGGAAGCCCGTGGCGGTTCCGAACACACTGCAGCCGCCGGACGCATACGCCGCCAGCTTGCCGCTTTCGCAGTTTGCAATGAGTGAATCGGCGAATCTCTCTGGCGGAAAGCTGACCTATCTCGATGGGCATGTGCGAAACACAGGCGATCGGACGGTGTCCGGCGCGACGGTGCAGGTGGTGTTTGAGAACGACGAGGCGATGGTCCCCCTGATCGACACGTTGCCGTTGACGCTGATTCGGATGAAGGACCCTTACATTGATACCGAATCGATCAGTGGAAACCCAATCAAACCGGGCGAGGATCGCGAGTTCAGGCTTATTTTTGAGTCGGTTCCGGAGAACTGGAATACCCAGATGCCACAGGTCCGTGTGATCCATATCGAGCTGAAATAGGCTTGGTTCGCATTGCGATTGAAGCCCCGGGCGGTCGGGGCTTTGCTTTTTGGGGACCGGGAATTTTGTTCGCTGACTTCCGGTCAATCCGGGGATAGGCGTAATTTTTTCTGGCACAGGGTCAGAAGTGGGCTGTTTCTTCGCGATTGACCGCGACGGCGAAAACTATACTTTTGATGTATCTTGCTGATTTTGAACCATCTCCAAAGCAACCACGAGTTTGGCACGGGGCTTGCACTACTCAAGGCAACCGGACGCCTGTAGAGCGAGTCACCCGGTCAGGAGATGTAAAAACCATGATCAATTTCACGAAAAGTCTAGGTCTTTCCACTCTGGTCTTAGGAGGAGCCATGGGCGCCGCTGCATTTGCGCAGACACCAGCCCCGGACCAGTCTGCCCCTCCGGCGGCGATGCAGTCCTCGCCGACCAGTGCTCAGTCTGGTGCGGTTGATCCGAATGACACCACAACCTACGCCACTGGCAAGCCGCTACAAGATCAATCGAAAGAGGGATTCTGGGGCCATATGAATCCGTTTGCACGGAAGAAGTGGGTAAAACGCGAAGTGGATCCGATCAAGGATCGGACCAACGAGCTTGATCAGCTGCAGGCAAAGAACGCCGGCGACATCAAGGACGTAGACGGACGCGCGCAGGCCGGCATCAGCAAGGCGATGATGGCCGCGAACACTGCGGATCAGCATGCCGCGGACGCAGCCAACCGGGCGAATGCGGCGCAGTCAACTGCGACCACAGCCAGCTCCAAGACGGACTCCTTGAACGGCACGGTCAGCAATCTGGATCAGTACAGCCAGGTGACCTCGGTGGACGTGAAATTCGCAGCGGGACGTACGACGCTTGGTCCCCAGGGCAAGGCTAGCCTGGACGACCTGGGTTCGAAACTCGCCAGCGAGAAGGGCTACATTATCGAGATCCAGGGCTACAGCCGTGGTGGCGTGCAGAGTTCGCAGGCCATGGCAGACTCGGTCGCTCGCTACCTGGTGACGGAACAGCAGGTTCCGTTGTATCGCATCTATCGCACGGGTCTAGGCCGCGATAAGGGCCAGGCCGCCAGCAGCGCAACGACCGCCAGCAGCGGGCAGACGGCGGATAACAGCGAGACGAAGATCGTGAACGGCGTCCGCGTAACCCTGCTCCACAACAGCCTGGCCTCGATGAGCGGCGAAGGTGCAGCCGCCTCGAACGGCAACTCGCCCGCTACCACCCAGAACCAGCTGGCGCCGGCAAGTAACCAGTAGCCCTCCCCGGGGACTACCGAGCAAGGGAAGCGGGAGGGATGAAAGCAAGATCCTCCCGCCGTTCCCCATCACCAAGTTTTGCGAGATGCGGCCATAGAGTACGTACTCGCAACAAAGCTCTCCTTACCAGAGAGAACCAAGGCAGATTGGCCCCTCAGACGAGGGGCCGTTTTTTTTGTGCTGTAGATCGAGGTGCGAGCGATTGAGGGCGCAGAAAATCCCGCCGCCACTGCTGCGGAGGTCTGCAGCGCGGCGACGGGTTGGGTTGAAGCTATACCATGACGGGAGACTTGGCTGCGGCGCTTCTCTCGGCAGCCTGCAGATCGGCTGCGATGGGAACGGCCTCTTCCTCGGACATCTGCGGGAAGTAGGCGTTGTAGAAGTACTGGCCGAGCATGCGGTGGGTATTGAAGAACGTGCCATTGATGCCGATGCAGTGTTGCTGCATGCGCGCCCAGGCGCTGGGACGTGCGTAAAGCGGCGCGATCTTGTTCTCCAGCTTGTCGTACAAGCTGCTGGCCTCGCCGTCCTCGTCGTCGGCGTCATCGATGGCCCAGCCGGTGACATTTTCGGCGCAGCCCTCGATCCACCAGCCGTCCAGAACGCTGAGGCTGGGAACGCCGTTCAGGGCGGCCTTCATGCCTGAGGTGCCTGACGCTTCGTACGGCCGGCGCGGAGTGTTGACCCAGACGTCGACGCCCTGGGTCAGCAGCGCGCCCAACTCCCAGTCGTAGTTTTCGAGATACAGGATGCGGATACCGCTGGAGCGAAGGCTGGCAGCCGACTCAAATACGTCGCGAATCAGGCCTTTGCCGGCGACGTCTGCC
Source organism: Acidobacteriaceae bacterium (assembly GCA_003140785.1). GTDB lineage: Bacteria > Acidobacteriota > Terriglobia > Terriglobales > Acidobacteriaceae > Telmatobacter. The sequence goes on along the minus strand of PLKY01000172.1, from coordinate 6,412 downwards.
GGATGGGCCTTGCCGGCAAACACAAATTGCACGGGACGTTTGGGGTCGTTGACCATTGACGCCAGCCGCTGAATGTCGGCCAGAATAAGGTTGGCGCGCTTGTAGGTGGCAAAGCGACGCGCGAAGCCGATGGTGAGCGCGTCCGGCGAGAGCAGTTTGCTCAGCGTTTGCAGAGTTTCTTGCGGCTCGCTACGGCGCTCTGCCTGCTCACAGGCGCGACGGCGCACGAACTCAATCATGCGCGATTTGAGCGACAAGTGAGTCTCCCAGAGCTCGCCGTCGTCCACGGTTTCAATGCCTTCCCAGGTTCGCGCCGAGCCGCTCTTCACTTGCCAGCCAACGCCGAGATGTCGATCGTAAAGGCGGCACATCTGCGGCGCGAGCCACGAGGGGACATGAACGCCGTTGGTGACGTGTCCGATGGGAACGGCGTCTTGCGGCTTCTCCGGATAGAGAGGCCACCACATCGCTCGCGAAACCTCGCCATGCAGCGATGAAACTGCATTGGCGCGGCGGGAAAGTTTGAGTCCCAGGACAGTCATGCAGAATTGTTCCTGATAGTCATTCGAGCTCACGCGCCCAAAGCCCATCAGGTTATCGTGCGAGAGCCCAAGCTGGTCGCGCAGCGGGCCCAGGTGCTCTTCGATCAGATCGGCATTGAACCGGTCGTGGCCCGCCGGTACCGGAGTATGCGTGGTGAAAATGACCTCGCGCGGAATCTGGCTCGCGGCGGTCACAAAGTCCACGCCCTCTTCCTGCATGCGGCTGCGAATGGCCTCGAGAACTGCAAATCCACTGTGGCCCTCGTTCAGGTGAAGCACGCCGGGTGTGATGCCCATGGCCCTGAGCGCACGGAAGCCGCCCACGCCGAGCAGAAGTTCCTGACGAATGCGGGTGCGCCCATCGCCACCATAGAGCCGCGAAGTGAGCTCACGATCTTCGGGCGCATTGCCTTCTACGTTCGAGTCAAGCAGCAGAAGATCGCAGCGTCCAACTTTCACACGCCAGACTTTCGCGCGGATCGAGCCGCCGCGCGTCTGAATCTCTACCACAACCGGTTCGCCGTTTTCGCCAATTGCCGGCTGGATCGGACATTGGTTTACGTCGGTGTGGACATACTCTTCTTTCTGCCAGCCACTGCGATCAAGCCGCTGCAGGAAATATCCCTGACCATAGAAGAGTCCAATACCAACAAGAGGAATGTCGAGATCGGACGCGCTCTTGATGTGGTCGCCAGCCAGAATGCCAAGTCCGCCGGAGTAAATCGGCAACGACTCGTGCAGGCCGAATTCGGCTGAGAAATACGCGACAGGGCGTGTCCGCAAAAGCGCGGCATGCTCACCACCCCAGGTGTTCTCGGCTTTCAAATACTCCTGCTGGCGGCGATAGACATAGTTGATGCGGCTGTGCAACGACATCTCCGCGGCGCGGCGCTCGATGTCGCTGAGCGGGAGCTCATTCAACAGCGCGATGGGATTCTGGTTCAATTCACGCCAGCGCGTGGGGTTGAGATCGCGAAACAGAGCGACGCATTCGTGATCCCAACTCCACCACAGGTTGCGCGCGAGCGACCAAAGGCGTTCCTGTGCCGGCGCAATGAATCGGTCGAGAGTGCGCGCCTCACTGACCACGGGAGCTACCTGGCTCGCAGCCTCACTCAACATGCGAATCTCATCTTCGCGAAAAACCCGTGCTTCCTTGGTTTGAACAATCAAGACACCTTGCAGAATTCCGCGATCGACAAGTGGAACGCCAAGGAAGGACAGGTACTCCTCTTCTCCCGATTCCTTGAAGTATTTAAAGCGGAGATGATTGCGGACGTCGGCGACCGCCACCGGTACGACTTGCTCGGCAACCAGGCCCGTGAGGCCCTCCTGAAGCGGCATGCGCAAGGTTCCAATGCAGCGTGGGTGCAGACCGAGGGTCGCAGCCAGCACAAGGTTTGAGCGGTCGGGCTCCAGCAGATAGGCCGAACAGACGTCCGTGTGGAATCGCGTGGCAATCAGGGCCACGACGTTCATGAGGGTGTCGGCAGGCTTGCCGCCTTCCTCCGTGAGGTTTGTGACTTCTTCAAGAGTCAGAACACGACTGGCTTCAGCTTCTTCGTAGAACTGGGTCATACGCATTCCCTCGCGCTTCGATCGAACTCAGAATCTGTGCATCGACACTTCTTCAAGGCCGCAGAACGGATACGGTGGTACAACCAGTCAAGAGACCGGTAGGGGAATGAGTTGAGATAGCTGACCTGGTGGATTGGTGCGCCCGCTGTTCACTTTTGCGAGATAAATTAGACAATACCATTCGCCGCCGAAAGCGGCCAAAGAAATCTTAAACGGCCTGATTGTCTCAATCTGCCAGGCGGGGTCAATGCCCCGGCGCTTCCATCTCGGCCGCTCGCCTGCGCCTGCCGCTGAGCAGATAGATGGCCGCGCGCAACTCAAGAAGCGGATCGGCGGATGGCTCGATTCCATCCACCCTGGGGATTGGGTCGAAGATGATTTGCTTTTGCTGGGCTAGATTTTCCGGTGCCGGAGCCATCAATTCGATGGTGCCCAAATTGAAGAGCTGGCGTGATTCCGGCCAATGCTTCGTTGCGTCGTCGACGGTGTCGCCGGGCTCCGCTATCTGCACCAGGATCCTGAACCTCACCGCCGCATTTTTTAAACGATCCATGATCTCTTCGAAGTGGTAATCGGCTGGGAGCTTCGATACGGCTTCGTCCGGGAGAAAGTCGTTTCCCTGCTCCGGGACGATGCGGTAACGACCGAAGCGCTCTTTTCCCGAAACATTGGTGAAGGCGAAGGCCGTAACACCGAAGTAGGTCTGGCGCGCAAAACTCGAGGGGAACGGCTTCGGCGCCTGGACAAAGGCAAGCGCGGCCGGATGCGATCCCAGAAAAACTTCGATGGGTTTGGGCGAGGGGACGTCGGGTCCACTGGCTGCCACTGCTCTCAGAAATTCGAGGAACTCATTGCCGTCGCGGGCCGGGAATCCGTCGGTCGAATGACTCACGATGTCGGTGTGCACGTGCTCGGCGAGATTGAAGCGAATCGCCAGACCACGCGGATTAGCTTCGGGGGCATTGTCGGGAATCAGCGGAAGTCCGGTGGAGTTGGAGAAGCGGGCGGTGATGGGCGTCGATTCGCGCGTCACATGCGGGGCCCTGGTCAGTTCCTGCGCTCCGGCTGCCGGCGTGAAGGTGCCGGTAAGTAGCAAACCCTTTGCGTGCGCCGCGCGAAAGCCCGGATGGGTTCCGAAAAGCTGATCGAATTGTTGCAACAGATCGTTAGCAAGCGCGACGACACGTTCATCCTGCGGCAGTGGCATGGGGGAAGACTCCAACCTTTGCAGTTTACCGGATGAATTTGGGGAGGTCTGTCCTCAAGGGATCGACGAGCGAACTCGGCGCGGCTGGACTGGTCGAAACTCATCGCATTACGAGGTTGTCCTCGCGCATCGCGACGACTTCCTCTCGCGTCTGGTCAGCGGCGATGCGACGATCGCCGTAGATGTGAGGGTCGCCGAAGCGAATTTCGGCAGTGAGATCCGGGGTACCCAGCGCCTTCCAAAGGTGCGGCAAGAACGCTTCGTCGCCAAACCAGCAAAGGTCGCGCTCCTCGGCGCCATCGGAAAGAATGTATCGTATGGCAGCAGCCGTGACCGGAGCTCCGGCTTGAATGGCAGGCTCAAACAGGCGCGAGCGGAAACGCAGGACCGAACTTCCGTCGGTGCTAGTGCCCTCAGGGAAGAAGAGGATTGGGATGGGGAGTGCAAGACGTTCGCCGATCTCGGCTGCGACACGTTCGGCGCTGGCAATGCTGGAGCGATCGACGAACATAGTACCCCCTGCGAGCGCCGCCTTTCCAAAATAAGGCCACTTGCTGATCTCGGCTTTGGAGACAAAGAAGCACTTCATCACTGCCGAGAAGATGGCAATGTCGAGATAGCTGAGGTGGTTTGCGACCACAATGCCGCTCGTTGGCGGCTCGCCTTCCACTCTGCAACGGATTCCCAGGCTCGCCAAGGCCGTGCGCCCGGCAAACTGCATCCATTCCGCGCGCTGCTCAAGCGTGAGAGGGCCGCGCAGGTGCGTAGCCCAGTAGCGAAGAAACATGATTGTCAGAGTGCATCCCAGCGCCACAGCGCGCCGGACAGGGCGGAAATTCAAGAGGTAAGCGGCGCCAGAAAGTGATTTCGCGCGGAAGACGAAAGCATTTTGAGATCGAGCAGCGTAAGGAAATCGATGGTGCCGAACTCGCGGTCCCATGCCGGAGGCGCACAAATGCGCGCACCGATGGCGAGATAGGTTCGGAGTAACCTGGGAACCTTGGGAAGAGCTGGCAACGAAGCAGCATTTTGGCGGGGCAACGGCTGTGCGTCTGCGCCCTCCTGCTCGGTGGGGCAAGCATACGCGGCGGTTGGCTCGGTCGCAAACTCGGGCGAGACCCGATAATGAGCAAGCTGGTGATACATCTGCCATCCCTCGCTCGGATCCTTGGAGTTGAATGACGAACAACCGATCAGGTAGCGCAGTCCCATGTCAGTAGCATACTGCGCGATACCCCTCCACAACAGGGTCAGCACTTCTGGCGTGCGGTGTTCGCGATCGATCGAAGCTCGGCCTAACTCGAGGATTCCCGCGCGGAGCGCCTCGTAAGGAGCAAAGTGAAACTCCTGTTCGGAATAATAGCCAAGGTTCGAGGCCGCGGTAACTCCAGATTGCATGCGGTAAGTTCCGACAATACGGCGTGTGATTTTATCTTCGACCAATAAGTGCTCGCAGAATAAGTCGAACTTATCGGTGTCCAGACCCGTCTGGTATGAGCTCTCGAGCCCCTCGCCCATTTCGATGTTGAACACTTTGAAGCGCAAGCGGCACGCAGCGGCACGATCTTCTGGCGATTCCGCGATCTTCAGCCGGTACTTGCCAACCTCCGCATGAATACGCGGACTGGAAGAAACCTGGGGCGAGACTGGAAGTAAAGGTAAAGTGGGGATTTCCACCACTTGGATGGCGGAACCAGGTGATTGAACGAGCGGAAGCCTCTGCCCAGCGTGCGTAATCACGGAAGTAGTATCCGTCTGGAATTGTAAGAGGAAAGTGAAGATGATGCAAAAACGTTGCAAATACTTTGTTCACGTTGTAACTCGATATTAATAAAAAGGCTCTCCTCGACGGAGAGCCCAAAGTGACGTAGCGCACATTAAGTTAGCACCATCCGCCCGCAATCGACGGAATGACAAGGACTTCATCGCCCTCCTTGAAGCTGTAATTCTCGTTGCCCAGGAAGCGAATATCTTCCTCGTTCACATAGAAGTTGATGAAGCGGCGAATCTGGCCGTCCGCACCGCGCAAATGCTGGCGCAGCGCCGGAAAGCGGCCCTCCATCTCCGTGACCAGCTCGGGCAGATTTGCGGCGCTGCTCGATATCTCGCGAACATTGTTGGTGTGCTTCTGAAATGCATTGGGCAATACGACTTTAACGGACATAGCTCTCCCCCGCCAGGCTCCAATCCTGAGTTCCCCCAGAATGTTCTTCAACAAAATTCTCAAACTCGCTGAGACGCGGGCGAATGGCCTGGCTCTGATCGTAAGCACCGTGGAGAACGTCGGTCGTTTTCAGGCCGTTGCCTGTGATGCAAACCACTGTGAGTTCGTCCGGCCGAATGCGGCCGTGCGCGTAGAGGCGGGCGGTGACAGCCGTGGTAACTCCGCCGGCAGTCTCCGTAAAGATGCCTTCGGTTTCTGCCAGCTCCTGGATTGCGGACACGATTTCGACATCGGAAACATCTTCCGCCCATCCGCCGGAACTGCGAATGGCGCGCGCGGCGTAGGGACCGTCGGCCGGATTTCCAATGGCAAGCGAGCGGGCGATGGTGTTGGGGCGCTGCGGCTCGATGACATCCGTGTTGTTCTTGACGGCCTTGGCGATGGGCGAACAGCCTGTGGCCTGCGCGCCGAAGAACCGCACCTGCTTGTCCTCGACCAGGCCCAATTCGACCAGTTCGTTGAACGCCTTGCGAATCTTGGTAATCAGCGAGCCCCCTGCCATGGGAACGACGATGTTATCGGGCAGGCGCCAGCCGAGCTGTTCGGCGATTTCGAATCCGACGGTCTTCGACCCCTCCGCATAGTAGGGCCGCAGATTGCAATTGACGAAGCCCCAGTTATAGCGCTCGGCGATTTGCGAGCAGAGGCGATTCACATGATCGTAGTTGCCGTCGACGCGCACCAGCGTGGCGCCGTAGACCTGCGTGTTCAGAATCTTTGCGTATTCGAGATCGGCCGGCACGAGAATGTAGGTTTTGAGGCCCAGGCGCGCGGCGTGCGCGGCGACAGCGTTGGCCAGGTTCCCCGTCGAGGAACAGCCGACCGTATCGAACCCGAAGGCCTGCGCATTGGCCAGCGCCA
>PLKY01000324.1:26320-26748 GCA_003140785.1 Acidobacteriaceae bacterium | reverse complement strand
AGGAACAGTGGATGCGTTCCCAATTCGGCGAGGCGTATGTAACCTATGCTCGTCAGACCGCTGCCCTGGTGCCCTATCTACTCTGATCGCTGGGTCACAATCTCACCCGGGCATAACCCATTTTTGAGTAATCTCCGGATTGCCCAAGACACACGCGGAACAGCAAGAAGACAACGAATCAACCTGCCAGGAATCGCTACTCGGCCTTCTTTTGGCGAAGCAGGTCGCCNNAAAAGGATGGATGCGCGGCGGGCGCTGATCTGGTTGTTGGCGAGCGCATTCATGACCTGACGAAGAGCCTGAGGGATTCCGGCGCGGTCGAGTCTGGCGGGAATCTGGATGCGCGCTTCGGCGGGGTTGGCTTGATGCGCCGCGGCGCGGCGTGCATGGTGATAGCAGAAGGCATTGCCGCGCATGGCGGGCGACTG
>PLKY01000324.1:0-26215 GCA_003140785.1 Acidobacteriaceae bacterium | reverse complement strand
AATTCGGAGAAATAATCCGCAATGGCTGGAGATTGGCCGGTGGCTGAAGGTAAGAACAAAGGCAAATGCGAAGCCGCGGGTCTTGTTGCCATGGGGAGAAGGCAGGTATTGACCGAGGAGTAGCCGAAGAGTGGGCCACGACTCGACCGGTGCCCGACCTGATTGGCCTCTTTGAAGCAAAACGACGCGCCGATTTCACCATCAAGGGAGATTTCACTATCGTCGAAGCACTAGATCAGCGTTGGCGAAAGGGCAAATCGCAGTAGATTCCAAGGTCGTCATCAATCGTGACTCTTATCGACAAACGTGTGCGTTCTATCGGAAGGGACGATTTTCCAAGGAGGAGAACCTCCTCGTCCGAGCCTCCGCTTAGGGTCCACCTGCCTGTCGCCTGTGAGCCACGAATAGATGTGCTACTCAATGGCTCCTTGGCATCCCCTAGCCGATAGCTTCCGTTTGGGTAAAGCTCGAAGCATATTGACCCTTGTGCGCTGTTGCCCAAATGATATTCGTATGATCCCGCCGCATCAGCGTAGGTAAAGGACCTCTGCTTACAGCTCACTAGAGAGGCCACAACGAGGCTACCGATGAGTTTCGTGCAAACCTTCACGTGCCAAATAGGAGACGCTCCAAGAATCTGCACTGTGATTCCTCTATTCAGAAGAATAGCGTCCGCACTTGCAGTGGGTTCAATGGAGAATCGGTAATATTAGTCTTCGTCCGACTTCCGGTAACCGCTAGCCTACATCGGAANNCGGCTTCGTTCTCACCGCCTACTCGGACGTTGCTGGTCGATCAACAACCTACTTCTTAGCTCCTACCATCTCCATCGTCCTCAAAATCTTCCCGCCCTCTTCCACCACATAAAGCCGATTCACATCCAGATCCTTCAACGAATCCACCGCCCCCGATGGCCACTTGATTTCGACGAGATCCACCGTCTTCGCCTCACCCAATCCAAAATGAATCCGCAAATCGCTCGCCGAATAATACCCATTGCACGAGCGCACTTCCTCAATCTGCGTCAGCGTCGGCCCCGCCTTCGTCGTCAGCCCCGAAGCTCCCGCAGCCCCATTATTCCCTATTCCCTGTTCCCTGTTCCCTAACGTCGTCCCCGTCGCCGCCACCACCTTAATCCGCGCCCCAATCCCAGTTCGATTCGACTTAGTCCCCACCAGCCGAACCTTCACCCAGCTCCGCTTCAGCGTCGAATCGCAGCGCAACAACTGCGGCACAGCATTCACGCAGTTCACCACCGCATCGAGATCCCCATCATTATCAAAATCGCCAACCGCAAACCCGCGCGCCTTCGCCTCCGCCGTAATCCCACTCCCGCCAAGCAAGCTCACATCCTCAAACTGTCCGTTGCGCAAATTGCGATACAAATATTTCCGCTCCGCATAACTCGCATCCACCTGCGTCCCATCCACCTCGGGATACACGTGCCCATTCGACACAAGAATGTCGAGCCACCCATCGTTATCGATATCGATGAAACTCACACCCCATCCCAGCAGCCGCGTGTTGATCCCCAACCCCGCCTGGTACGTCCGATCGTCAAACGACCCATCGCCGAGATTCATATATAACGAGTCGGTGTCGCCCGCGAAGTTCGTCTTCACAATATCCAACCGCCCGTCGCGGTTGTAGTCTCCGATCGACACGCCCATCCCCGCCTGCGGTTTCCCATCAGGCGAATACGCCACGCCCGCCTCGATCGCCTGGTCCTTGAACGTCCCATCCGTCTGGTTCACGTAGTAGGTCGCCGACGTCGAATCGTTCGCTACATAGATATTCGGCCATCCCGTGTTATCCAAATCCGCCGCCGCGCAGCTCAGCGCATAAGTCCCCAGCGTGCCATTCATCCCCGCCTTCGCGCTCACGTCGCTGAACGTCCCATCTCCGTTGTTGTGATAGAGCAGATTCTTTCCACCCTCCAACCCCGGCGGTCCGCACGCCACCACGATCCCCTTGTACGTACAGTTCGCGTCCTCAGGCAGGGGCGCAGTCTTCACATCGAAGTCGATGTAGTTCCCCACAAACAAATCGAGGTGCCCATCCTTGTCGTAGTCCACAAACGTGCAGCCCGAGTTCCACCGCAGCCGATCCTGCGATAGCCCAGCTTCCTTCGTCACATCCTTGAACGTCCCATTCCCATTGTTCCGGAACAGCGCGTTCTGCCCGTAGTAGCTCACGAACAGGTCGTTCCATCCATCGTTGTTGTAGTCGCCCACGCAGCACGCCTGTCCCCAACCCGATCGCGCGAGCCCCGCCTTCAAAGTCACATCCGTAAACGTCCCGTCGCGATTGTTCTTGAACAAGTGACAAACGGGTTCATGCCCTTTGGGAAATCCCTCCAGTCTCCACCCATTGACCAGAAAAATATCTACCCAGTCATCCTGGTCATAGTCGAAGAACGCCGCGCCGCAACCCGTCGTCTCCAGCAGATATTTGTTCCTGTGCTCACCGCCGAAGATCGTCTCAACATTCAACCCGGCCTGTTTGGCCACATCGACAAACTGCACGCCCAGCGGCGTCCCGGTCACCGGCGAAGGAGCACCCTTCGGCGCCGGCCGCGCAGCCGCTTCATACGATTGCCGCGCACTCCCCGATGGCTTCTGCGCCGTAGCACCCTGCTGCGCGCCTAATCCAAAACCCGGCCGCGCCAGCCCCAGCACATCCTCCAGCGACAACACCAGCGCTGTCCGCGACAGCGACTTCAAAAATCCTCGCCGGTTCCAACCCAATCCGTTTCTCCTCAACCGCGGACGCCGCCAGAAGCCGTCTTGCTGCAAAAACATCAGCACTTCCGGCTTTCCGCGCAATCAATCTTCGCGATCCAAACCCCGAGTATAGCCGCCGCCCTGCATGCCCGGAGCCATACTCCTGCCTACGCCGGATCCCTCTTCCCGATTCGCGATTTCAAACTCGCCTGCGCGGAATCCGGCTTCGATCTCGTCGTCCCGAGCCTCCCCCTCCTGAGCCGCAACCAGCCCCGTTTCAGCCACCTGCCGCCCCCAGCCCCGCCCGTGTCACACTCCTATCCCACCAATGGTCGGCTTCTGACCTCTGTGTGTGATTGTCCCGCCCCAAGCACCGGCCTAGACTTTCAATCAGTTAAGGTTCGTCTCCAACGACGCAAAGAGGCTCCCCCATGATTGAGATGAAGAACCTGGATTATTACGAGTTCCTCCAAATCAGCCCCAACGCTGATGCCGACACCATTCACCGTGTCTACCGTTTCCTGGCCGCCCGCTTCCATCCGGACAACCCGGTCTCCGGCGACCCGGAAAAGTTCTTCATGTTGAAGACAGCCTATGACGTCCTTTCCGATGCCGACCGCCGCGCTGAATACGATAGCGACCGCCAGCTCGAATCCGCCGAAGAAACACCGCTCTCCTCGAGCGTTGATTTCATGGACCAGTTCGATGGCGAACTCAATCGCCGCTTGGCCGTCCTTGCGGTGCTCTACTACCGCCGCCGCAATCATCCCCATAATCCTGAAGTCACTCTCGCTGAGATCGAAAAACAGATGGGATTTCCGCGCGATTATCTGGACTTCACTACCTGGTATCTGCTCCGGAAGGGCTACATCACACGCGCCGACAATTCCGACTTCACCCTTACCGCCGATGGCGTCGACTTCGTTGAAACCCAGCGCGTCAATATGCCGGTCCTGAACAAAATGCTCACCAACGGAACCAGCACGACTGTCGCCGGCTCAACATCCAACAAGGAAAACAAAATTGTTCCGGATCTCGCCGAACTCGACATGCATGCTTCGCCCAGTGCCGGCGTTGCCGCGGCGCAAGTCGCCGGCCAGCGCACCATCATCCTGCCCGACATGTCGATTAGCATCGATCGTCGCAGCGGTCAGCCAGACCTCCGCGCAAACAAAACCGAACGCCGCGTCAGTGGCCCCACTTATCGTTTAGGCAGCTAGAAAACATGGCCTGGAGAACCAGGCACGATTTCGCCAATTCCTTTTTCTCTGAGTTCCTCTTTTCCCCAGATCTCGACCTCCGCAATTGGGCAAACCTCCATCGCGGAGCCGCACAAAGCCGGCCAAGAGACTTCCTGATCGCAAGAGGCAGAGTCAGGAAGTCCCCCGGCAAGCAGTCCCATCGCGTCCCCCCTCATTTGAATCCCTCACAAGCTTCAATCCCAAGATCCAAGAAGACTATCTCCCTGATCTCTGATCCCTGTTCCCTGATCCCTGTTCTTCCCACCAGCGTAAAATCTGAGTCTGCAACGATCGCTCATGCCGACCACCTCCAAACCTGAACTCGACGTGCACCGGGGACTCCACTCGTCCCTCCTCAGCATCGTTTCGAATTTTTTCCTCGCCTTGTGCAAATGCTTCGCCGGCTTCATCGGCCATTCCTTCGCCCTCGTCGCCGACGGCATTGAATCCCTTTCTGACGTTTTCAGCTCCACCGTTGTCTACATCGGCTTGAGCGTCGCGCTTCGCCCTCCCGATAAAATGCATCCCTACGGCCACGGCAAGGCCGAACCCGTCTCCGCAGCCATCGTCAGCCTCGCCATGGCGGGCGCGGCCTTCGCCATCGCCAGCGAAAGCGTCTCCCTTATCCGCCATCCTCACCCACTCCCCAGGGTTTACACCCTTTGGGTCCTGCTCGTCGTCGTCGCCATCAAACTCCTGCTCTGGCGCTATGTCTTCTCCGTAGCCCATCACATTGAGAGCACCGCCGTCCGCGTCGACGCATGGCATCACTTGAGCGACGCCATCACATCCTTCTTCGCCTTCGTTGGCATCTCGCTCGCCCTCTTAACGCAAGACGCCCGCATGGACGACTGGGCCGCCCTCTTTGCTTCGCCCGTCATTCTATTCAGCGCCTGGCGCCAGCTCCAATCGCCCCTGGCCGAGATCCTCGACACCGCACCGCCGCCCGAGATCGAGCAGCATGTCCGCCAGGTCGCCGAACTCGTCCCCGGCGTCGTTGGCCTCGAAAAGTGCTTCGTACGCAAGGTCGGCTTCCGCTACTACGTCGACCTCCACGTCATTGTCGATGGAGACATCACCGTCCGCTCCGGCCATGCCATCTCTCACCGCGTCGAAGATCGCATCCTCGACGCCGTCAACCGCGTCGCCAAAGTCCTCGTCCACATCGAACCCGAAGAAGAACTCCTCAACCCCAGCCACAGCGACATGTAGCCGTAGTCCCTTAGTCCCTAGTCTCTTAGTCCCATCGTCCCCGTGGAAACCTCGGGTCCCGACGAATCTCGACGTCCTCAGCCAGCAAATCCGCGACACCAAAACTCGATTTCGCCACCCCATGCTTCGCGTGGCCCGCGTTCTGCGTCGCCACATGGATCCACTCGTGCACAATCACCCGTGCCATCGCCTCACCCATCACAGCATCGCGCCGTTTGCGGTTCATTCCCAACACCAGCGGTCCCAGTTCCTGAACAATCTGCGCACAATCCACGTGAATAAAAGGCTGAATCCGCCCATGTACCAGCCGCACCCATCCCAACGCGCCCAGCGGCGCATAGCGCGGCATCGGCAATAGCGTGCAATCGCCGTGTAGATAGACCGAAATCGGACGGTCCACCTCCAGTCCGTGCACGATCGTGTCGCCTCGCACAAGATCCATACCGCCCTTCAATGCCGGCGCCTCTTCTCGACCGCTCTGTGCGCCCTTCTTCAGCGCATCAAACAGCGCCGCCCACTCACTATCCGCCATGCGCTTCTCGGCAAAAATCACCAGCGTGGTGCGTGTCTCCGTTCGCGCTGGGGTTTGTGCATACGCCCTGTCCTTGGAACACGCTGAGACCAGGAGCGCAATCATCGGAAGAAATTTTGCCAGCCTGCGAAGTCGGCGGGGAAGCTCGACTCTCATGCCGTGAGTCTGGCTTCGGCTAGCTAATCTGTCCAATAGATTGATATGATGTTTACCATCTGGCGCAGAGATGGCATCCCGAGTAGTTTTTCCCGTCGTAATTCCGCCAACGGCCGTCATCGAAGTGAACCTGCTGTTCATGCACCGATGCTCGCCGATTCTTGAGACGCGCCGCTATCCGGTTCTTGCCCGCAATTCGCCGAACGCAATGTGGAGGTTCTCAACACGCCATGGAAGTTCGCCAACTGCAGATCTTTCGCACCCTCGCCGAAGAATTGAACTTCACCCGCACCGCTGAAAAAGTAAATACGGTGCAGTCCAACGTCACGGCCCAGATCAAGGCACTCGAAGAAGAACTCGGCGTGCCGCTATTCGATCGCCTCGGCCGGCGCGTCACCCTCACCGACGCGGGCCGCCGCTTTCAGCCCTTCGCCGAGCAGGCTCTCGTGGTCATGGAGCAGGGCCAGCGCGCTATCCGCAATGGTGCCGAGCCCAGCGGACCGCTGCGCATTAGCGCTCCCGAAAGCATCCTCACCTATCGGCTGCCGCCGGTGCTGCGCGTTTTTCGCCGGCGCTTTCCCATGGTCGAGCTCGTCTTCGTGCCCCACATCGGCGTCACCTTCGCCGCCGAGCTCGACGCCGGCAAAATCGACATCGCCATCAGCATGTGCGACACGCCCTCCAACCCGTCGTACAAGTCCTATCGTCTGCGTACGGAGCGAATCTTCCTCTTCGGCGAACCCAGTCATCCGCTTGCGAATCGGCGCATCGTCAAGCCAACGGATCTCTCCGGTCAAACGCTCCTGCTCACCGAGGTTGGCTGCGGCTACCGCGCCAAACTCGATCGCGCTCTTGCGCTCCAAAATGTGCATCCCGGCAATATCACCGAATTCTCCAGCGTTGAAGCCATGAAGCAATGCGTGCGCGTCGGCATGGGCCTGGCACTCTTGCCCGCCATCGTCATCTCCCGCGAACTGCGGCAGCATCTGTTCAAAGCGCTGCACTGGGCCGGCCCGTCGCTCGACGTCACCACCCACATCCTCTGGCACAAAGACAAATGGGTCTCGCCGGCCATGGCCGCGTTCCTAGAACTCCTCCAAAGCCAAATCGACGACGCGCCCCCCGCCGATCCGCAAGCAGCCACCTGTTGCAGCTCCTGACCGCCACGCAGCCAAAGGATCTACTTTCGCGCGGCTGCAATCCGCACAACCATCGGTGCCCCATCCTTTCTGCGCTCGTCGCAGAAAGGGTGGGAAAGCACGATTCAAATCGGCATTCTGTGATTCAGTGAAGAACCTGTGTATAAGGAAACCCTGTTCCCTGTTCCCTGTTCCCTGTTCCCTGTTTCTCCGTTTCTCTGCCTTCACGCCGCGCTCTTAGCGCTGTCCTTCAACAGCCCCAGCGCTACCAGGCTTTCCGCGGTCGCCACCACAGAGTCCTCGACCGACCGCGGCCTCCATCCCAGCACACGCTGCGCCTTTTCGCTCGTCGCGTTCTTCCGTTTCCCCAGCTCCGGCAAAATCTGTTTCACCGCCGGATCCTTCAGCGCGGCCAGCCGCACCAGCCAGTCCGGCAACTCGCGCGTCGGCACGCGTTTCGCGGCCGCTCCCATGCGCCGTTTCAGCATCTGCCCAATCTCCACGATCGACACAAATTCTCCAGCCACAGCCAGGAAACGCTCGCCCTTCGCGGCTGGATGCGTCATTGCGCGCAGATGAAGATCGGCTACGTCGCGCACATCCACTCCGCCAAACCAAAGCCGCGGGCACCCTGGCATGGCGCCGTCCATCATCTTTTGCACAATCAGAATCGATGTCGCATAATCCGGCCCAAGCACCGGCCCAAACACGCCCACCGGATTCGCCACGGAAAGCTCCAGCCCACCGCCCTCTTTTGCGAGCAGCTCCCACGCCGCGCGCTCGGCCAGTGTCTTCGACTTCACATACGCGGTCAGCCCTTCGCCATTGACGTCGGTCCAGTTCGTTTCGTCAAATGGCTTCGTCTGTTCCGGCTGCCCATACCCGATCGCGGCAAACGACGACGTCAGCACCACTCGCTTCACGCCCGCATCGCGCGACGCGCGCAGCACTCGCAGGGCTCCTTCACGCGCCGGAACAATCAGCTCATTCTCATCCTTCGGCACATGCGCCGGGAACGGCGATGCCACGTGCAACACATATTCGCAGCCTGCCACCGCTTCCTTCCATCCCGCATCCTTCATCAGGTCCGCTGCAAACAGCTTCAGTCCTTCGCCCGGCTCCGAGCCGCCCTGCTTCAATTGCGCCCGCACCTCCGGTTCGCGTCTTAAATCCCGCACCGTCGTCCGCACCGTGTTCCCAGCCGCCAGCAGTTGCAGAATTACATGGCTGCCGATAAATCCCGATCCGCCCGTCACCAGAACTGTGCTCATCCCTGATCTCCCTGTTCCCTGTTTCCTGTTTCTCTGCTTCTCTGTTTCTAGATCGAACGTTCGTTCTAATCGATGAAGAAAATCCCCACCGTCCTGATCCCCATCATTCCTCCGCAATCGCCGTCCACACCGTCTCTGCGATTCGCGTCAATGTGTCCTTTGAAAAAGCCTTCGGCGCCTTGGCCAGGCTCGCTGCCAGTCCCAGTGTCAGGCTGTCTATCGCCTCCGGCGGAAGATCCTTCAACACGCCGCCATGCTTCTTCGGCCGCATCCATTTCATGATGCGCTTCACCGTCGGATCGGCCGATTCCGCCTCTTCGTCTTCACTGGTCTTGCAATACCCCGAACTCAGATACTGGTCGAGAAACCGCGCCTCTTTCCGATGCGTCCGATAAAAGCGATAGGCATTCAGCCAGATGTGCAGCAGCGACTCGCGCGCGCTCATATCGTGGGAATACCCCTCGAAAAAAGCCCGGTGCTTCACCGCCGCCACGCGCTGATAGAGAGCGCGGATCAAATCATTTTTGCTGGGGAAGTAATGATAAATGACGCCGGGGCTCGCCCCCGATTTCCGCGCCAGCGCCGACATGGGCGCGTCGTGAAAGCCACGCTTCACCACCAGGTCGAGCATCGCATCCAGAATCGCTGCTTTCTTGTCGATCTTCTTCGCCATCCTGTTGCCCGCCCGAAACTAGAACGATCATTCTAACATTGCGTCAACGGCGCTCTAAACTTCCTCGATCGCACGCCGAAGCGCCGCCCGCGCCAGCAGTCGCGTCGAATCCAGCACCGGTAGCGGCGAATTCGCATCTGTCATGATCAGCGGAATCTCCGTGCACCCCAGCACCACCGCGCTACATCCCGCCTTCTTCATTCGCATCATTACCTGCTGATGATACGCAATCGCCTCCGGCTTAATTGTGCCTGGCACCAGCTCTTCCATAATGATGCGGTGAATCTCGTCCCGCTCCTCATCGGTGGGCCGCATGTAGTCCAGTCCGCGCTCCGCGAGCTTCGCCGGGTACACGTCGCTCTCTATAAGCCATCGAGTGCCCATGAGCCCCAGCCGCCGGAACCCGCGGTTCGCGGCCTCTTGCGCCACCACGGCCCCAATGTGAACCCAGGGCCGCGGCGAGCGCAGCTCCACATACCGCAGCGCCTGGTGAATCGTGTTGTCGGGGCAAATCAGAAAATCCGCGCCCGCATGCGCCAGCTTCTGTCCGGATGCAATCATCAGCTCGCCCACGCCCTGCCAGTCGTCGCGTTCGATGCGCTCCACATACGTGGCCAGCGAAAACGTATGCAGAGTCACTTCAGGATGGCCATGGGCCCCGAGCCACTGCGCGCCTTCCAGACAAATCGTCCGGTAGCACAGCGCCGCGCCCTCCGCGGAGCAGCCTACGATACCGATATGTTGCGGCATCCCCCGATTCTACGCCGCAAAATGCTCGCCACATTCCCCCGCGTCTACCCTCTCACGAAGACTCCGATTTGCCTCGCGCGCCGTCCTTGACGAAATGGCGAGATGGCGCGCCCCAACAACTGTTCGCCATTATGACGACTTCAACCTTGCTCCAGCTCCACCTTCTAACCGTTCCCGAAGATCATTCCTTTTTCCTGTTAGCGCATCTCATCCCTTCCACGTATTAGCATGGACAGGTTCCGGAAAGTCCAGGGACCGCGCACGCAGAGGAGAACAGATGGTTACGCGACGGGAATTCCTCGACACACTCGCAGTCGGCGCAGCAGGCCTCGCGGTCGGCGCCTCCGCAAAAAGCTACGGCCAGATCATGGGCGCGAACGAGCGTCTCAGCTTCGCCGTCATCGGCCTAAACAGCCGCGCCTACGCGCATCTGTCCTCGCTCAAAGCCAATCAGGCCGCGGCGCGCATCGCGTATGTTTGCGATGTTGAAACCAACATCATGGCCAAATTCGCCGCCGCTACAGAGAAACAAATGGGCTACGCGCCCAAAACAAATCAGGACTTTCGCAAGGTCCTCGAACTGAAAGACGTCGACGCCATCACCATCGCCACGCCCGACCACTGGCACGCGCCCATGGCC
The DNA here is from genome assembly GCA_003140785.1 of Acidobacteriaceae bacterium. Taxonomy (GTDB): domain Bacteria; phylum Acidobacteriota; class Terriglobia; order Terriglobales; family Acidobacteriaceae; genus Telmatobacter. The sequence continues at coordinate 15,878 of PLKY01000324.1, read as the reverse complement.
ATTCTTGGCCTGCAGGCCGGGAAGCACGTCTACGTCGAAAAGCCATGCAGCCATAACCCTGGCGAAGGTGCGCTGCTCGTGCGCGCACAGCAAAAGTGCGGCAAGCTTGTACAGATGGGCACGCAGCAGCGCTCTTCGCCGCACACCATCGAGATTGTCGAGAAGATTCACAACGGTCTTATCGGCCGGGCCTATTTTGCCAAGGCCTGGTACAACAACACCCGCAAATCCATTGGCTACGGCAAAGACGCGCCTGTCCCCTCCACGCTCGATTGGGATTTGTGGCAGGGCCCTGCGCCGCGCCGCCCTTACAAGGACAACGTGCAACCTTACAACTGGCACTGGTTCCGCGTTTGGGGCACAGGTGAAACTCTGAACAACGGCACGCATGAAGTTGACGTTTGCCGCTGGGCTCTCGGCGTGGATTATCCGAATCGCGTGACTGCCAGCGGCGGCCGCTATGCCTACAAAGACGACTGGCAGTTCTACGACACGCTCCTCACCAGCTACGAGTACGACGACAAAATGATTTCGTGGGAAAATACCTGCTGCAACGGGATGCGCTACTTCAACCGTGGCCGCGGTTCGCTGATTGAAGGCACCACGGGTACCGTAATGATTGATCGCGATGGCTATGAGATTTACGACCTCAAAGGCAAGAAGACCGATGAATTCAAAGTGGGCAACGAAACTTCCACAGCCGACCTCGTCGGCGCCGACTCCATGACCGACGCGCACTTCGCCAACTTCATCGCAGGCATCCGCACCGGCGCAAAGCTCAACGCGCCCGTTTCAGTAGGCAACGTTGCCGTGACCATGCTGCAGCTTTCCAACATTGCATGGGAAGTGAATCGCGAACTCTCGCTCGACCCGTCCGACGGCAAAATCAAAAACGATCCTGAAGCCATGAAGTTCTGGGACCGCGAATACGAAAAAGGATGGGAGCCGCGCATATGACAAATCTATCCCGCCGCACTTTTCTCCGATCCACTGCGCTCGCCGCCGCCGCGTCTGCCGTGCCGACGCCCGGCGCACACGCTCAGCCCAAACCCGAATCCGGCGCGCCCTCGCCGATTCGACTCGGTCTCGCCAGCTACACCTTCCGCAACTTTCCGCGCGCGCAGGTGATCGGCTGGATGAAGCAGCTCAACCTCACCGGCCTCAACGCCAAAGACGCGAAGGACCATCTCCCCATGGATCCTGCCGCCGAAGCGCAGGCTCTCGCCGACTACGAGGCTGCCGGCATCCATCTTCATGCCGCCGGCACCGTCTACTTTCCCAAGGACGAAGACGACGACATCCGTGCCAAGTTCGAATACGCGAAGCGCGCCGGCATCAAGGTCATCGTTGCTGGCGATCCAGCGCCCACCACGCTTCCGCGCATCGAAAAATTCGTCAAGGAATACGACATCCGCATTGCCATTCATAACCACGGACCCGAGGACAAGATTTTTCCCTCGCCGCTGGACGTGCTGAAAGCTGTGGGCTCAATGGACCCGCGCCTCGGGTGCTGCATCGACGTGGGCCACTGCGTTCGCGCGGGTACGGACGTTGTCGAAGCCATTCACGCTGCCGGGCCGCGTCTCTTCAATATGCACATGAAGGACCTCACCGACTTCAGCGCGAAAGAAAGCCAGGTTGCCGTCGGCCAGGGCCAGATGCCGATCCGTGAAATCTTCGTGGCGCTCATCAAAATGAACTACCCCGGCTGGGTCGATCTCGAATACGAGATTCATGGCGACGACCCCATGCCCGGCGTCACCGAAAGCTACGCATACATGCGCGGCGTGCTTGCCGGCATGGGCTACAACCCGCATGCCTAGCCCGACCGCAATCGCACGACCCCCGTTGTTTGCGCTTAGGTCGATCCACCCGACTCCAGCGGTGTGTTTTCTTCCCTATTCCCCGTTCCCTGCCTCAATCACTCCGCCCGCAGGGCTTCCACTGGGTTCACCGACGCAGTTCGCCGCGAGGGCAGATAACTGGCCAGCGTTGCCGCCCCGCACAACGCAAGAACAGCGCACCCATACGTCAATGGATCCATCGGGCTCACGTGAAACAGCAGCGACCGCAGCAGGCGCGTTGCGGCCGCCGCCACAAGCAGCCCGCACACCACACCGCTCCCGGCCAGGAGCAGACCTTGCCGTACAAACATCCCGGTAATATCGTTCCGCTGCGCGCCCAGCGCGATGCGAATTCCGATCTCGCGCTTTCGCTGCGACGCCGAATACGCAATTACGCCATAGAGGCCAACAATCCCCAGCAGCAGCGCAATGGCCGATGCCACGCCAAGCATCGCCAGCGTGAACGACGTGCGCGCCATTGACTTCGAGTAGAAGTACTCCTGCGTGTGCACATCGCTCAGCGGCAGGTTTGCATCCACCGACCACACCGCCTGCCGGACATCCTTCATCAGGCTCTCTGACCCTGCACGCGATGTTCGGATTGCATACGTCACGTAGCGCCGCACGTTGTCGTCCTTGTCGTCGTCGCGGCTTTCAAAATGGCTCATCAGGATCGGCCAATAAGCGATCGTTGGCGCATCCTTGTTCATCCCGTCGTCATGCATGTTGCCGACCACGCCCACAATCTCGCGCCAATCATCCTTTGTGCTGACGCGCACGTGCTTGCCCAGTGCATTTGCTGGGCTGCCCCAATATTCGCGTGCAAAATTCTCCGACACAAGCGCGACGGGCAGTTTCTGGTAGGTCTCCGCCCACGTAAAGTCATGTCCCGCCACAAGGGGAATCCCCATCGTCTTAAAAAATCCCGGGGAAGCAAACTTGAAGCGCCGCAGTGGGGGCATCGCGCCATCCGCGTAGATCTTGTCCTGAGCAAACACCGGGTCGAACCATGTGTTTCCGTCCATCGGCACGGAATTCGCCAGCGCCACCGCAGTCACGCCCGGCACCGCTTCAATCTTGTGCAGAATTGCCTCTTCCATCCGCAGCACGTTCTCGGACTTGGGAACTTCGGCATCTGGAATCCCAAGCCGCAGGGTCTGGATCGGCGCCGTGCTGTCAAACCCCGCATCCACGTGCGTCAGCGCTCGGAAGGTGCGAATCATCAGACCCGAGCAGATGAGTAACACAAACGCCAGGCTGACCTGAATCACCACCAACGTATTGCGCGTGCGATGGCGCTCGCGTCCCTGGCTCACACTGCGCCCGCCATCGCGCAGCCCAGTGCCCATGCGGGCGCTCGCATAGCGCAGCGCTGGAATCGAACCGAACAGCAGACTGCAGAACAGCGAAATTGCCACCGTGAAGGCGAGCACCGTCCAGTCGATTTCAATATCGTGCAGCCGCGGCAAACCCTGCGGAGCGATCGCGATCAGCAGGCGCAGCGCGCTCCACGCGAGGCCCAGGCCGAGCACGCTTCCCAGCACGCCGATCACTACACTCTCCAGCAGAAAATCTCCGGCGATGTGCCAGCGGCTCGCGCCCAGCGCTGCACGCACCGCCAGTTCGCGGTGCCGACCTTCTGCACGTACGAGAAGCAGGTTGGCGACATTCGCACAGGCAATCAGCAGCACCACGCCGATCGACCCCATCAGCACCCAGAGCAGATTTCCGACGTCGCCCACCACGTCCTGAGTCAGCGGCCGTATTTTCGGCCCGAGCCGGGCCTTGTGGAACAGGTCAACGCTGAATCCGGGCGGTGCGGGAAAGCTCGTCCACACCGTCGGAATCAGCCTTGCGATATCGGTGTTCGCCGCAGCGAGCGTGACGCCCGGCCGCAAACGCGCAACGCCTTCATAACTGAACTCCCCGAGCGTCGTCTTGTTGCTATCAAGCTGTAGCGGCAAAAAAAGCTCGGGCTGCTCGCCATCCAGAAAATGAAAACGCTGCGGCATCACCCCAATGACCTGCCGCGTCTTGCCATCGACCGTAATCGTGCGCCCGACAATGCTGCGATCACTGCCGAAGCGCCGCTGCCAATAGCCGTAGTCCAGCATTACCGTGTCTGCCGCGTTCGGCGCCACGTCCGCGCGGTTGAACCATCGCCCCAGCATCGGCGTCACACCCAGGATCGGCAACACCCCATCTGTTACATCCAGCGCCTGCACCTGCTCGGGATTGCCCTGCTTCGTCACCGCGACCGAGTCGCCTTGGTACATTCCGATGTCCTGGAAGACGCGATTCTGCTCGCGATAAATGAAGTAGTTCGACGGCGCCATATTGATCAGGTCCATGTTCAGCCCCGGCGCTGTGTGCCACACGCCCACCAGAGTCTCCGCATGCGGATAGGGCAACGGCTTCAGCAGCACCCCCTCGACCACGCTGAAGACCGCAATGTTGGCGCCCACCCCCGCGGCCAGCGTGATCAGGGTGACGATCGTAAACAACGGCGAGCGCCAAAGCCTGCGCAGAACCTGCTTCAGTTGGCTGGTCAGAGATTTCACGGGAGTGCCTCCTCGGGTGGGATCAGGCTCGGAACAAGAGCCGGCGTGGCAGCCGAAATCAAAATCTGGGCAAGAGCGTGCCGCAGGCCATACAGCCGTTGACAGGTCTACGCGCCCATCTTCAGAAAAGTTCCCGCCGCTCAAAATGGGAACCATTCTCTGGCGCTTCCCGATTCAGTCTCTCCGCCCGTACTTCCCAGTACGCACTTCTCAGCTGCACTAGGGAAATCACTCCAATGGCCGATGTCGTGAGCGAAAGAGGCAAATCAGATGGCTCTGCTTCGCCGAATTCTGCGATTTCGTTTGCGAATTCACCTCCGGCTTCATTCCTTGCCCCGAAGGTCATGCTGCCCGATCTCGCTCAACCTCGCCCAGCAAATGAACACCGCTCCAAGCCCTGTCGAATCGGTCGATGCCGATCATCAGGCCCTTCCACCATGCGATACATCTGCGCTCGCAGCGCACACGAATCGCCGCGTTCGCCCAGGCCTGCCGCCCGCTTTGCTCCTAGTGCTGACCCCGATCCGCAAACGCCTCGCTTCCCGCGAATTCTGGTTGTCCGCTATCGTCTTGGTTTGGGCCATCGCTGCCATTGCCATCGGCTGAGTCGATCGTGGCCGCGCGCCCAGCGACTCGTCCCCGATACCGAGGCCGTGAACGCGATCAGCGCTCACATCGCGAAGGTAGCTGCCATGACCGAGCAGAATGTCGCCGTTCTTCAAAAGACGACAGTATTCATTGGTGATCTCACGCCGATTGTCGAACGCGTGAAAAAAGCAGTAGCACGATTTCGCGCCGCACCCGCGTGCAGGGGTCCACTGTGAACTAAGAACTACGAACTATGAACTGTCCATTCACACTGGCAGCGGATTCCGCTCTCGGAACTGCCTCTGGTGCCAGTAGGGGTAGACCGGCGTAACCGCGCTGGCCGCGTCGAGCCGCGCCATCTGCTCCGCCGCCAGATTCCATCCCACTGCGCCAAGGTTCGCCTTCAGCTGCTCTTCGTTGCGCGCGCCTACAATCACTGATGACACCGTCGGCCGTTGCAGAAGCCAGTTCAGCGCCACTTGCGGCACCGTCTTGCCCGTCTCCTTCGCTACCGCGTCCAGCGCGTCCACTCCTGTATACAAATACTCATCGGCCACTTGTGGCCCCATCTCCGCCGTTTTGTGCAGCCGGCTCACCTCCGGCAGCGGCTGCCCGCGCCGAATCTTGCCCGTCAGACGTCCCCATCCCAGCGGACTCCACACCAGCGCGCCCACTTTCTGGTCGAGCCCCAGCGGCATCAGCTCCCACTCATAGTCGCGTCCCACCAGCGAGTAATACACCTGGTGCGCCACAAAGCGCGTCCAGCCATAGCGGTCTGCCACGGCCAGCGACTTCATCAAGTGCCAGCCTGAAAAATTCGACGCCGCGATGTAACGCACCTTGCCCTCGCGCACAAACTCGTTCAGCGTGTCCTGCACTTCCTCAACCGGCGTCAGAGCGTCGAACCCGTGCATGTGATAAATGTCCACGTAGTCGGTGCCCAGCCGCTTCAGGCTGCCCTCGAGTTGCCGCCGCAGATGGTAGCGCGACGACCCAACGTCATTCGGCCCTTCGCCGAATCGAAACGTGGTCTTCGTCGAAATGAGCACCTTGTTGCGTTTAGCCCCCAGCGCCTTGCCCAGCACTTCTTCTGAACGGCCCACCGAGTAGACATCGGCCGTGTCGAACAGATTCACACCCGCTTCGATACAGATGTCCACGATGCGCTGTGCTTCGGCGACATTGTCCGTCGCGCCCCATGCGTTAAAAAATTCCTGGCCGCCGCCAAACGTGCCTGCGCCAAAACTCAATGCGGAAACTTTGAGGCCTGAGCCTCCCAGCAGTCTGTATTCCATGCCGTTTAGGATGCGACAATCCTCACCCGGATGCAAACGCTGCGCATAGCTCTAAGTTCACAGTTGCCAATGCCCACTGCGAACTCTGAACTATTCTCTATTCCCTGTTCGCTCACCGCTCTGCGCTATCAATCGAATTCTTCTGATGGAACAAATGCTTGTTGATATCCGGCCAGAACTCCCTTACCACAAACGAAGCCGCATCGATGCCCACATCCAGGCCCCACTCGGAAGCCGTGTTGGCAAAGCTGCGCTCGCGCGTCGGATAGTACAGGCTCGATAGGCCCGCGGATGCGCCTGCTCCCACCACTTCGCTGATGTTGAATGTCTCGTTTCCTGCATCGGTCCGCGTGATTACAGCGCGGCTCAGGGCGTAGCCGGCCCGCTTTGCAAATCCTCCATGGCCCAGCGTGTAGTAGCGCGTGTCTTCGCGCGTCACCACCGGCACCACAAACTCCACCATGTAGTTCTCGCTGGTCTGGTCTGCAGCCGCATGCCAGAAGTAGCGGGCGTACCCAGCGGCGCCTTGATGAAACTCTGGATAAGCATCGGTCGCCATCGAGTACGCGGCAAGTACTCCGGGAATGAGGATGGACGAATAATCGAACGAATCGTCGGTGGCCGTAAGAAACTTGTCTTTTATCGATTGCGGCGGCAGCTCCACATCGGCGCTGACCGACCGGAAATTCGGAATGATCCCGAGGATTCTTTTGGTCTGTTCCGGCTGCCCGCTCGGCGCCGGATTCTGTAACGCAGGCTTCGCCGGGGGGTCTTGAGAACTCGATTGCGCCTGGCCCGGCGCATCGGGCAGGCTGGCCAGCTCGGCGTTACTGGACGAGCCATCGGCGACCGCTGCGGAGAATCGGCTGCTCGAATCGGCCGAGCCGCTCGGTTGCGCCGCACCCGGCAACGCGGCGCGATTCAGGCGCAAGCCGTCGACGTTCTCAGCTTCTTGCGCCAGCCCGACAGCCGCAAAGATGCCTAGGCATGAGACCGCCACGGCGGGCAACGCAGATCGACAAAGCCGTGAAATGAAAGCTCGCCGAGGCAGAAATCCACCTCGCGGGAACAGGGACTCCCTGGGGGGACAGGAAAGCGGTCTCATGGACTATTGGACCGCGAATCGAAATAAAGGATTCACTTCCCGTCCCACGATGAAGAAATTGTCATCCTCGCGGTCTCGGAGAAACGAAGCGCGAATCGGCGACGCTTTTGCCAGAGAAGCCGAATTGCCCTGGTAGGGTTCAGGCAAAGGGTGATTTCAGGCCCCTGAATAAGATCCCAGAGAGACCAAGGAGATTCATTCTGTTCCCTGTTCCCTATTCCCTGTTCCCTATTCCCTGTTCCCTATTCCCTGTTCCCTATTCCCTATTCCTACCTTCACTCCCCAGCCGCGGCGCCCGCCAGCAAAATCGGCGCAGTCGGCGTGTCCGAGCCTTCCGCCCGCTCCACCGTTACGCCGAAAGCCTTCGCCGGCACGCCAGTCGGCAGCGGCGGCAAAATCACGCTTGCGCTTCCCGCTGCATCCGGCCGGAACAGCCCCGCCGGAATCGGCGCTTTCCCGTTCGCAGGAATCACCCACAGCTCATACGCCTTGCCCGTCGGCAGCGGATCAAGATCGTTCGCCTGGAAGATCAGGCTTCCGCTCGCAGCCAGGTACACCGCGCGCGCACTCGGCGCAGGCTTCGTCTTCGCCGCCGTCAACAGCACCCTCTGCGCCGAACTTGCCGTTAAAACGTCCAGCACGCGTTGCGCCCGCGAGCTTGCCGCCGCCTGCTGCGCAAGCTGGTCCGACTTTTGTTGCAGCTCGCGATGCATGTCGCCGATCTTCATCATCAGCGCGAACGCGAACACAAGCATCGCCGCCACAGCCGCCCACGGGATCGACGAGTAAACTGGCCGCGCCGGCTTGGTATCCGCGATCGAAACCACCGGCTTCGCCGCCTCACGCCCTTCTTGCTTTGCATCCACGGCAATCCTCGCCATGAGCCGCTCGTGCGCGCCCTCGGGCAACGGACGCTCTTCCGCGCTCAAGGCCACCAGTGCCAAGTCCCCCGAGAGCTCCGCCGCTTCATTTCGGCACACGTCACACCCTTTCAAGTGCACACGCACCGCCGATGCCTCTTCTTCAGAGAGCGCCTGAAGCGCATACAGCGCCAGGTCCTCCTGCGGAATGTGTGCGTCTGCCGTCACGCCTGCACTGCCTTTCGCAAACTCATCAGCGCCGTTCGAATCCTCGTCTTCACCGTGCCCAGCGGATCGCCCGTCTTGGCCGCAATCTCTGCATGTGTCATCCCTTCAAAAAAAGCCAGCTCCACCGATTTCTGCTGTTCGTCGGGTAGTCCTTGCATTGCAAGACGCACTTTCTCCATCATCCGCGTGCGTTCTACTTCTGAAGCCAGGTTCACATTCGAAACCAGCACTACTTCGTCCATCGAGTCGTTCGGCTTCCTGCGCCGCAGCACATCTACGGCTCGATTGCGCGCCACCACTGCCAGCCAAGCACCCAACGATCCCCGCCCCTGCTCAAACGCTCCTGGATTTCTCCACACCTGCAGAAAAATCTCCTGCATCACATCTTCTGCCTGGCCCGTATCCTTCAACACGCGCAGCGCAATCGAATACACCAGGCTCCCATAGCGGTTGCAGAACTCCGCCATCGCGCCTTGGTCGTTGGCTCTCACGCGTTCAAGCAACACTCCGTCCTCGGCCGCAGTCGCCCCGGTCTCATGGCGACGTCCTGAAGCTCTGTCAAGGGTACGGTCTGCCGTCTTCACCGGATTGGGGGGATTTTCGTTCATCGGGAAGAGGCGTTTTGGTACGGGCAGTATTCTAACGAACGCCCCTCACACCAGGAAGCCATTTCGCCCATTGGCGGTCGCGAGGGCTATCCCTCATCCACGAGGTTCATCGTATGCGTAGCGTCCGGCTCCATTGAATTCGGATAGCACGGCTTGTCGGAACGTGCCAAAAGGGTAGGACTGCCCATTTCTTTGCGTTTTTTACGCGAATGAGACTCCAAATGTCGTGTGCCGACTGACAAAATATGTCATAAAATGAAGGTATGGCGATGACTTCCCTGAATATATCGCTGACCGACCCTTTGAAAGCCTACGTCGAAGAACGCGTCGCATCCGGCGACTTTGGCACGCCCAGCGAGTTCGTACGCAACCTGATCCGCCAGGATAAGGAGCAAAGACGGTCGCGGCTCGAATCGGAGCTGCTCGATGCTCTGCAGACGAAGGAACTCGCGATCGCACCTGAGGAGTTGAACGGACGAAGTCTGGTTGCCGTGCTGCGCGAGAAGCTTGCACGGCCGTGATGGAGTTGCGTGTCTCGGAAGCTGCTGCGCTTGCGATCGTTGAGCAATCAGACTACTATCAGCAAGCCGCAGACGGCTCACTCGCGAACCGCTGGGAAGCAGCAGTGGACGAGGCGATACGCTCACTATCGAACGTGCCGGAACGCGGTGCGCGTTGCCGCTTTCGAAGCGCTGCTCTTGCGGATTTGCGGTGGATCAGTATTCCGGGCTTTCCTCGCCACATGATCTTTTATCGGCACATTTCCGCTGAGCAAATCATCCTGATCGTTCATGTTCTTCATGGCGCGCGCAACCTTGAGACTCTCCTTGGCCAAGATCAAGAGTGAGAGCCTCTGACGATCTTCCTCGGCCATTTAAACTGGACAAGACATGACCACCCTGAAAGCCGTGCGGGGCACCCGCGACTTGCTCCCGCCGGAAACGGCCCTCTGGAACCGCATCGAGGCCACCGCACGCGCCGTCTTCGCACGCTATAACTTCGGCGAAATCCGCACCCCCATCTTCGAAGACACAGGCCTCTTCGCCCGCAGTGTCGGCGAAGAAACCGACATCGTTTCGAAAGAGATGTACACGTGGGAGGACCGCGCCCGCGCACAATCCGAAAAGCCGCAATCCCTCACCCTCCGCCCCGAAAACACCGCCGGCGTGGTCCGCGCCTACATCGAGCACAAGCTCGGCGAAACCGGACAGCTCCAGAAGCTCTACTACATCGGCCCGCAGTTCCGCCGCGAACGCCCGCAAAAGGGGCGCTATCGGCAGTTCTCGCAGATTGGAGCCGAGGTCATCGGCCCGCCTTCTGCTGGAAGCGAAAGCCCTTTGAGAGACGCGGAAGTTTTGGAGATGTTGGCCACGCTGCTCGACGAGCTAGGCATCACCGGCTGGACCCTCGAAATCAATTCGGTGGGTTCTTCCGCGGACCGTGCTCGGTATAACGAAGTGTTGCGTGCGGCGTTGATTCCTGTGGCTGCGCAAATGTGCGGAGATTGCCAGCGCCGTGCCGTTACGAATCCGCTGCGTGTGCTGGACTGCAAGGTCGCCGAAGACCAGGCGATCATCGATGCCCTTCCAAAAATCGCAGACTCCCTTGACGGGGAATCCAAGGATCACTTTGCGGCAGTCACGGCGGCTCTCGACAAAGCCGAAGTGCCCTATACGCGCAATTATCGGCTGGTTCGCGGTCTGGACTATTACACCCGCACCACCTTCGAATTCACTCACGGGGGACTCGGTGCGCAGAACGCTTTGTTAGGTGGAGGGCGCTACGACGGCCTAAGCGAAGCCATTGGCGGCCCCAAAGCCCCCGGCATCGGCTTCGCCATGGGAGAAGATCGGCTGGTGTTGACTTTGTTGGCTCAGGAGTCGGCGGTGCCGCAGGTGTTGGCCGATGCATACATTGCGCCTCTTTGCGATGAAAAGAAGCCGGATGTCCTGGTTTTGGTGAGTGCCACCGCGCTGTTTCTGGCCCGCGAGTTGCGCCGTCAGGGGCTCAGAGTCGAGTTGGGTGACGGGAGCTTTCGGTTGAAAAAGTCCTTTGAAGCGGGCAACAGGACAGCTCGCCACATCGTGATTCTGGGTGAAGACGAGCTTGAATCCGGTATTCTGACAGTAAAGGACTTCGCCAGCGGCATCCAGACCAAAGTGCCTCGCGCAGAACTAGCGGCTTTTCTCTCCCAGCCTTCAGGCGAGCCGGCCGGAGATTCAACATCATGACGAGCCCCATGCTCAGGAAGCTTTCAACGCAGCCGCTGCGCGTGTCTGCGTCCTTGGTCATGGTGGTTTTCCTCTGCGGCATGGCAGCATTCGCGCAAACACCAGCCTCGGCCACGTCTTCATCGTCGGTCTCGGAGCCGCCAGTTTCAGATTCGTTTGGCCAATCCGCTTCTCCTGCGCTGCAAACTCGCCTGCAACCCGCCGCAACCAACAATGCGCCCATTGCCCAACTCACCGTCCTTGAAGACACGCTGATCCGCGTGATGACGAATGAGCCGGTCAATAGCAAGCGGGCCGAAACCGGTTCGCCGGTGCTTTTTACGGTGAGTGAAGATGTGTTCGTCGGCGATGCGCTGGCCATTCCGCGCGGCGCCACTGTTCGCGGCGAGGTGATTAAATCCAAAAAGGCCGGCGTGCTGACTGGAAGCCCCGAGTTGATTCTCAAACTGGACTCGCTCGAACTCGGTGGGCGCAGTTATCCGTTCTATACCTATCAATTCGAGGTGAAGGGGACCAGCAAGACCCGGCCAACCGAAACCAAAGCTCTACGCGGTGCGGCCGTGGGCGCAATCGTCGGCGCAGCCACCGGCAGCGTGAGCGCGAAGGGCGGCGTTTCAGACGATGCGACAGGCAGAGCCGCGAGCATGACCGCCGGAGCCGCAGTGGGAGCGGGCGTGGGCACATTGGTTTCAGCGGCAACGCCCGGGCCTGGCATCTGGATTCCCTCCGAGGCACAACTGGATTTTTATCTCGCATCTCCGATCACCGTCATGCAGGTCAGCGCGAAAGAGGCGGCACGCCTGTCGCAGGGACTCCATTCCGGCGGCCCAAGCCTCTACGTGCGCGGCGATACGCCCTGATTTACTTCCCGTTTAAAGCCGGGCCGGCAGCAACGACTGCGCGGCCGAGTACAAGCAAAGGAAAAACGTAGTGCTCGACTTTTTAGGTACTCTCGAACGCACCCATATGTGCGGCGATCTTCGCGCCGCCAACGCCGGCCAAAACGTCGTCCTCATGGGCTGGGTCAATCGCCGCCGCGACCACGGCAACCTCATCTTTCTCGACGTCCGCGATCGCAGCGGCATTGCCCAGGTTGTCCTCGACAAGGAGCTGACTCCCGACGGCCACCTGAAGGGCGAGCAGGTGCGGCCCGAGTACGTTGTCGCCGCTGTCGGCAAGGTGAGCCTGCGCGACCCCGACGCCATCAATCCCAAAATGCCCACGGGCGAAATCGAGATCGAGGCCACGGAGATTCGCGTTCTCAACGACGCGCACCTCGCGCCCTTTTCGCCCGCTGAAGAAGCGATCCAAAACGAAGAAGTCCGCCTCAAATATCGCTACATCGATTTGCGCCGGGCCGAAATGCAGCGCAACTTCTGGCTGCGCCATGAAATTACACAAGCCATTCGCGAAAGCCTGTCGCAGCAGGGCTTTCTCGAAATCGAAACGCCCGTTCTGAACAAGTCCACGCCCGAGGGCGCACGCGATTTTCTAGTGCCGAGCCGCGTGCATCCGGGTGAATTCTACGCGCTGCCGCAGTCGCCGCAGATCTTCAAGCAGATTCTCATGATCTCCGGCTTCGATCGCTATTTCCAAATCGCGCGCTGCTTCCGCGATGAAGACCAGCGAGCCGATCGCCAGCTCGAGTTCACGCAAGTGGATTTGGAGATGTCCTTCCCGCGCCGCGAGCATGTCTTCGCCGTCGTCGAGAAGTTCTGCGCCGCTGCTTTTGCCGCTGCCGGTGTTACGCTGCCCACGCCGTTCCCGCGGATTACGTATGACGACTCGATGCGCCAATACGGCTCGGACAAGCCCGACCTGCGTCTGCCCGGCCTTACAGATGTGCGAGCTGCAATTCCCAGCGAGGCCTTCGCCACGCTGCAAATCGATCCCGCATTGCCGGTTGTCGCGTTGCGCATTCCCAACGTAGGCGAGCTCAGCCGCAAGGAGCGCGAAGATAACCACCCGCTCTTCGATCAGAAAAAAGGCGCGAAGTTCATTGACGATTTTAAACGTTTGGCGAAGAGCTTTCCGGAATCCGCGACTAAGGTGCGCGAGTTATCGGGCGCAGCCGATGCTGACTTCGTGATTATTGTTGCCGGCGATCCTGCGCACCACATCAAGGCCAGCGATACCAAATTTGAAGGCCGCTTGAGCGAGCGCGAAATCAACGTCTATGCGGCTGCCGGCAACTTCCGCACTGAACTTGCGAAGAAGTATACCGACAAGCACGGCGCCTTTGGCATCACCGACGAAGTAGTCCAAAGTGCCGCCCCACGCAGTGGCGGAAAGATCATCGACGGCGCAAAAGCCTTCAATCCGATTTGGATCGTCGACTTTCCGATGTTCGAGTACGACCTCGCCAGCGGCCACTGGATGCCGGCGCATCATCCCTTCACTGCGCCCTATGAAGCGGATATGGCTAACCTCGTCAGCGATCCCGCCTCGGTCCGCGCGGACTGCTACGACCTCGCCATGAACGGCCTCGAGCTCGGCTCGGGCTCCATCCGCATTCACCGCAAGGATGTGCAGCAGCAGATTTTCGCTTCGCTCGGCATCAGCGAAGAAGATGCGCGCAAGCGTTTCGGCTTTTTCCTCGACGCGCTCGAATACGGCACGCCCCCGCACGGCGGCATCGCGCTCGGCCTCGATCGCATCGTCATGCTGCTGACAGGCGCGCCCAGTCTGCGCGAGGTGATCGCCTTCCCGAAGACGGCGAAGGCCATCGACTTGATGGCCGACGCCCCGACTACTGTCACCGAGCAGCAGTTGAAGGAGCTGCATATTCGGATTGCGTTGAAGAGCTAGATCAGTGTCTTTGAGGAGCTGTCTCATCAGCATTGTGGCTGAGGGGGACATGAGTTGGTCAATGCGTCGAGAGATGGGCGAATAAGCTGGCAAAACAGGATGGAATCTGCGCATCCCACTCGCCCCAATCATGTCCACCTGGTTTCGTGTGGAATTCGTACGCGAAGCCTCTCTGTTTGAGGCGCGCTGCGAATCGCCTATTTGGTTCGAGCAAAGGCTCCTGCGCTCCCGCCGTTAAGTAGATATAGGGAGTCGCCTGCGAGTTCGCGGTGCGTACAAGTTCAAAGGGATCCCTTGCCTTCCGCTCTTCGCTGCCAAAGGGGCCAAACGTCCTGCGGATTCTCCACCACTGATCGATGTGCTTGAAGTTGAAACCTCGACGAGGCATATCGATTGAAGGGCTCAACGCGCCCGCGAAGGCAAACAGTTCCGGATGGCTCAGTGCGTACTCTACTGCTGCAAACCCTCCCATTGAAATCCCGATGATCGCGCGTCCCTCGCGATCATGCCTCACAGCGAAGCGGTTCTCGACGTCCGCAAAGAGATCCTTCGTTATGTAGTCCTGATAATTGTCCTTCGGCGACCCTGCCTCATTCATGTAATACGAAAGGTCACCCTGCGGCATCACGAGAATGACGCCGTCCCGCGCGTACTCCGAAACGTCCGAATGATTCGACCAGTCGCGAAAATCGCTGCCACCGCCGTGAAGAAGATACACGACAGGCATTCTTCGCGAGCCAGGCAAATCCGCAGGAAGAAAAACTCGATAGGGCATATCTCGATCCAGCGCAGCGCTATGGAAGCTGACATCCTGCATCCTCACGCCGGTTGCTAGCTGCGGACGGTCTGGTTTTAAGTCCGAATTGCGACGACACCCGGTGACGGATAAGACAGCAAGGATAAGAGCGGAAAGGATTACATTCAAACTGCTCGTCCGGGTATTCAATTCGTCTTCCTAACCATCGAGATCTCTGCCGCCTCAGTCCCCTGTCGTCTCCGCCAGTTGATCCTGCTCGCTGATCGCTACGCAATCGATCGACAGGCATTCTCCCAGTGCGCGGAAATCCTTGTCCCAGCGTGGCCGTTCCTCATCCTCGAGCGCCGTCAACGCATAGCTCGAGCTGCGCAGAATCTCGTACCAGATATTCTGGGCCTGCCATAGATTCAAGTCGAACGGCATCTCCGCCAGCCTCCGCGCCAGTGTCAACGCACGATCCAGCATCTCGAGCGACCCTGCGGAAAGCTGCAGCTCCACCATTGCGCGCTTCATGCGCTGGTCGGCAATGTAGCTGAGCGTCGCCGTCTCGAGCGGGACTTGATCGGCCTTCGCAAGCTGCAGGAGTGATCGCATCGTCGCCAGGTCGATCGGCTCGCCCTCCAGCGCGCGCCGTAGTCCCGCGTTGATCGCAAAGCTCGCGGCCAATGTCAGCGCCGGCGGTTTCGGCAGTCCCGCCTGCGACAAAAAGCGCAGCAAACTGGCGTGGTCCTCATAAATGCTCGTCAGCGAGTTCTCGATATCCCACAGCGTCGAATTCAAAATCAGCTGCACAATGCGCCGCTGCTCATCGCTGAAAATCGAAGTCAGCGAATAATCCACATGCCCGTAATACCGGTCGATCAGACGAATCACATCCGGGAAATCCGCCTTCTGCACCTGCTCCGCTGCGAGTAGCGAGAATTCCTCAAACGCATTCGCGTCGCTCTCTACATACGGCTTCACCGCGGCTGTGATGTTCTGGTCGCCGAAGTG
>PLKY01000372.1 GCA_003140785.1 Acidobacteriaceae bacterium | reverse complement strand
CCGGCAGCTTTGTCTCGGCCGAGCGGCTGACAACCGTCCAATATCCGGAGCAGCGGATACCGACGGCTGAAAATGCGCGGGTCTTCCCATTCCTGGTGTATGACGGCAAGGATTGGGAAGCCGGCATGCGCTGCGTGGCTTGCCAGATTTGCGAGAAAGAATGCCCGCCGAAATGCATCTACATCGAAAAGAGCAAAGATAAGAAGCCGGATTTCGTGGGCAAGATGCAGATCTATCCGGCGAAGTTCGACATCGACGTATCGGTTTGCATGAGCTGCCAGATTTGCGTCGAGGTGTGTCCGTTTGAAGCCATCAAGATGGACACGGAATTCGAATTGAGCACGACGGACCGTTTCGGCGGCCTGCTGTATGACCGCAAGCAACTGTCCAGGTCGAATGAGTACTATCACAAGATTCATCCCACGGAAGCTGCCGAAGTAGACGCGCGACTCGCCGAGGAGAAGGCGAAGGCCGAGGCGAAGGCGAAAGCCGCAGCCGAAGCCGCCGTCGCGAAGGCGTCCGCCGGTCCGTCCGTGCCGGCAAAGGCGACTGCTGTTCCGGCTGCAGGTCCGGCAGCGCCCGCCGCCAAGCCCGCGGACGCTGCATCTGGTCCCAAGCCAGCGGGAGGCGGAGAGTAAGCGATGCTCGAGAAAGCCGATCAGGTCTTCCTTCTTCTCAGAGATTGGTTAGTGGGGTTCCTGCCTCCGGGATGGCGAAGCGCTGCGGGTGTCGTGCTAGGAGTTATTGGGATTATCGCGGTGTTTCCGGGACTTTTTGCAATCACGACGGTGCTCGAGCGCAAGGGGCTGGGCCGGATGCAGAATCGCCTCGGTCCCAATCGCGTCGGCCCCTTCGGCATCCTTCAGCCGATTGCGGATGCAATCAAGTCGCTGACCAAGGAAGACATNNGTCGTCCACTTTCTTGCGCCGGTATTCCTGGTGGTGGTTGTGTTCATGGGCTTCGCGGTGCTCCCTGTCGGACGCAACATGGTCCTGGTGAACATGGATTCCGGCCTGCTTTTTTATTTCGCGATGGGAGCATCGACGGAAGTTTCCATTTTCATGGCCGGTTGGTCGAGCCGTAACAAGTATTCGCTGCTGGGTGCGATGCGCGCCGTTGCGCAAATGATCAGCTACGAAGTGCCCTTGCTGCTGTCGAGNNTCGCTTTCGCTGGTGAAGATTGTGGAGGCGCAGAACCAATACACGTGGGGTTTGCCGCACTGGTACATCTTCACCCCGTGGGGATGCGCCGCTTTTGTGATGTATGCGGTTGCGGCGACCGCGGAGACCAACCGCTCGCCCTTCGATTTGCCGGAAGGCGAATCGGAACTCGTCGCCGGATATTTCACCGAGTATTCAGGATTCAAGTTTGCTCTCTTTTTCCTCGGCGAGTATCTGGCTATGTTGTCGATCTCCGGACTGGGAACCACGCTTTTCCTGGGCGGCTGGTCGTCGCCTCTTGCCTTGCTGAACTGGGTTCCGTCTTGGATATGGTTTTTCTCCAAGGTGATGTTGTCGATTTCGGTTCTGATCTGGGTGCGCGGAACTTTGCCTCGGCTGCGACAAGACCAGTTAATGAATTTCGCGTGGAAGTTTGTGCTTCCCATGACTCTGCTCAACCTGATGGTCGCAGCGCTGTGGCGGTTTCTGGGTGACGGCTGGGCGCGCTGGGTGATCTGCTCGGCAATTCTGCTGCTTGTTTATGTCGCCGCAGGACGAGTTGGGATGCGCAGGGAGCATTTTGGGCCGAGGACATATCGTTATGCGGAGTGATCCTCTTTTCATTTCGTGCGGGAGCGAGACGAGACAGCGGAGACGCCTCAAGGGTTCGGCGTGGCCGCAACTCCATCGAGAAAGGCTCGGCCTGCGATGAGCTTTGTATTTTGGCTGCTGGCGGCTATTACAGTGGCTGGCGGATTGGCCGCGGTGCTGCTGAAAAACCTGGTGCACTGTGCCTTGGCGCTGACCGTTGTCTTCACCGGTCTGGCATTGCTCTTTCTTCAGCTCGACGCGCAGTTTGCGGGCTTCGCGCAGATTCTGGTGTATGTCGGGGCGGTCGCCATTCTGGTGGTATTTGCGATTCTGCTGACGCGTAGTTCGGAGACCCCCAAGGACGGTGGGGTGTTTAGCCGAACATGGGGCGCAGGTCTCGTGATCGCCGCAGCCGTGTTTGCGGTGCTGGGCTGGGCGGTGCTCCAGAGTGAAGCTGGCTTGCCTCACGAGACGTCTGTTCCGAATGTGACCGTGCAACAGATTGGCGAGGCGCTCATGGGTCGCTACGTGCTGCCGCTCGAGATTGTGGCATTGCTGTTGACGGCGGCCATGATCGGCGCAGTGATCGTGGCCATGCACGAAAAGGGGGATGCGAAGTGACGGTATTTGCCACGCCTCTCGCTGGATATCTTCTGGTGGCCGCGCTCTTGTTCGCCATCGGCCTGGCGGGAGCGCTGACGCGCCGCAACGCAATCCTCGTCCTGATCGGCATTGAACTGATGCTGAACGCGGCAAATTTGAATCTGATTGCGTTTTGGCGCTACATGCCGCATCCCGAGGCGCTGACGGGAATGATGTTTGCGATTTTTTCGATCGCCGTGGCTGCGGCGGAAGCAGCTGTTGGACTGGGGTTGGTGATTTCAATTCATCGCCATGCAAAGACGACGGACCTGGATGAGATGAACAAGATGAAAGGGTGAGCCAGTGATTCAAGAGGGAACTGCGTTCGCTCCACAAATTGCCGAATCGGCAGCATCGGGAATTCTTTGGCTGATTCCGGCTTTGCCGATCGTCGCGTCTGGCTGCATAGCGTTAATGAAACAGCCCATGCGCAAGCTGTCAGCAACGCTGGCCATTGGTTCGCTGAGCTGTTCGCTGCTGCTTTCTCTGTTTGCTTTCGGACACGTGCTGGTTGGGTGGGCGAGCGGAGCGGCTGTGCGTGAGACCGTCAATTTCACATGGATCCAGGTGGGCGCGTCGCATGTCGATCTCGGTTGGATCCTCGATCCGCTGGCAGCAGTGATGCTGGTAATGGTCTGTTTTGTCGGCCTGCTCATCTTCATTTACTCCACCGGCTACATGGCCCACGATGAGAACTTCACACGCTTCTTCTGCTTTCTGTCACTGTTTGCTGGCGCGATGCTGGGCGTGGTGATTGCGAACAGTCTGCTGCTCCTATTTATGTCCTGGGAGTTAGTCGGACTTACTTCCTACTTATTGATCGGATTCTGGTACCAGAAGCCCTCGGCTGCCGCCGCAGCGAAGAAAGCATTCCTGACGACGAGGATTGGCGATGTTTTCTTTCTGCTGGGAATGGTTTGGCTGTTTGCGCAGACCGGCACGCTTCTTTTTTACAACGCCGGCATGGGATCGATGGAGGCACTGAAGCTGGGCGGTCTGTTGGCAACGCCGGCTGGCCTGGGACTGACGGCGGCAAGTGCGATCGGATTATTGATCTTTGCCGGGGCAGCGGGGAAGAGCGGGCAGTTTCCGTTGCATGTATGGCTGCCCGATGCGATGGAAGGTCCGACGCCGGTGTCGGCGCTGATTCATGCGGCGACCATGGTGGCAGCAGGCGTATACCTCGTCGCGCGTGTGTATCCGCTGATGCAGGCAGGCGTGCAGTTGTCGGCCTCCGGGGAAGCGATTGGTTCAACAGTGGCGCTGACGGTTGTGACATGGGTGGGCGCTGGGACCGCAGTATTTGCGGCTCTAATCGCGGTGGCGCAAAACGACATCAAGCGCATTCTGGCCTACTCGACAGTATCGCAGCTTGGCTATATGATGGCGGGCCTTGGCATGGGCGGAGTCGCCGTGGGGATGTTTCACCTGATTACGCATGCCTTTTTCAAGTCGCTGCTGTTTATGGGTGCGGGCTCAGTGATTCATGGCTGCCATGAGGAACAGGACATTCGACGCATGGGCGCCTTGAAAATCGACATGCCCTGGACATTCATCACCTATGCGGTGGGCATGCTGGCACTTTGTGGGTTTCCGCTGTTTTTCTCCGGATTCTGGAGCAAGGACGGCATCCTTGAAGCCGCTCAGCATTGGAGTGTGGCGAAGAGTCCGTTTTATATGCTCGTCTTCGGTGCGCTGCTGACTGCGTTCTACATGACGCGCCAGGTGAGCTACGTATTCTTCGGAAACTATCGCGGCCATAAGGAAGCGCACGAGAGTCCGCCTGTGATGTTGCTGCCGCTAGTGATTTTGGCGTTCTTCGCGATGGCACTCGGTTTGATTGGCACGCCAGTGTGGCCGTGGTTCAAGGCGTTCCTCGAAGGCCACGCGGCAGGATTCAGCGTGGCCGGATTTAGCGAGCCTGGATTGCTGGAGCTGATGGCAACATCTTCGGTTGTTGTTTTGTTGGGGCTTGTTGTGGCGTGGCGGATCTATGGAGACAAACCGACAAAGGCGGAAGATTCGGATGCACTGGAACGGGCGATGCCCACAATTTGGACGCTCCTGGAGGGCAAGTTCTACATCGACGAGCTCTACGGCGCGACCGTGATCGCGTTTTACGCGTGGTGGGCGCGCGTTGCGGACTGGCTGGATCGACGGGTATGGGGTGGCATCGTGGCCTGCGTGGCTTGGCTCTTCCGCGAAAGCGCTCAGTTGAGCCGGCTGTTCGACGCGAATTGGGTGGACGGCGGCTTTGATAAGGGCTGCGAAGAGTTGGCCAGCGGCGGCGGGCTCATGTCACGAATCGAAAGCGGACGGGTGCAGATTTATCTGCGGCTGCTTGCGTTGGCCGTCGTGTTACTGACCGCGATTTTGATTTGGAGCAGCCGAGGATGAACGGAATTCCTCTGTTGACGCTGTTGACTGTTCTGCCCTTGGTTGGGGCCGCGATTGCGCTGCTGGCGGGCAGACACGCGCGCGCCGTGGCGCTGGTGACGACGCTTGCCGCGCTGGCTCTGGCTCTGTTGGTGTGGACGAAGCTGCCACCGGACGGATCGATCGGTCTGCTCGAACGCACGACATGGGCGCCTTCGCTCGGCATCGAGTATCACCTTGGCGTCGATGCGCTGGGAGCGCTGATGCTGGTGCTGTCGGCGATTGTGACGCTGATGAGCGTGGACGCAGCGCATCGCGTGCATAAGCAGCCGGGGCTCTACTTCGCGCTCGTGCTGATGCTGGAGTCAGGACTGTTCGGCTCGTTTACCGCGCTGAATTTCTTTCATTGGTTTTTGTTTTGGGAACTCAGTTTGATTCCAGCATTTTTCCTGATCAAACTGTGGGGCGGAGCCAAGCGCGGACCGGCTGCGACACAGTTCTTCGTCTACACAATGGCGGGAAGCGTCGCCCTGCTGCTTTCGTTCCTGGCAATATTTCTGGCCACCGGAAGCATGGATTTTGGCCAGCTTGGGGCGATGGCAGCGGACGGTTCGTTGGAGCGGGCAGTGACGGCTCACCTGGGCCCTGTCATGATGGGTCTTACGATTGGCGTGCTCGCTGGATTCGCGGTCAAAGTACCGCTGGCTCCATTCCACACATGGCTGCCTGCAGCTTATTCTGAGGCGCCTTCTCCGGTAACGATGCTGCTGACAGGAGCAATGTCGAAGATGGGCGTGTACGGTCTGCTGCGTATTGCGCTGCCAATATTCGGACATCAAATTGCGCAGATTCGGACGCCTCTGTTGGTGCTGGCGGTCGTGACGGTAGTGATGGGAGCGTGGGCAGCAGCGGCACAGAAAGATCTGAAGCGCGTCTTCGCCTATTCGTCAGTGAATCATCTTGGCTATTGCTTGTTGGGCATTTTCGCGCTCGCGGTTCCAGCGACGGGCTCAGCAACGCAGACCAGTCAGGCTGCGTCACTGAATGGCGTGATCCTGCAGATGTTCAATCATGGCATTACGGCGGCGGCTCTCTTTTGGTTTATCGCGATGATGCAGGAGCGCAGCGGGGGTGAGCGCTGGATCGATCATTTTGGAGGGTTGCGCAAACCCGCGCCAGTATTGGCTGGAATGATGGGTATTGTGCTGTTCTCGTCGCTGGGGCTCCCTGGGCTGAACGGATTTGTCGGCGAGTTCCTGATCTTCCGCGGCGTCTTTCCTCTGTCGTGGATTGCGGCGACAGTATCGATTCTCGGGCTATTGGTGACGGCTGCTGTGATTCTGACTGTGATTGAGAAAGTGTTCACTGGACCTGTGCCGGAGAAGTGGGCGACCTTTCCTGACATGCACGGCGGCGAACGGCTGGCAATGGCGCCCGTAATTGGATTGATGTTCCTTCTTGGGCTGCTGCCGCAACTTGTGGTGGACAGTATCAACCCAACGGTGATGAACCTGCTGGCGCACTGGAGATTTTGAGAATCATGCTTGCCTGGACGATCTATCTCTCGTTTGCCGGTGCACTCCTTGAGGCGTTGCTGCCGAAGGACAAGCCTGCGTTGGCGCGATGGTCCGCGTTGGCGGTCGCTTTGGCCGGGTTGATCTTGGCGGCGGTCGGATTCGCGGCAGGCCTGGGGCACGGTCGCGTAGTCATCGCCGATGTGCCGTGGGTGCCGTCGATGGGAATTCGCTTCACGCTGGCTGCGGATGGCATCAGCCTCGTGCTGGTACTACTCACCGGATTGGCTGCCGTGGCGGGCGTTCTCTTCAGTTGGAACATTGAACTGCGGACGAATGAGTTCTTCGCGTTTTATCTGGCGCTGATCGGCGGCGTCTACGGGGTCTTTCTCAGCTCCGACCTGTTCTTGCTTTTTGTGTTTTACGAGATTGCCATCGTTCCGAAATACTTTCTCATTTCAATTTGGGGATCGACGCGGCGCGAATACGGCGCCATGAAGCTGGCGCTCTACTCCTTTGTTGGTTCGGCGATGGTGCTGATTGGACTGCTGGCCGCGTACACCAGCTCGGGAAGCCGCTCCACCGGCCTCGTGCAATTGGCACACGCTGGGCTCTCAGTCGGTTTTCAGATGTGGGCATTCCCTCTGGTGTTTGTCGGATTCGGGATTCTCGCCGGCATGTGGCCCTTCCACACCTGGGCGCCGACGGGGCACGTAGCCGCGCCGACAGCTGCATCGATGCTGCTGGCCGGCGTGGTGATGAAGCTGGGCGCATATGGCTGCCTGCGCGTGGCCATGGGATTGTTCCCTCATGGAATGGATCCGTGGGGATTCTCGTACCTTGGGATCGGATCTTGGCGCGATGTATTCGCCCTGCTGGCGGTCATTGGGATTGTCTACGGCGCATTAGTGGCGCTGGTGCAGAGCGATTTCAAGTTCGTGATTGGTTACTCCAGCGTGAGCCACATGGGATTTGTCCTGCTGGGATTGATGACGCTGAACCAGATCGGTATGACCGGCGCGGTGTTGCAGATGTTCTCTCATGGCATCATCGCAGGACTGCTGTTCGCGATTGTGGGGCGCATTGTGTACGAGCGCACGCACACGCGACAATTGGCTGAGCTCGAAGGAATGCATTTGTCAAAGCGCCTGCCGTTTGCGGCATGGGCGTTTGTGATTGCGGGCGTTGCATCGATGGGTTTGCCCGGATTCTCTGGCTTTGTCGCGGAGTTTCAAGTTTTAGTTGGTTCGTGGAGCGCCAAACCATGGTGGACGGGCGCCGCAGGCGTGGGCATCGTGGTGGGTGTGGCCTATACCTGGCGTGCAATGCAACTCGCGTTCTTTAGCGATACGCATTCGGCTGTGCACATTCATGAACATGGGCACGAGTTAGCAGCGATTACGTGGCCCGAGGTTGCCGGCGTTTCGATGCTGGTCGCTGTCAGTCTTGCGGTCGGGCTGTATCCGAAGATATTGCTCGACGCAATTGAGCCGGCAGTCAGGGCGATGCTTGCAGGAGGGGGCCAATGAACTACGCTGACCTCCTTCGCGTGACATTGCCCGAAACAGTGCTTGAAGTGACGGCGCTGATCGTGCTGATCATCGACCTGGGTCTATTGCGCGGACGCGCGCTGCGGTTGCGCGTGGTGGCGGCGACGCTGCTGGGCATGTTTGGCTGCGGCGTTGCGCTCATGACGATTCCATTGCAGGCGCAGGGCGGGCTGAACTTTCCAGGAAGCGATCAGCTCTTGCTTGCGGCCGGCGGTTCCACGACCGTGGCGCAGGTTGGAATCCTGGCATTGACAGTGTTGACACTGCTTCTGATGTTCGATTCCACATTCACGCGCAATGTGGGCGAGTTCGTGGCGGTCACGCTCATGGCTGCTACAGGCGGATTGTTGATCGCGGCGGCGCAGGATCTTCTGGTAATTTTCATTGGGCTGGAGTTGCTGAGCCTGGGGCTTTATATCCTGACTGCGTTTGCGAAGAAGTCCGCCAAGAGCGCCGAAGCCGCAATGAAGTACTACCTTTTTGGCGGGATGTCGGCGGCGTTTCTTCTTTTCGGATTCAGTTATCTCTACGGGGTTACCGGGTCGACGAACCTGCACCAGATCATGCAGGCAATGTATGGATCGAACGCGATCCATGCTGCGCCGCTGCTGTATGTAGCTTTGGTCATGATTGCTGCGGGACTTGGCTTCAAAGTGGCTGCGGTGCCTTTTCACTTCTGGGCGCCGGATACGTATGAAGGTGCACCGGCGCCTGCAGCCGCATTCATCGCATCCGTGTCGAAGGTGGCGAGCTTTGCGTTACTGATTTCGATTGGGACGGCTGCGCTGCATGCCTTTGGCGATGCGCACGTGGTGCGGTTTGTGGTTGCGATTCAAGCGGACCGGACACCGCGATTCATCGGGTTCGCGACGCCATGGTCGTTCGCTCTCACCATCCTTGCCGTCGCGTCCATGGTCCTGGGAAATCTGGCCGCTTTGGCGCAGAGCAGCGTACGCAGGCTGTTGGCTTACTCCGCGATTGCCCATGCCGGATACATTTTGCTCGCGCTGGCGTACTTTTCTCGCACGCCCGCAAGCGCACAGGCTGTCCTGTATTACATCCTCACCTATGGCCTGACGACCATCGGCGCATTTGGGGTGGTTGGGGCTGTCGAGCGAGCGAGTGGCAGCGACCAGATGGAGGCGTTCGCTGGTTTGCATCGACGCAATCCTGTTCTTGCGGCCATTCTGCTGGTGCTATTTCTATCGTTGGCTGGAATTCCGCCGCTGGTGGGCTTCTGGGCCAAGTTCAATTTGTTTGCTGCGGTCCTCGGCGTTTCGAAGGGTGTCGTGCCGTTTGCTCTTGTGGCACTCGCCCTCGCCATGAGTGCAGTGTCGCTCTATTACTACTTGCAGGTGCTGAAGCGCGCGTATGTGACGCCTGCGCTGGACAACTCGAAGATCGAAGTGCACCCGGTCACGCTGACCGCGCTGATTTTCATTGCGCTGTGGGTGGTGATGATGGGAGTCTTTCCGGCGATCCTCCAAGAGTGGATGCAGAGCTTCTACGCGCCGATGTAGCCTACCCCTCCCCCGGTATCTGGGAGCAAATGGCGTTAATATAGTTGGCTGACTAGCAGCGTTTCGCGAACTAGGTTAGAGTTTTGACGTAGCGGCGCTCTAGGGCAGCGTCGTCCAGATGTGAAGCATCGCACCCGGTCTGCTCAGGCAAAGGTCCTCATCGATCCCCGCTGAGGCTGGTAGTGCCCTTCCATTTGCGTAGCCAATTTCAGCCCATTGGGTAACGTCGATGAGCAAAACCCCGTCGTCTGGAAACGCTACCGACACTTTGCGATCTTCAACGCGCAACAGACGACCTGCTACGCGCCAGACGAAAACGGGCTCTTTGGGGTCGTCGAACACCATCAAAGAAACCATGACTTTGGCTGAATCGGTAGCCCATTTTTGGGCTACCAACAAGAAGTCGTCAGGCTCGCAGATCATATTTTTTCTTGTCTCCGAAGAGCACCGACGCTTGTCGCTTTCCGCGTTCAGGTCAATCTAGTGATGATTATCCTGTTGGCACAGAATAAATACTGACCTATATTCGATTCATGGAAAAGATTCGCCGCCAAACAAGCGCTGAATTAGAGACGACACTCATTGTGCTGCATCGGCGCGAAATGCGTTTGCGGCCCATTTTATCTTCCGCCCTTGCGTCTCCGGAGAATCGGCAAGAGGCGTCTTTACAGCTTGAAACGCTGTTGCAGGAGACCCGAGAAATAGAAGACAAGGTGTCTAAGCTGGAGAAGAGTCTATGAATCTGATAGATGTTACCCGCGAACTTGGCACCGAAGAAGAGTGCTTTGCCTTCCTCGACAAGCATTTTGCACTCCTCGGGACCTAGACTACTTGACGGACTGGAGTAGAGTATTCCGCAAATAGAAAACCCGCCTTCGCGGGGCGGGCTTCCGGTGTGGCGAATCTCTGTAGCGACATCATCGCATGAGGTTTGCCTAAATGCAACTACAACAAAACCCCGTCATCTCGTCTGCGGAAAAGGAATTGGATGCCCGTTGGGGCAGGTTAAGTCATCCCACGGGAAGGGGTCTTTCTCGCTGGATTTTAGAGGTTCGTCAGTGGTGGGGTGAATCGAAACAAAGATTAGTGGCAGGCGAGCTTTGCAGGATTCCTCTCCGCATTTCAGCCATATGGCACGACTCATACCTGAGGTACGGTCCAGCGTTACCAAGTGATCCCTGCCGCACTGGTCGGGCGAATCTGGCGCAAGAGAATATCTTTTTATCGTCATGCAGTGATGGCATAAAAGAGCTATCGCGGAAGCATGAATGGATGGGTCCTCTGGATCAACAATTAGCTGGAGAAGCCTTCCGGTTAGGAGCTTCATGGGCCTTCCGCACTCCGGATTCTTGCAGAAAAGCAGACGACACGGCGCAGAATCATTCATCGGGGAAATTCTCCTCGGCCTTCCGTTACGATCCGAACGACCGAGAATCTAAGCAAAAACTAGACGAACTACTCAGCAAGTTTGGGGTTTCTCTTCCTGAGTTCCTGAGTCACAATTTTAGCCAACTCGTCGAGAACCTGCTGTGGAGAGAGATTACATCCGCAAGGGAAGGCGATGAGGACACTACGCTTCATGTTTTTCTTGATCTGGGCGAAGGTGACGAAATTCAGCTTGCCACAGTTCGGGCAGGTGAAATCAGCGCCTTTAGCCATACTGAATTATATGCTGATTCCAAAGAACATCCGCTTCAGCTGATTTTCAGATGTAGTTGAGGTCGACTCTGCTGTTGAAAACCTCCACGATTTGTTTCAGCTGATTCTCGGTTATCTCGCGTTGACAATGGCAGACCGCGCGGCCAAGGGTGGCTCTGGAGGACGCACCTTGGGCCAATATTTGGCCTCAATTCGCGCCGATCGCAAGCTCACGCTCCGTGATGTGGAAGACCAAACAAAGAGGGAAGTCTCAAACGCGTATCTGAGTCAAATCGAGATTGGCAAAATCCAACAACCTTCCCCCAACGTGCTCCACGCATTAGCCGACATTTATCGCATCGATTACAGCCAGCTGATGGAGATGGCTGGCTACATCACCCAGTCCAAGGCGCGCAAACAGAGTGAGCGGCACGGGCGCATTCCCACTTTTGCGGAACATCACCTGACTCCCGCTGAGGAGACAGAGCTGATGGAATATCTGAAATTCATCCGAAACCGGAACACAGCAAAGTGACAAAAGCAGATGACAGCACCTTAAGCCCGGCTGATTTAAACGCCGTACGGCACCGGGCCCGCAGTATTCTCGACCGCGCCGCCGCGTGGGGCACTTTTCCCACGCCGGTCAACGACATTCTCGAAGCGGCAGAGATCGAGGTCGCTCCTTCCAGTGTCTTCGATCCCGCCTCTGTCCTCGCCTATATCAAGAACAAGGGCGCCGATTTCGCGCACCGGATCAAGTCGGCTGTCTCGAAGGTCCTTGGGCTATATGACGCTCAGGAACGGATCATCCATATCGACGATACCGTCGTTAAAGCCAAACAGAATTTCCTCAGGCTTCACGAAACCGGGCATCACGAAATGCCCACTCATCGCAAGCTGTTTCGGCTTTTTCAGGACTGCGAGAAGACGCTCGCTCCTGAAATCGCCGACCAGTTCGAACGTGAAGCCAATAACTTCGCCCGCTTCGTTTTATTCCAGGGCGATGCCTACGCCCGATGCGCTGCAGATTGTCCGTCGGAAATCAGAACGCCGATGAAGCTTGCCCGAAAGTTCGGCGCATCAATATATGCTTCTGCCCGCGAATTCGCGCGAACACATCACCGGGCATGTGTCATCTACGTCTTGGAACCGATCCGGTTTGCCCCGGGCAACGGCGCCGAAGCCGTCGCGACGGATTGAACCGTCGCTGTCCTTCCAGCGCCAGTTCGGCTGTCCGACGGACTCGCTGATCACCCCTGACCATTTTCTCGGTCGCGTTCTCCCTATCGGAAGAAAGATGACGCGCCCGGTCTCCCTCTCCATTTCCGACCTCAACGGCGACCGCCATGAGTGTGTTGCCGAGGCTTTTGACACTCAACACAACGTCGTCATTCTTCTGTATCCCGTCAACGCGCTCAGTGCGACAAGAATTGTCCTGACCTAGTCCGTCTTTTCGGGGAACAGTCCGGGCCTCCAGCGTGAAGCCAACGCAGCCGGGAACACGAGGCGCAGTGGGGCACGGGGACCCTCCGCGCTCAAGACGCCGCGCTCGATAAGGGCAGACACTATACGCCTTGCGTGGCGATCCACTGCTCCCACGACCGCGGCGACATCGGCGCGCGGCAAATCTCCTCTGTAAAGCACGGCCTCGAGTATGTTGCCGGCCTTTTGCGGCAACTGCTCCAGCCTTGTTTCTTCTTCCGCCCACAAAAGAATTCGCGCACGCAGCCGCTCCGGCTGCATCAGCCCTTCCATAAATACGACCTGGTCGAGGCAGATTCCGAGGAAGAAGCGTGTGAACGCGGCAAGCGCTTCCTCGCTCAAATGACCCCGCCCATCGAGGTCTTTGCGCCGCTCTGCGTCACAAGCAGCCATATAGGCGCCAACATTGCGCGCGAGCCCGCGCGCGACCGACCACACCGCACCGGTGTCGAGCATTTCAAGCAGCATGGCATGCGACATCAGCCGCGCGACCCTTCCGTTTCCATCCATGAACGGGTGAATCCAGACAAGCCGGTGATGCGCCGCCGCCGCTCCGACGATGGACTCCGTCTTGCTCACCGCGCCATAGACCTGTTCGAAACGACCAAGAAACCGTGGCACCGCGGCGGGACTGATCCCCACATGGTCCCCGACAGCCACGTCCCTGGTGCGAAGTTTCCCGGGCACCACGTGAACACGCTCTTTCGTATCCGGGTCTTCAACCCACAACAAATCTTCGGGCAGTTCGTTGCAGAACCTCGAATGGATTTCGCGGATACCCTCGCTGCTGACCGCCCGGCCGCTCAGGCCCCCGCCATCAATCCACTTCTGTACGGCGATGTGAGCCTTTGCCTCCATCTGTAAATCCCGCTTCCGCGTGTCCTTGCTGTAATCGTTCTTGAGCGCGCGCTCGATGTCCACCGGGTGAGTGTCGTGGCCTTCGATGAGGTTGCTGTAATAGCAATTCATCGAGCGGACAAGATCCGCGAGAGAAGTCAGCAAGCTTTCCGGCAGGCTTCGCCGGAATCCCGCCGATTTCTGGGCCAGTTCCAACGCAAGGTCCGTCAGCCCTCCACGAAAGCGCGAGGACTCCGTGATGAGCATGGGCTCCATCAGGGAGGTTGATTCACCCCGGTCGACCGCCAAAATGTCCGCTTTATCTCTCATATTAAGTCGTTATATAACATATTGTTACAATAATTTCAATCGGCCTGAAGTCCGCCAAAATGTCCGCTACAATGTCCGCTTTACAAATTTGTTCCAATAGCCTTCCCTTACAGGTCACCGCCGACCGGAGGGCTTGCTGTTCTGGTTGTTGCACATTCAAAGGCTAGAAGAATTTGCCTATTATTGAGAAAGAGGCACAACTCAATGATGATCTTCGTCCCGCCCTGCGTAGTGCCGATCGCTCATCACCCCCGGCCAGCAATTATGGAATCCGCAAGGGACTGGAAGGAGCCGCCAGAAGAAGGCCATCAGGAACGGGAAGACTATACCTCGAACGGATGGAATTCCCGTTTTACCAACTCTGCCGCGATAACCGGCGCCTTGGTAAGCGATGAACGCCAATGGAGCAGACCTGCTACAGACCGCGATCTGCTGCAGTCCGCCAGCTCATCGCTGCAATATTTCAATTCGCGGACGAAGATTTCAAAAATACGTCATGGACGCTTATGCCCTAACACCCCGGAACTGATCCGCGCTTCGCGCTCGTGTACGACGAATGTACAACGCAACTATTCCTTCCGAAGACGAGCACCTCAACTTTACACCAGGCATTTTATTCACGATAAGCGCATCTAGCTCGCCGCACAATCACGGAGCGATAGCACTAATTGAGCCGCTTCGCACGTACGAAGCGCTGACCGATATAGCTCTTGAGATGGGAGCAGCCGACAA
>PLKY01000344.1 GCA_003140785.1 Acidobacteriaceae bacterium | reverse complement strand
ATCGAAGGGAAGCGCAAGATTGCGGCGGCGGGGGTTGCTCTCGACAATGAACTTGGTCCGGTGCTGGACTGGATGCGCACGCTCGATGCCGGACTCGGCCGTTCGGCTGAAACTGCGGCCAACAAAATGCGCTACCAGATGAATCGATTGCGAAGGCTGGCGGCGAACTTCCAGTTGCAAAAGGAAGAGTCGATCAAGCGCCATGCGGAGGCCATCAGCCGCGCGCTTTATCCCGGCGGCGTATTGCAGGAAAGGCTGCATGGCGCAGCCTATTACTTTGCGCGCTACGGGTTCGATCTGGCTGAGCGGCTCACCACGCAGGCGATGGACTCGTGCGCTGGGCATACATCGATTTGGCTCTGACGGCAGAAAAACAGAGAATCAGAAAACAGAGAAACAGAGAACCCGGCGCCACGTCTATCGCCAGTTGTCTGATTCCGAGTCGCTGCCGGTATAATCGCCGCGACGATTCATGAGGGCTCGCATGAGGCGATTCTTTCTTCTTGTTTTGGTTCTCGGATTCAGCGGCTGCTTCGCGACGCAGGCGCAGAAAAATCCCTGTGCTGTCGCTGGCCAGAACAACGCATTTCTCGGTATTCAAACCATTCGCCTGTGGGCGGGGCCGGCGCCGCAGGCGAAGGGCGATGCCTGCGAAGACATTCCGACGCTGACGATTTTCGAGCCGCACCGAGGTACCGAGAACGGCTCAGCAGTAGTCATCTTTCCTGGGGGAGCCTATCGCGATCTTGCGGCCAACCTGGAGGGGCGCCAGTATGCCGACTGGTTCACGGCACGCGGGTTTCGCGCGTTTGTTCTGAGCTACCGGCTGACCAGCAACGGTTACGTGCTGCCGGTACCGCTGCTCGATGCGCGGCGTGCGATTCAGATTGTTCGCTCGCGGGCGCGGGATTATTTCATCAATCCCAACCGGATTGTGGTGGTGGGTTCTTCCGCTGGGGGGCATCTGGCGGCTCTCGCGGGCACGCAGTTTGTTCCCGGTAACCCGGAAGCCGAGGACCCCACCGAGCGCGTCTCAAGCCGGCCCGATTACCTGGTGCTCGTCTATCCCTGGATCGGCGCAATCACCGCTGACACTTCGCACCTGAGCTACTGCAAGATCTTCAACCTGATGGATCAGTGTGAGGCTTTGCGCGTGGCCTATTCTCCTGACCTTTTTGTCACCAAAAACACCCCACCGACTTTCTGGTATCACACTTTCAACGATCAGACTGTTCCCGTGGAACAGGGATTGCGCTTTTACGAGGCCCTCGTCAAAGCAGGAGTTCCCGCGGAAGCGCACATCTTTCCCAACGGAGCCCACGGCAGCGGTTTGGGCAAGGGCGATGCGGCGCTCGATCAGTGGCCGGGATTGATGGAGACCTGGCTGCGCGCGCAGGGATTGCTTACGCCGGACCCCTCCGTCGCGCAACCGAAACCCTAAGCTGAAAGGCGATCTGGCAGTTTGATCGCCAGTTCAGCCAAGTTGGGGCCTNNCCCCCATTTTTTCTTACTACTGCTGCTGCGGGGCACTCTCCTGCGGAGCGCCTTCAGGTCCGCCGCGGCGGTTGTGTTCCTGCATCGCTGCGAATTTCTGCTTCTGCTGATCATTCAGAACCGCCTCGATCTTGCTCTGGCTTTCCTGGCGGATGGACAGCATGCGGGCGCGGCGGTCTGCCTGCGCGATCGACTGATCCTGGAAGATCGCCTCCATCTTTTGCTGGCGGTCGACGAGCAGGGGCTTGATCTGGGTCTGCTGATCGGCCGATAGCCCGAGTTCGCGCGTCATGTGCTCGAGTTGCCGGTCGGGGTTCATTCGGCCGGGACCGCGGCCTTGTTCCTGACCTGTTGCTGCGGCTGGTGCCGCGTTGTCCTGGGCCGTTGCGGCGCCACTCACACTTAGTGTGAGCAATCCGCAGAGCGCGAGGGTGAAGAGTCTGTTGCGCATGAGTTGAACTTCCTCCGTTTTTGTCTCAGGAACCGGCCGCAAACCGACGGGCAGGGCGAGAGCGGTTCTCCACTTCACGTTCCGTTGCAAATTCCGACACGGTGGCTTTTCCTTAATGGAAAACCACTCGGCGTTTGCGGTTTCGCGGCACAGCAATTGGAGAACCGCTTTGGGTTCCTCAATCTCTTCCGCCGATTCGGTCTGCGGAATTGCCGGTCACTGAGGTAGACGGAGAAACTCCTCGCGCAGATGAGTAGTGAGAAAAATCGACTGGAAATTAAGAAGCGGGCAGAGAGTTTCGGGAGTGGAGAGACTTCCCGGAACTGGCCGCCCGCTGGACCCTGAACCGGGTCTAGGTGGTATGTTTAAGTCTAGGCTTGTTATCAGGGAAAGCAAGTGATTTTTTCCGCAAAATTTCCCTTTCGTGACAGCAATCACATAAGCGCGCGAAATAGCCCCGTCCACGTTGACTTGCGGGTTCCTGCCTGATACAAAAAAGTGTTCCACCACAACAGATGTGCAAGATTGACCACCTGCAAACCCCCGGTGCCTGAATGCAAGAAATCTTCCAACAACTAGAGGGCTATTTCATCGGTGCCGTGCCCACCTCCTTGTTGTTCATTGTGCTGGTTTTGGCCTATCAATTCCTCATCCAGGGTCCGTTGACCGCCACGTTGAAGGAGCGCCGTGCCCGTACGGAAGGCGCCATCGAGGCAGCGCACAAGGCGATTGAAAAGGCTGAAGCACGCGCAGCTGAGTATGCCGCAAAGTTGCGCCAGGCACGGGCGGAAATCTTCAAGGCGCGGGAGGAACGTATCAAGCAGTGGAACACTGAGCGCGACGCCGCTCTCGATGTAGCGCGCAAAGCTACCGGAACCCGTGTGAATCAAGCCAAGGCCGAGTTGGAAGCGGAAGCCGCCGAGGCGCGCAAAATCGTGCAAGCCTCGGTTTCGGAGCTGGCCAGTCAGGTGGTGCGCGCGGTTCTGCCCGCGACTGCCGGGGGTTCCCGTTGAATCTTTCCGCTTACGCTTCGCGCTTTTCAGTACGCATTTATTCAATTTTTCTTTTCACCGCTTTGGCGGCATCCGTGGTTGCGATGCCATCCCGTGCAATTGCGCAGCAACCGGCTCCCGTGGCGAAAAATTCTTCGGCCAATGCGAACAGCATCGCCAAGACGATCGATAAGTCAGGCGCAACCGAAGGCGCCGGGGAAGACGAGAACGTCTACAGGCACACGCCGATGGTGCGATCGCTGGCCCGCTTGTTTCATTTAGACGTTGAAACCACGGCGCGCCTCTTCGAGTTCTTTAACTTCGCCATCATCGCGCTGGCCATTGTCATTCCGCTGGTGCGCATCATGCCCAAGGTGATTCGCAAACGCTCGGAGACACTTCGTCACGATCTGGATTCGGCGCGCAAGTTGACCGAAGACGCCAATAACCGGCTGAGCGCGGTAGAAGCCAAGCTGGCCAAGCTCGACGAAGAAATTGCCGGCATTCGCGTCCACGTGGAAGAAGAGAGCAAGAGCGACGAAGCGCGCATCAAGGACACGATTGAAGAAGAGAGCGGACGCATCGTCGCCGCTGCCGAGCAGGAGATTTCTGTGGCTGCGGCACAGGCCAAGCGTGGGCTTCGGAATTTCGCGGCCGATTTGGCCATCGAGCAGGCCGCCAAGCAGCTCGTGTTGACGGCCGAGTCCGACCGCGCGCTCATTGCCGAATTTGTGGGCGACGTAACCAAGGGAGGGCAGAACTAAATGGCCGCCTTCGTCTCCCGCTACGCGCGCGCCTTTCTCGATGTGATCACCTCGGCGAAGCTCGACACCGCCGCAGTCGACAAGCAGTTGGCCGACTTTGAAGCCACATGGGCCGGCAGTCCGGAGTTGCAAACTTTCTTTCAGAATCCCGCTGTCGCTGCGACGCAGAAAGTGGCAATTCTCGACAAGCTCAATGCGAAGCTTGGCTTGCAAAAGGAACTGCGTAATCTGCTGGCGGTACTCATCAACAACGACCGTATTGGCCAGGTGCACGAGGTTGCCGCGGCGTATCGCGCCGAATTGCGGGAGCGGCTCGGCATTCGCGAGGCCGAAATTGTGACTGCTCGCGAGCTGAGCGCCGATGAGCGCAACACGCTGATCGCCGGAGTGGGCAAGCTTGCCGGGGCGCGCATCGAAGCCCAATTCAAGCTCGATCAGTCCATTCTCGGCGGCGCAGTGGTACGCATTGGCTCGACGATTTACGACGGCTCGGTCCGCGGGCGGCTGGAGCGATTGAGGGAAGCATTGACGGCGGGTTGACGCCCGCAGGGGACAGGGATCAGGGATCAGAAAGACGTCTTGGTGGTTTTCGACAGATTTGAAACGGAGGCAGGAGATCGGCGGTTAGCATTTGGCGACTCGCGCTTAGTAGGCGAGAACTGACCACTGACCACTGTTCACTGTCCACTGAAGGAAAGAAATGGCTCAGATCAAAGCAGACGAGATTACACAACTTCTTCGCGAGCAGATCGCGAACTACGACTCCAAGGTGCAGGTCGACGAGGTCGGGACGATCACTTCACTCGGCGACGGCATTGCCCGCCTCCACGGCCTCGATAAGGTGATGGCCGGCGAGTTGCTCAGCTTCCCGCATGGCATTGCGGGACTGGCTCTGAGCCTTGAAGAGGACCAAGTGGGCGCCGTGATTTTGGGCGACTACACCGAGCTGAGCGAAGGCAACGAGGTGAAGCGCACGGGCACGATTCTAAGTGTGCCGGTGGGCGAGGGCATGATCGGCCGCGTGGTCAATGCACTCGGAGAGCCTATCGACGACAAGGGGCCGATCGCGTCCTCGGAAAGGCTGCCGATCGAGCGGCTGGCGCCGGGCATCATCGACCGCCAGCCTGTGCGCGAGCCCATGGCCACCGGCCTCAAGGCCATCGACGCCATGATTCCGATTGGCCGCGGCCAGCGCGAACTGATCATCGGCGACCGTCAGACGGGCAAGACGGCCGTGCTGCTCGACACCATCATCAACAATGCGAAGAACGACCTGATCTGCATCTACTGCGCCATCGGGCAGAAGCGCTCGTCGATCGCCCAGGTTGTGCAGACGCTGACCGAAGCCGGCGCCATGGGCCACACCATCGTGGTGGCTGCGTCCGCCTCCGAGCCCGCGCCAATGCTTTACATCGCGCCTTATGCGGCAACGGCTATCGGCGAGTTTTTCCGGGACTCGGGCCGTCACGCCCTGGTGATGTACGACGATCTGTCGAAGCACGCCATGGCTTATCGCGAAATTTCGCTGCTGCTGCGCCGCCCGCCGGGCCGCGAAGCGTATCCAGGCGACGTGTTCTATTTGCACTCCCGGCTCCTCGAACGCTCGTCCAAGATGAGCGATAAGCGCGGAGGCGGATCGTTGACGGCTCTGCCTGTGATTGAAACCCAGGCGGGCGACGTCTCGGCGTATATTCCGACGAACGTGATTTCGATTACCGATGGCCAGATCTTTTTGGAGACGGACCTTTTCAACTCCGGCGTACGCCCGGCGGTGAACGTGGGGCTTTCGGTTTCGCGCGTGGGATTCTCGGCAGCGATCAAAGCGGTCAAGCAGGTTGGGTCCACGCTCAAACTCGACCTTGCGCAGTATCGCGAGCTGGCGGCATTTGCCCAATTCGGTTCAGATCTCGATCCGTTGACCCAGAAGCAGCTGAATCGTGGACAGCGCCTGACGGAGTTGTTGAAGCAACCGCAGTTTCACCCGCTCACCTGGCAGCAGCAGGTAGTCGTGCTCTTCACAGGCACGCAGGGCTACCTTGATGACTTGAAGGTCACCGATATTCGCGCTTTTGAAGATGGTTTGTACAAATACTTCGACTCCGCGCAGTCGGATCTGCTGGCCGATCTAACAAAGAAGAAGCAGCTCGACGACGACATTCGCAACCGCCTGCATGCGGCGCTCAAGGAGTACAAGGAAAACTTCAAGGCGCAACAGCAGCCGGAAGCGGTAACGGCGTAAAAGCAGGGAACAGGGAACAGGGAACAGGGAACAGGCAGTAGGGAATAGAAAACAGATTGTGCGAAATCGGAATTCGGTGGTTTTTCTACTCCCTGTTCCCTACTCCCTCGTACGAAGTAAGTCGAACTGAGAACTCAGAAATGGCAAACGTACTCGATCTCCGGCGGCGCATTCGCAGCGTGAAAAATACGCGCCAGATCACCAAGGCCATGAAGATGGTGGCCGCGGCCAAGTTGCGCCGCGCGCAGGAACGGGCGATGGCTGCGCGGCCGTATGCCGACATGATCACGAGCGTGCTTGAGTCGCTCACGCGACGTATTGAGATCTTCGATCCGGAGACCGGCAACCTGCGCCATCCGCTCTTTATCACGCGGCCCGAGAAGCGCGTGTTGCTGGTGATCGTCAGCGGCGATAAGGGATTTGCCGGTGCATTCAATGCAAACATTCTCAAGACGGCGTATCAGTTCCTTGCCGGGAACACGGACAAAGAAATCGACGTTGAAGCCGTGGGGCGCAAGGGCCGCGATCAGATGCGCCGCCGCTACCCCATCGCTGTCTACACAGAGATTCAGGACGCCGAAGGCCATACCCACAAAAACCGCGAACGCAAGGCACATATCGAAGTGACCGGCGACCATCCGGGCATGCTTGAGAAGCTCGAAACGGGGCGCGTCTTTGAGCTGGCCAACGACATCATCGCGCGCTACGTGCATGAAGAGATCGATGCCTGCTACATCGTCTACAACGAGTTCAAATCCGTCATCTCGCAGCGGCTCGTTGTCGAGCAACTTCTTCCGCTCATCAAGATTGGCAGTCCACGGATTACGGGCGCCGTCGAGCCAACTCTGGAAGAACGCGAACGTTTCGCCGAGGCAGCACGCAGCGCGGGCATCGAGCTCGAGCCAGCCGATACGCATGAGGCCGAAGAGGAATCGAAAAAATTCGGCACCGCCGAGGTTGATTACATCTACGAGCAGCCTGCGGAGGAACTCTTTGCAGGCCTGATTCCACAATATGTTTTTGCAATGTTGTTTCACGCCATGGCGGAGTCGGTGGCAGCGGAGCAGGCCGCGCGCATGACGGCCATGGATTCGGCGACCAACAACGCGTCGGACATGATCGACGCCTACACGCTGCAGATGAACCGCGTGCGCCAGGCCGCTATCACCAAGGAAATCATTGAAATTGTCAGCGGCGCCGCCGCTGTCTAGCACTCGAAGAAGGCAGATATGGCAGAAAATTTCGGCAAGGTAATTCAGATTTCGGGTCCGGCGGTCGATGTGCAGTTTGAAGAAGCGTCCATGCCGGCGATCTATCAGGCATTGCGCGTCACCAGCGACGGCTTCAAAGTGCCGTCACCCATCGATGTGATTCTCGAGGTGCAGCAGCACCTGGGCGAAGGCCGCGTGCGCACGGTCGCCATGGAAGCTACCGACGGCATGGTGCGCGGCATGAAGGCGCTCGACCTTGGCGGTCCCATTCGCGTGCCTGTGGGCAAGGAAACGCTGGGCCGCGTGATCAACGTGATCGGCGAACCCGTGGACGAACTCGGACCCATCGGCGAGAAGACTCGCATGCCCATTCACCGGCCTGCTCCCTTGTTTGACGAGCAATCGACCCACGAGGAGATGTTCGAGACCGGCATCAAGGTCATCGATCTGATTCAGCCATTTTTGAAGGGCGGCAAGATCGGCCTCTTCGGCGGCGCCGGTGTGGGCAAGACCGTAGTCATCATGGAACTCATCAACAACGTGGCCAAAAACCACGGCGGCTTTTCGGTGTTTGCCGGCGTGGGAGAGCGGACCCGCGAGGGCAACGACCTCTGGCTTGAGATGAGCGAGTCCGGCGTCATCAAGCCGGGCGACTTCGCGAATTCGAAATGCGCGCTTGTCTATGGACAGATGACCGAGCCGCCTGGAGCGCGTCTCCGCGTTGCGCTGACTGGCCTCACCGTCGCTGAGTACTTCCGCGACGTTGAAGGCTCCGACACTTTGCTTTTCATCGACAACATCTTCCGCTTCACGCAGGCTGGTTCTGAGGTCTCCACGCTGCTGGGCCGCATGCCTTCAGCCGTCGGTTACCAGCCCAACCTTGCCACTGAAATGGGCGAGTTGCAGGAGCGTATCACTTCCACCAGCAAGGGCTCGGTCACTTCGGTGCAGGCCGTCTACGTGCCCGCCGATGACCTTACCGATCCTGCGCCGGCAACGACTTTTGCTCACCTTGATGCGACGACCGTTTTGAGCCGTCCGCTTTCGGAACTCGGCATTTATCCGGCAGTCGATCCGCTGGCCTCGACTTCGCGCATTCTCTCGGCGCGCATCGTGGGCGACGAGCACTACAACGTGGCGCAGGGCGTCAAACGCATTCTGCAGCGCTACAAGGACCTGCAGGACATCATCGCCATTCTGGGAATCGACGAGCTTTCAGACGAAGACAAGCTCACCGTGGCGCGCGCCCGCAAGGTGCAGCGGTTCCTGTCGCAGCCGTTCCATGTGGCCGAGCAGTTCACCGGCATCGCCGGCAAGTATGTCAAGATTGCGGACACAGTGCGCGGGTTCAAGGAAGTGATCGAGGGCAAACACGACGATGTTCCCGAGCAGGCATTCTATATGCAGGGCGGCATTGAGGACGTGCTGAAGAAGGCGGAAGAGCTGAAGACGACGGCGTAGGAAAGACAGGGACTAAGGGACTAGGGACTAAGGGACTAGAAGTAATCGATCGCTTGGTGAAAAGTTCCGCATCAGCACAGCTCCGCCTCAGTCCCTAGTCCCTGCGTCCCTAGTCCCTGGCGACTGAAAGGAGCCCATGGCTGACGCAACAACAAATCAACTGCGAGTTCGACTCGTCACGCCCGAGCGCATTCTGTTCGAAACGGTGGCCGATTCGGTCGATTTGCCGGGGAAGACGGGCTATTTCGAACCGCTTTACGGGCATGCGCCCTTGGTGTCGTTGCTGGGCGCGGGCGATGTGATCGTGCACGGCGGCGAACAAGACGGGCAACGTTACAACGTGAATTGGGGTTTCGTGGAAGTCCTGCCGGAACGTGTGACGATCCTGGCCAACGACGCGCATAAGCCTGAGGAGATCGATGTTCCGCGCGCGGAGAAGCAGCTCGAACGCGGCCAGCAGGAATGGAAAGACGCCGGCGACAGCGAAGACGCCTATACTGAGGCGCTGCGCGTTATCGCCGAAGCCGAAGCCAAGATTGCCTCGGCTGGTGCGGCGAAGCACTAGACTCATTTCGTGGAGAACTACTTCGAATGGAAAGGCCCCGCGCAGAAGAGCGGGGCCTTTTCAGCTTGGACGCGGATAAGGGGATGAAGACCGACCAACCGCTTTCGCTGGAGAAATCTGCGCCCTACCAAACCGTTCTCGGATATTGCTTGCGTATCACTTCATCCGCGGAGACGAGCCAGGCGAAACCGTTGGCCTTTGCATTCGCAACGATCATGCGGTCGAATGGGTCGCGCGTCCATTTCTCGTCGAGTGCGGCGCTAGCAATGGTTGAGAAAGGAAGGTCGCAGAGGCGGAGCTTAGTCTCGTACTCGACTTTCTTCAACAGATCGCCGGCGCGGAATCTCGTCCGTCCGAGTTCGTGAAGGTATTCGAGTTCGAGGTATGCCATGGCGGAGAGTAGCAGTTCCGACCTGCCAAGCAGGCCTCGTGCTTTGGAGCTCAGGCGGTTGACTTTGCCCGCCGCAAGCCAAAGAACGATGTGGGTATCCAGGTAGGCAATCAAAGGTCGATCCAGTCTTTCTCCCACTCCTTTTCCATCTCCGCCAGCCATTCAGCCTTGAACGCAGGATCATTCATGTCAAAATTTGGGTCGACCATGACCTCCATTGGCGTAATCCGGCTGAGGCGGCTCACTGGCTTCCCTTCGGGAACGATTTTGAGGCGGCGGCCTTTGTGCGTGACCCAGACCTCTTCGCCCTCGAGTGCCTGGTTCACGAGGGAGAAGATCTCGCGGCGGAACTTCGTGATTGGGACTTCCATCCTTTAAGGGTACCACATGTACATATTGTGGTGTACGTTATGTACGTCGCCGCATTCTGAACTTGCGGTTTGTGAATACCGCATGGAAATAGCGTCGGAGCCCATGTTTGTTCAACAATGATCATTCTCTTCCGTTGAGGAGAACGCGACGATTTGAAAGGCAAATCGATGAGACCGAGCAACGTGAGTTATGGCAATGGGTTGGGAGTTGAGAGCAGGGCAAAATGCGGACGAGAGTGGGTCCTGGCTCTTGTTGCGGGATTGGCTTTGCATGGGCCAAATGCCGGAACAGCCCAGCCCCTCCAGCCCACGCACGTCGACGACTTCAACGGCCACCCGCGCGTCGTGATTATCAGCGACATCGGCAATGAGCCGGACGACCAGATGTCCTTCGTCCGTCTGCTACTTTACTCGAACGAACTTGATATCGAGGCAATGATTGCCACCACTTCAACATGGCAAAAGAAGGCGACACATCCTGAGACGATGCGCCAGCTCATCGATGCCTATGGGCAGGTACGGCCGAATCTGCTGCTCAACGCGAAAGGCTGGCCTGAAGCTGCCGATCTGGCCAGCCGCGTCTACGCCGGCCAAACGGCATACGGCATGGCGGCCACCGGTCCGGACAAAACCTCCGAGGGAGCCCGCGCCATCCTCCGCGCCGCCGATCGGGAAGACCCGCGCCCGCTATGGATCTGCGATTGGGGCGGCGCCAATACGCTCGCGCAGGCACTCATCGAAGCCCGCGCTACGCTTACACCCGAGCAACTCGCCAAACTCATTGCGAAACTGCGTGTCTACTCCATCTCCGATCAGGATGATGCTGGTCCCTGGATCCGCCGCGAATTTCCCGAGCTCTTTTACATCGTTTCGCCTTCCACGCCAACGAGCGGCGAATACTACTTCGCCACATGGACGGGGATCAGCGGCGATCGCTACTACCGCAACGGAGCGGGCGCGGACTCTACGACTGTCACCAACGAATGGCTCGATGCGAATATCCGCAGCAAGGGCCCGCTTGGCAAGGTGTATCCGAAGTTCATGTTCATCATGGAAGGCGATACGCCGTCGTATCTGGGCCTGATCGACAACGGCCTCAACGCATACAGACGGCCCGATTGGGGCGGGTGGGGTGGCCGCTACGTTTACCGCCAGCCTTACGGCGAGACGCACCCTATCTGGACCCAGGGCGGCGATGAATTCGCGCGCGTCACTTCACAGGACACGGTGATTGGCATCGATGGCGTGGAGCACGTTTCCGATCAGGCGACCATCTGGCGCTGGCGCGATGCCTTCCAGAACGATTTTGCTGCGCGCATGACCTGGACGATCGCCGATTTCGCTCATGCCAACCACAACCCCATCGCGATCGTGAATGGCCAGGCGGGAACGGTGCCGATCGAGATGGATGTGACTGCGGGGCAGTCGATCACACTTGATGCGAGCCAGAGTTCCGACCCCGATGGGCAGCCGCTCACATTTCACTGGTTTCATTATGCTGAAGCGGGAAGCGCCGACGGCAACCTCGCTGCATTGACGCTTACCGGTGCGGGTACCACGCGTGTCACCGTCCATGCCGATGCGCCTTGCCGTCCGCTGTGGCTACCGATGGTTCCCTGTCGAGGCAATGGCACGGCCCAGATCATTCTTGCGGTGAC
>PLKY01000274.1 GCA_003140785.1 Acidobacteriaceae bacterium | reverse complement strand
CGCGTGAGCGTGT
Organism: Acidobacteriaceae bacterium; assembly: GCA_003140785.1. GTDB lineage: Bacteria > Acidobacteriota > Terriglobia > Terriglobales > Acidobacteriaceae > Telmatobacter. The sequence continues at coordinate 14,369 of PLKY01000274.1, read as the reverse complement.
GGGATTTTCAGCTGGTTTTCGGCCTGGCGTTAAGTGAAAGCCCCGACCAGATTACGATTCGCAACCACCAGGCGATTTTTCTGAGCCCGCAGCAGGCGAAGGCTCTTTGGAATGTGCTGGGGCAGAATCTTGCCCAGTATGAGCAGGCATTCGGCACGCTCAACCTGGAGCCGCAAGGGCAGGGTTTCCCACAGGGTCCGGTCAATTAAAAACGGCGGAGACGATTGCCCGATTCGATGAGCACACGCCTGCGCCTTCGACACATGTTCGAGCTGCGAAGGGACGCGCCGTTTCCGGCGTGGATGATTTTTCCGGTGATCTTTGCGGCGGAGTATGTCAGTCACTTTTCGCTGCTGCTGCTTCCGTATTACTGGGACGAGGCGGGGTATTACATTCCCGCGGCTTGGGATTTTTTTCGTACCGGTTCGCTGATTCCAATTACGACGTTGAGCAATGCGCATCCGCCGCTGCCGAGTATTTATCTGGCGTTGTGGTGGAAGTTGTCTGGATTTTCCCCCGAAGTGACCCGGGAAGCGGTGCTGATCGTAGCCTCGCTGGGATTGCTGGCGGTGTGGCGGCTTGCGCTACGACTGACGGGATCGGCGATAGTGGCGTTCTGGACCGTGGTGCTGACGGGGCTTTATCCAATCTGGTTTGCGCAGAGCACGCTGGCACACGCGGATATTTTCGCCGCGGCGTGCTCGCTGTGGGGACTGGTGTATGCGTTGCCGCGGAGGGATGGAGTTGGGAATCGAAAGCCTTGGGTTGCGGCGCTGTGGTTTATGGCGGCGGCGTTGTGCAAGGAAACGGCGATTGCAGTTCCGCTAACGCTGGCGGTGATGGATGCAGCGGACGGGTTTCGCGCGCAGGGGCCGGAGCGGCGGCGTGCATGGTGTGAAGCTGCATGGATGGCTGCGAGTATTTTGCCGTTGTGTGGCTGGTACGCGTGGCATTACGCAAAGACGGGATTTGTTTTCGGGAACCCTGAGTATTTGAGATACAACGCGGAAGCGACGATGACGCCGGTGCGGATTCTGGCGGCATTCGGGAATCGGCTGCTGCACCTGACCGCACACATGAATCTTTTTGTACCGTCGTTGATGACAATTGCGGCGATGATGCTGGCACCCAGGCTGGACAGCGCGGGGAAAGAGCGCACGGGGATTCAAAGGGAAGCGCTCGCACGGATTTTCTTTGTCCTGCTGGTGAATGCGATGCTGTTTAGTGTGTTGGGCGGCGCGCTGCTGACGCGGTATTTGTTGCCCATGTATCCGCTGGTGCTGCTGGTGGCGGTTTCGACGTTTTATCGGCGGGTGCCGTACTGGCAGGGGCTGGCGGCATTTTCGGCGGTCGCGTTTGTGGTTGGTCTTTTCGTGAATCCGCCGTATCGGTTTGCGCCCGAAGATAATCTGGCGTATGCGCGGGTGATTCGGATGCATGTGGCGGGGATTGCGCAACTGAACAAGAGATACCGCGGGGCGACTGTGCTGTCGGCGTGGCCGGTGACCGATGAACTGAAGCGGCCGGAGCTCGGCTATGTGAAGGAGCCGTACACGGTGTACCGGTTGGAGGATTTCACATCGGCGCAAATGGATCGGGCAGCGGGCGAGCCGGAGAAGTATTCGGCGGCGCTGGTGTTTTCAACCAAATACGATCCGCCGTCGTTGCCGCTGAGTCTTGGACCGAAGAGCGAGGCCATGGATGAGCGTTATTTTGGGCTTCATCATGATTTGCCGCCAGAGGCGATTGCGTTGCGACTGCACGGAACGCTGGTATGGCAGCGGGAAGATCACGGACTGTGGATCGCGTTGATCCGGTTCAATCGGCAGATTGAAGCAGGTGCGGGATCGCAGAAAAGTCTGCGCTTGCACACCTCGGGCTGAGGCGCGATGAGTGCAGCGCGCGTAGCTTGCAACCTATAATCGGAACTGTTGTGATGCGTTTCTCTTCATTCCGGAGATGGGCAATGGGCGCGGCCGGAGTGTGGCTGCTTTTGGGATGCGCGCTGGGATTGCAGGCGCGCGGACAGGCGAGCCCTGAGGTAAGCCAGGAGACGGCAGATGCCGGCCGCGGTCGGATTCTTCTGGTGCAGCCATTCGATAACCGCACCGGCCAACCGAGCCTGGACTGGGTTCGCGAGGCCGCAGCGGAAATTCTGAGCAGCCGGTTTACCTCGGCAGGATTTGCTCCGTTAAGTAGAGAAGATAGGGTCTATGCGCTGGATCATCTGGGGCTGCCGGAGGGATTCCAGCCTTCGCGGGCCAGTTCGCTGAAGTTGGCGCAGACGCTGGACGCGGACTCGATTGTTGTGGGCAACTATGTGACCGATGGGACGGGCCTGGTGGCCTTTGCACGAGTGGTGGATGTGGCGCACCTGCGTATGAGTGTTGAGGTGTCGGCGCGCGGCGAGATGCACGATTTGATTGCCGTCTTCGGTTCGCTGGCCTGGAAGGTGACCCGCGAGCTGGACCCAGGGTTCAGCGGATCGGAGGAGACTTTTGTTGCTGCTGGGAGAGGCACGCGGTTGGATGCCTTTGAGCAGTACATCCGGGGCATTACGGAGCCGGACCACGATGAGCGACTGCGCCATTTGAACAATGCTGTTCGGTTGAGCCCGGATTTTGGCCCGGCGTGGATGGCGCTGGGGCGCGAGGATTATGCCGGGCAGCAGTATGAAGAGGCCGCGGCGGCGTTTGCAAAGGTGGGCCGGAACGATCCGAATGCACTGGAGGCGGGATTTTATCGCGGCTTGTCGCTGCTGTTTTCGGGGAGCTATCCGCAGGCGGAGGCGGCGTTCAAGGGCGTGGCGATGGTTCTTCCCTTGGCGGAAGTGCTGAATAACGAGGGTGTGGCTGTGAGCCGCGATGGGCGCGATGGAAGTGCCCAGTTTGTGGCCGCAGAAACAGCGGACCCGAACCAGGCGGATTATCACTTCAATCTCGCTGTGAGCCTGAAGCGCCGTGGAGAAACCAACGCAGCCCTTGCGGAGTTGGGCCAGTGCGTGAAGCTGCGGCCTAACGACACCGAAGCACTGGGACTGGAGAAAGAGTGGCGCGAGCCGGCGGCTGCGGTGCGCACCGTTTCAGATGGAAACACGGATGCAGCGGCGAATCCCGACCCATTGGAGCGGATTGTGCGCAGCTTCGATGCAGTCGCATTCCGGCAGGCTGCGGGCATGATGGATCAGATGGAGACCGCGCGGCTGGCGGAACTGAGTCCGCATGACCGCGCGGTGAAGCTGACGGCACAGGCCAAGGATTATCTGGATCGTGGATTGTTGCTGGAGGCAGAACGGCTCTATCAGACGGCGGTGGCGACTGATGGGGCTATTGCCGAGGCACACGCAGGATTGGCCGAGGTCCGGGAGCGGAGCGGGGATGCCGCATCGGCGCGCACGGAGGCGAAAGCGGCGTTGGAACTGAAGCCGGTGGCAGAGGCGTATCTTGTTCTGGGGCGTTTGGACCTGGCGGCCAATCATCTGGACAACGCGGGCAAGGAAGCCGGCGAGGCGCTAAAGCTTGACCCACGCAGTGCGGCGGCGCAGGACTTGAGCCGGAAGATTGAGTTGAAGACGAGCGGGAAATTGTAAGGATTGAGATTGGATGGAGCAGCCATGCTTCAGCGAAAGAGCAAGTCTGGATTCGAACGTGCGGTGAGACTGGTTGCGGCCATGGGGTTGAGCCTAGCGTGGGGATTGACGCTTTGCGCGCAGCAACCGGTGGTGGTGAAGGTCGTTCTCAAGGACACGATTCAACCCGTGAGCCAAGGCATGCTGGAGCGGGCGTTGACGCACGCGAATGACGCGGGTGCCGCTGCGTTGCTCATTGAAATGGACACGCCGGGTGGATTGGTGGATTCGATGCGCGGGATGGTTGGGGCGATTTTAGGCTCGCGCGTGCCGGTGATTATTTATGTTGCGCCATCGGGTGCGCGGGCGGGGTCGGCGGGGTTCTTTCTACTCGAAGCGGCGGATGTAGCGGCGATGGCTCCCGGCACAGAGGCCGGCGCGGCGCACGTGGTGTTTGAAGGCGGAAAGCCGGATGACACCGAAATGCAGAAGGTGGAGAACGACGCCGAGGCATTTCTGCGCTCTTATGTGAAGCAGCGGAATCGGAACCAGGACGCTGCGGTGGCGGCTGTCGCCTCGTCGCACTCGTATACAGCGGAAGAAGCGCAGGCGCAGCACCTGATCGACCTGATCGCGAAAAATGATGCAGAACTGCTGGCGGCGCTCAACGGGCGCGAGATTACGCGATTTGATGGGACGAAGGTGACGCTGCACCTGGCGGGAGCGCGGATTGAGATGTTGCAACCGACGCTGCGCGAGGAGTTGCTGGGATGGCTGGTGAATCCCAACATTGCGTTGCTGCTGCTGGTGGGCGGGGCGCTGCTGATTTATCTCGAATTCAACACGCCGGGAACGATTGTGCCCGGAGCGCTGGGCACGTTGATGGTGTTGCTCGGGATTTTTGGGCTGGATCTGTTGCCGATTCGTTACACCGCTGTGATGCTCCTGGTGGGGGCGCTTGTGTTGATGGCGCTGGAGGCGAAGTTTGGCGGGCATGGCGCGCTGGCGATCGCGGGAATTGTGTGCCTGATGTTTGGCACACTTACTTTGATTGCAGCGCCGGTGCCGGAGATGGCGATCAGTCCCTGGGTGGCGATCGCGGTGAGTGCGGGATTCGGCGGCATCACCGTGTTTCTTGTGCGGCTGGCGGTGCGTGCTCGACGGAGAAAGTCACTTCTCGGAGCCGATGCGCTGGTGGGGAGCGCCGCCTCGGCGATGGAGCCTTTGACCCTGGAAGGCCATGTGCTGGTGGATGGGGAGATCTGGCGCGCGGTGGCGAGCGAACCCGTGACGACTGGAGCAAGGCTGCGGGTTGTGGGGCACGAGCAATATCTGTTGCGCGTCGAACCTGCCGATTCGCGGAGTGCGCCAACAGCAGCTGCGCACGGTGTGTAGAGGGCCGTCCGGGTGCTCGCGAGAGTAGAATCGCTGCTGAGTGAGGAAAGCCCATGTCCGAAATTCCGATTTCGCTGCTTGTCCTGATTGCCATTGTCGTTCTCTATTTGCTGAACTCCATCAAAATCCTTCGCGACTACGAACGCGCGGTGATTTTCCGGCTGGGGCGCGCGCTGACTCCCCCGAAGGGACCGGGCATTATTTTCGTCTTCAGGCCGCTGGATCAGATGGTGCGCATCTCGCTGCGACAGGACGTGCTGGAAGTTCCGCCGCAGGATGTGATCACGCGGGACAACGTGACCATCAAGGTGAATGCGGTGGTGACGCTGTATGTCGTGGATCCGAATGCCGCTGCCATCAAAGTGGCCAATTACGTCTATCAGACATCGCAGTTTGCGCAGACGACGCTGCGGTCGGTGCTGGGCGAGGTGGAGTTGGACGAGTTGCTGAGCCATCGCGACAAACTGAACCTGCGCATCCAAAGCATTATCGACCAGCGTACCGAACCATTTGGCGTGAAGGTGGTGTCGGTGGAAGTGAAGCAGGTGGACTTGCCGGAGACGATGACGCGCGCAATGGCCAAGCAGGCGGAGGCAGAGCGCGAACGGCGGTCGAAGATCATTCACGCCGAGGGCGAGTTTAATGCTGCGCAAAAACTTGTGGATGCGGCAGCCTTGCTGGCGACCCAGCCCATTACCTTGCAATTGCGCTACCTGCAAACGCTGACAGAAATCGGCGTCGAGAAGAACACCACGATCGTGTTCCCGTTACCAATGGAATTGCTCACACTCCTGAATAAGCTTGGAGCGTCGGCCCAGAGTGCATTAGAAGAGAAGTAGCACGGAAAGACTGAGTCCGCGGGCGACGATCTCGGGTGGAAGAACGGCCCGGGCGGACGCGCAAACGAGCGGCTCGCTTCCAATCGAAGAACTGCACGATCTGAGGATCCGGCATGCCACGAAGCGTTCGCGATGAGGATTTGGAAACGGAAGAGGCGCCACGGGATGTGGAGTTAACGCTTGGGCCGGCTGTGCTCTTCGCGATCGTTTGCGCATTGCTGCTTCTCTGCGGATTATGTTTTGGCGTGGGATTTACGTCGGGCAGGCGCAGCGCTGCGCACTTGGCTGTAAGCGCGAAAGAGGCAGCAGCGGGGCAGACGTTGGCGGCCCAAGCAAGCACCTTACAAAAACCCGCAGCGAAGGGCGTCACTCCTTCGGCAGCAGCGGAGGCGGCGCCTGTGGTGGCCACGCAAGGCGATGCCGCTCCGGCTACGAATGCACATGGCGCGGAATCGGCCGCTTCTGAAGCGGGAGTGCGGCCTGCGATTTCTGCCGAGAGTGGTGGATCGCAATGGAATTCCGTGCCTGGCATCGCAGTGCAGCCTGCGCTTGCGCCGGGCTCAGGCGTGATGGTGCAGGTGGCTGCGGTTTCGCATCTCGAAGATGCGAACGTGTTGATGGGCGCATTGCGGAAACGAGGCTACGCCGTGACAGCGCGNNCTGCTGAGCGATGGTTATAACGCGGTTGTGTTGCCTTAAAGCTTAATCGCGCATCCATTCGGGCAGGCCGGAAGCAATCGCAGCCCGCATGGCATCCATTAAATCTTTGCGGCTGACGAAATGCCCCGGATCGAGCGGTGCGTGGAATGTAATGTGGGCCGTGCCCGGCTTGATGCGTGAGCTTCCCTTTGCCATCATCGTCTCTGTGCCGTAAATCGAGATGGGAACACAGGGCGCGCCGGTTTCCATTGCCAGATAAAACGGACCCTGTTTGAACGGCAAGAGACGGCCATCGCTAGAGCGCGTTCCTTCAACAAAAGTGGTGATGTGCAGGCCCTTCTCAAGAACGAGGCGGGCTGCGCCAACACTTGCGATCGCGCTTTCGGCGCTGCCATCGCGATCGACTGGAATGAAATCGCCTAGTTTCATTCCATAGCCGAGGACGGGAATGCTCATCAGAGAGCGTTTGAGAAAGGCCGAAGTGCGGCCGGGGATGCGCGGGATGAGGGCGGGGGGATCAAGATTGGAGACGTGGTTGGACATGAAGATGCACGCNNAGCGGGGTTGCATTGCCGGTAATCATCGCCCAGGGGATGAAGATGAGAGCGGATGGCGCGCCGAGCAGAATGATGGTGCCGAGCAGGGTGAGAGAAGCCAACATACTAATCGCTTAGTTGCCACGCGCTTCGAGGCGCTTGGGCAATTTCTCGTAGATGCCGTCGAAACCGCCATTGGAGAGGATTGCGACCACATCCCCGGATTGAAGCTGCGGCAGCAGCGAATCGATGATGGCGTCGGCGCCGGGGTGCAATTCGGCGGGAGTTCCAGCGGCGTTAAGAGCGCGAACCACGTCCTCAGGATGCAAGCGCTCGGCATCAGGGATGCGCTGCTGCTGATAGACGCCGGCGAGGATGACGCGGTCGGCAAGACGGAGGCTTTCGATCAGATCGCCCTCGAGGACTTTGCGGCGGAGCGTATTGGAGCGCGGTTCGAGGACTGCCCAAAGGCGAGAATGCGGATAGACGGAGCGCAGCGCGCGCAGGGTTTCGCGAATGGCGGTTGGGTGGTGGGCGAAATCGTCGATGACGGTGATGCCGCCGATTTCGGCGCGAACTTCGAGACGGCGCTTGACGCTCTTGAAGCTGGCGAGGGCAGCGACGATTGCTTCTTTCTTGATGCCTTGACCCGAGGCAAGCGCGGCGGCAGCAGAGGCGTTGAGTGCGTTGTGCTCGCCTGCCAGTTGCATTTCCAGTTCAGACCAAAGAGAACCGTCATGCCATAGCTGCCATCGCGTGCGGTTGTCTTCGTGGCGCAGATTGCGTAGTTGCCAGGCGGCATCGGAGGTGAATCCGTAACGTTCGACCTTGCAGAAAGCGTGCCCGACACATTCAGTGACATTGGCGCTCCCATCGTAGGCGACGATGAGGCCGCGGCGCGGGACGAGATTGACCAGACGTTTGAAGGCGACTTTGACGGCTTCAAGATCGGCGTAGATGTCGGCATGATCGAACTCAACGTGGGTGAGGATCAGCACGTCGGGAAAGTAGTGCAAGAACTTTGGGCCTTTATCGAAGAACGCGGTGTCGTACTCGTCGCCTTCGATGATGAAGGTGCGCGTGGGCCGGAGATGAAAACTGGTGCCGAAGTTTTCCGCTACACCTCCGATTAGGAAGGACGGCTCGAGCGCGGGATTCTGACGCGAAGCAACCTGATAAATCCAAGCGAGCATGCTGGTGGTGGTGGTTTTTCCGTGAGTACCCGCGATGACGAGCGATTCGCGGCCGGCGAGGAATTCTGTGTGAAGAAGGGCAGGTAGCGAGACGAAGGCAATCCGCTTATCGAGGACGTATTCGATTTCCGGATTGCCGCGCGAAAGGGCATTGCCTATGACGACGAGGTCGGGTGCGGGGTTGAGGTTGGTTTCCGCGTAGGGCTCGAGAATGGGAATGCCGAGCGAACGAAGCAGGTCGCTCATGGGCGGATAGGCTGCATTGTCGGAGCCTGTGATGCGGTGACCTTGCAATTGGAGAAGGCCGGCCAACGAGGCCATCGCAGTGCCGCAGATGCCAGTGAGGTGGATGTGGCGAGCAGTGGTCACGCGGCCACCGCCGGTTGCAGGAGACGTAATTCTGCGGCAGATGCGGCTTGAAGTTCGGCCTGCACGCCGAAGGTGAGGGTCACGTTTTGGCGTGAGACATGGCCGCTGCGCAGACCGATGGCGATGGGAATGTCGATGTCGCGGAATGCCTGGAGGATGACGTCGTCGAGCAACGTCGGCGAAGTTCCGGGTGAAGAGCAATCGAGCATTTCGCCCAAGACGATGCCGCGGACGCCGTCGAGTTTTCCCGCGACGCGCAGTTGCCAGAGCATGCGGTCGATTTGATAAGGCTTCGCGCCGATGTCTTCGAGGAAGAGAAGTTTCCCTTCGGTTGCCGGCTCCCACGGAGTGCCAAGCAGCGAAACGAGAATGCTGAGGCAGCCGCCGTAGAGAGTGCCGGTGGCAACGCCGGGCTTCAACGTGCGCAGGCCTTCGGGGGCGCCGACTGAATAAGGTTTGCCGGCGAGTGCGGATTGGAAGCTGGCCAAATGGACTCCGTCATCGAGAGCGAAATCCGCAGCGACCATAGGGCCATGAAAGACGGGAAGGCCGAGGCGGTCGAGAAGATGCAACTGGATGCCGGTGAGATCGCTGTAGGCGAAGAATGGCTTTGGGTGCTGCTGGATGAGTGGGAGGTCGAGACTCTCCAGCAAATAATTTGAACCGTAGCCGCCGCGCACACAGGCGACGATTGCGGTTTCAGGGTCGGCGAAGGCGGCGTGAAAATCTGCAAGACGTTCTTCAGGAGTACCCGCAAAGAAAAGCGGACCGCGCTTTTGAGTATTTGCGCCAAGGCGGGGTACGAAGCCGAGGGTGCGTAATCGCTGAAGGCCGCGCTCGACGCGTACTGGCTTCGCGAAAGAGGCAGGCGAGAGAACGCTGATGGCTGCGCCGTTGGGCACGGGACTGAGGGGTTCAAGAGGAATGGTCGCGGCGATGGGAGTCATGATTACCATGCCTCGCCGCGAGCGACCAGGGTCGCGGGCCCGGTGAGGAAGATGCTTTGGCCGGGGCCGGACCACCGCGCGCTTTGCATGCCGCCGGGTGCGATGACATCGATCTCCGATGACGCGTTGTAGACGTCGATCATGGCAGTGGCCGCAGCCGAGGTGCCGGTCCCAGAGGAGGTGGTGGGACCGACACCTCGCTCATAAATGCGAATGGCAATTTGATGGATGGGGTCGGAGACGCTGCCGAGGATGTGGACAAACTCGACGTTGGTCTGGTCGGGAAAATCGGGATGGTGGCAGATCTCTTCCCCGATGTCATCCCAGGTTCGCTCACCGATGGTGAAGTCAAGGCTGGCGGATCGAGGGAGCACGATTACGAAGTGCGGATTGCCCATGGAGACGCAGACGCCGTCGATGGCTGTGCCGTCGGATAACTCGACGGTGCGCTTTTCGAACTCGGGCTCGCCCATGTCGGTGGTGATCATGACAGTGGGGCCGGCGGAGTCGGAGTCATGAAATTCCTGGATGGTGCAGAGGCGCGCGCCGGCATCGGTTTCAATGGAGAACTGGTCGCCAGCTGAGGCGTTGCGTTCCTCTGCCATCCACGCGGCCACGCAGCGGGTGCCGTTGCCGCTGATTTCGGCGATGGAGCCGTCGGCATTGTGCAGGCGAATGCGGCCGGAGGTGTCGCTGGTCCACGCAAAGAACTCGATGCCGTCGGCGCCGATCCCTGTGTTCCGTTCGCAAAGGCGCTGGGTGAGCGGCGCTTTGTCGGCCCCGCGGACATCGTCTTCATTGACGATCAAAAAATCATTGCCGCAGGCGTGTGCCTTGACGAAGGGAATCAATCTTCCTCCGGATCGCGGAAGGTGAGGAGGGCGTCGATGGCGGGCTCGGCGAGCAATTGTCCGCGCAGGTGCTCGTGCTGCTTTTTTGTCGCAGTGACCGAAAAGCTCACGCGTTGGATTTCACCGATGGTGTCGCGGTCTGGAGGGGGAAGTCGCTCGCCGGCCTTGTCCATGGCATCGAGGATGGATTGGAGCATGGCGTTCTCGTCATGTCCGCGCGCTTCGTACATGAGGGGGTAAATTTTCAGATTGGCGCGGCGTTCGAGAAAGCCCACGAGTTCGAGGGCAAGGATGACAGTGACGGCAGCAACGGTTGCAGCGGCGTAAAGGCCAGCGCCGCACGCCATGCCGATGGAGGCGACAACCCAAACACTGGCCGCGCTGGTGAGGCCACTGACGCGGCTGCGATTGTGAATGATCAATCCGGCGCCGAGGAAGCCGATGCCTTGCACGATATTTGAAGCTACCTGACCCTTGTTCGGACTGCCGTCGCCAGCCAGCACGGCCGAGAGAAGAGTGAAAAAGGCCGCGCCCATGCAGATGAGGAGGTTGGTGCGAACTCCGGCGGCTGTGCGTTTTGCCTCGCGCTCAAGCCCAACGAGCCCGCCGAGTAGACAGGCCAGGAGCAGGCGGCCCACGGCGCCGTTGACCACGCCGACCTGCTGAATCCAGGTGAAGTCGAAGGGCAGCGCGAAGTGGGCGATGAACGTGCTCAATGGGAACCTTGCCCCGATGCTATCACCGGTCTGCAGCCTCGTTGTGGGCTGGGGTATCGGAGACATAAACCGTGCCGGTGGGCTGGCCTGGCGCCGAGTNNCTGTGAGTCCGGTGGGATGGGCGTTGACGGCCTGGTCGATTTCGTCGCCGTCGAAGGCGACGATGATGGCGGCGTGTGTTGCAGGCGCTGCGAGCGCCGCAGCATAAAGATCGCTGTCGCCTTCATTGAGCGTCTGGCGCAGCGGGATGCCGGTGAAGGCAACGAGATTCGGATAGACCGAGGTTTTCATCAGCACCAGACCGCCGGGACGTGCGGCGAGCAGTGAGCGGAGCACGGGTGGAATCTGCTGTTCGAGCGGACGGCGGGCTTCGATGTTCTTGGTGCCTTCGATGAAGGTGAGGGGCTTTTCGGCGGTGACTTTCCAAGCGTTCCACACGGCGAGGGCGACGAGGAGAGCTGAGGCGTATTTGACCCATTGCGGCTTGAATTCGCGAATGCCGACGAGAAAGAACTGCGCGACGAAGCCGAGATTCAAGGCAAAGGCGGGCAGGAGTTCCATGCCATAGCGCGTGTTGTACCAGGAGTGTGGCCACCATTTGGGAATGAAGATGGGCACGGAGCCGTAGGCGATTGACCAGGCGTAAAACGGCACTGGCAGCCAGAGAAGCAGAGTCCAGAGGAATGCGCGACGACGCGCAGTAACGATGCCAAGCGTCGTGCCGATCACATTCAGAACCAGCACGCGATTGCCCCACAGCTCGGCAGAAGCGTCGATCTCGGCGGTGCGAACAAAAAACAGGAGAGACACCCACGGGTCGCGCCAGCCGGGATGGGGCGGACCCGAGCCCGGCGAAGCGGTGCGGATCTCAATGACTCTTGCGGAATAAGGACCGCGCGCAAAGTCGAGCCAGTCACCAAAGACGGTGGCGTTGTAGGCAAACCAAACCAGCGGAGCCGCGACAACAAGAATGCTGGCGAGCCAGAATGCAGGTGACTGCAGTTGGCCGCGGCGGAGGAGTGTGATGCCGATGGCCGTCCAAGCGAGGAAGGCGAGAACCCAACCGTCGTAGCGGGTGTAGACAGCGGCAACGAGGACGATGGCGATAAGCCAGAGAAACCGGCTGCTGCGATGCGGGTCAGTGTCGAGGGTGCGTCTCCACTCCACGAGCCAGACTGCCGTCCAGATCAACTCGCAGAGGAAGAGCGGCTCGGTCATTGCTGTTGTTTGCAGGTAGAGCAAATTTGGATTGAGGCAGAAAAAAATCAGAGCGACAATCGCGGCTGCTGTCGAGAGCCATTGGCGCGCAAGTTGGTACATGCCAAGGCAACTGAGAATGTATGCCAGCGCCGACGGAATCATGCCTGCGATGCCGTTGGCCCACCAGGGGTAGACGGCGACGAAAGGGATCATGAGCAGATGCGGCAGCGGCAGCCAGACGGATCCAAGCTGCTTGAGGCCCGGATAATGCGAATCGATGACGCGGCGCGCGATGGCGAGATGCGCCACCGCATCGCCATAGTTCAGCATTGCGCCGTGTTGCCAGCTCCACGAGACTGCGGCCGCCGATACCGCTGCGCAGGAGGCCAGCACGGTGAATGTTTCGGCACGGCGGAGGGGCAGTTCAGTCAAGGTGCGTCAACTCGCGGAAGATGTTGAAGCGCTCGTCGATTTCTTTACGGGAGAGCTCTTGGAGGCGATCGGTGCCGAAGCGTTCGACTGCGAAGGAGCCCATGACCGAGCCGTAGAACATGGCGCGGCGGAATGCGCCGGGCGTGAGCTCGGGCTGAGACGCGAGGTAGCCGAAGAAGCCGCCGGCGAAGCTATCGCCCGCGCCGGTGGGATCGATAATTTCTTCGAGCGGCAGGGCCGGGGCACGAAACGTTGTGGCGCCGACATTCTTTGGCGACTTGCCGAAGAATGCGGTTGCCCCGTACTCGCCGTGTTTGACGACGAGCATGCGTGGGCCCAACTCGAGCACGGCACGCGCGGCCTGCACGAGGTTGGAATTGCCGGCGATCATGCGTGTCTCGGTGTCGTTGATGAGGAGGATGTCGAGGCCCTTGAGCACTTCGAGCAGCGCGGGCTTATGATCCTTGATCCAGTAATTCATGGTGTCACCGGCCACGAGCTTTGCATTGGGCGTGGCTTCACGGACGCGGCGCTGCAATACGGGATCGATGTTGGCGAGGAAAAGAAACTCGGAATCGCGGTAGGCTTCGGGAATTTTCGGTTCGAAGCCGGCGAAGACGTTCAGATCGGTCTTGAGTGTCTTTGCCTCGTTGAGGTTTTCGAGATAGGAGCCCTGCCAAAAGAAGCTTTTGCCGGGAGCGCGCTCGATGCCGCGGATATCGATCTTGTGCGCATCGAACACGGCTTGCTGTTCGGGGCCGAAATCCTCGCCGACGACGGCGATGACGCGCACCTGAGTAAAGTAGCTCGCCGCGAGCGAGAAATAAGTTGCAGCGCCGGCGAGGCAGCGCTCCCGGCGTCCGGCCGGGGTTTCTACGGTGTCAAAAGCGACGCTGCCGACTACAGTAATTGCCATTTATTGTCCTTTCGATTGCTCAGATGAGATAGCCGCACCACAGGTGCCTTACCAGCCGTGATATTTGCCGTAGAGAAGTTTCAGCCGATCCTTTGCCGCGGCGGGGATCGCATCGGGCTGCGTGAGAATGGCAAATTTCCCTGCCGTGGCGCAGGCGCAGGTGCGTTCAGTTGGCAGCGCAGCCACGGCGGCTTTTACAACTTTGCAGGCGTTTTCGGCGTTCTGGTGAAGGACGGCGACGATTTCTTCAATGGTGACGGCGTCATGACCTTCGCGCCAGCAGTCGTAATCTGTGACCATAGCGATGGTGGCGTAGCAGATTTCGGCTTCGCGTGCGAGCTTGGCTTCCTGCAGATTGGTCATGCCGATCACGTCCGCGTTCCAACTGCGATAGAGATTCGACTCGGCCTTGGTTGAGAACTGCGGGCCTTCCATGCAGACGTAGGTGCCACCGAGTTTGCCCACGACGCCGACTGCTCCACAAGCGTGGGAAGCAGCCTTTGCGACGGTGGCGCAGACGGGATCGCCGAAGGCCACGTGACCGACGATGCCATCGCCGAAGAAGGTGGAGATGCGATGGAACGTCCGATCGATGAATTGGTCGGGGATGACGAAATCGGTAGGCTTGTGTTCTTCCTTCAGCGAGCCGACAGCGGAGACAGAAATGATTCGCTCGACGCCGAGTTTCTTGAAGGCATAGATGTTGGCGCGGAAATTCAGTTCCGAGGGAAGAATGCGATGGCCGCG
>PLKY01000389.1 GCA_003140785.1 Acidobacteriaceae bacterium | reverse complement strand
TGAGAAGCAAGCAAAGCCGCTTTGAAAGGGCGGGACTTCAGTCCCGCCGCTTACACCAGTTATAGAAATGCGGCTTTAGCCGCTGAGGGAATCTCGACCCCGCAACATTCACACACTCCTTGGCTCATCTGTGTAAGAGAACACATGGGGAGCCCGCGTCCACGGATCTCCACGCGTTGGTGTCGGAATTACGCTCGCGCAACAAACCGCAGCCGCACATAGTCGGCAACCCAGTTCCCTTCCTCATCGCGAAGAGCCTGGGCGAGCAGCGCCGTGGTCTCCACAACTACCTTCTCGCGAAGGTTCTCCGGCAAGCTGTCCAGCACGCCGCGCCGAAATGTCCGCAGCCATTCGGCCATTCCACCCTCGGCAAGCAGCGTCGGTCGCGGAATCAGCGCCATCCGCTCGACACGGAAACCGGCCCTCTCAAGGCGCCGNNAGGCGCCGCGTGTATGCCTCGGGTGTTGGATAGTAGTTCACTTCGTTCTCAAGATCGCCATGGCCATAGCGCGCCAGCACGGCCTTCAGGGCCACGAGGATCGCCGCAACATTCCCGTGCCCGCCCATCTCCGCAACGAAGCGCCCGCTCACCTGCAGCACGCGATGCACTTCAGCCAGCATGGCGTCCTGCCCGCGCACCCAATGCAGCGCCGCATTCGAAAACACCGCATCGAATACTCCAGCGTCATAGGGCAATGACTCCGCGCTCGCTTCATCCACCGNNCGCCGCAGCCGAGATCGAGAATCCGCTCGCCCGGTTGCGCCGCCAGCCACTCCACCACGCCGCCAGCCAGCCCATGCACAAAAGCGCCGTTCTTCTCATATGCCTGCGTATCCCATATCTGCGCCACAACCACCTCCAACGCCAGTGTGGCCGGATTGGCAGCATAAAGCAAAGTTATTCTATTTTTGATTTTGATAAGCAGAATTTATGGGGGCCAATTGCACCACCGACCCGCTAGATCGACTGCACCGGTAAGAGCGTCAAGTCATCCACAAGCCCGACTTCCTTCTGAACGAAGGGCTCGCCGAACTTCACTCCCGCAAGCAATCCGTAATGCCGCGCCTCGGCAAACGTCCGCTCGCGAATCTCTTCTTCAGGAACAAACAATCCGCCGCCGGCAGCCTGGTTCGCATACTGCGATTGGTAAGCCATTAGCGCGGCGTGGCGCTGCTCAATAAACGGCGTGATGTCAACAACAAAACTTGGCCGCACATCGGCATAGAGGCTGGCATAAACGATCTTGAACGGCCGATGCGGCGCGGCTCCCGTCTCGATCTTCGCCAAGCCCGACAGAAAACACGCCTCGTACCCCAACGTCGCCGTGATCGCATGGTCAGGATGCCGTGCCTGCCAGTACGGAAGAATCACAACCCGCGGACGCACTTCACGCAGCACGCGCGCAATCTTGATGCGATTCTCCAGCGTGTTCTCGACCGCCCCGTCCGGCAGATCCAGCGCCGTGCGCCAACCAACGCCTAACAGCTTCGCAGCTTCCGCCGCTTCACGACCTCGATCTTCGGCCGTACCGCGCGATCCTGCCTCGCCGCGGGTCAAATCGAGAATCGCGGTTCGCAAACCGCGCGCCGCCATGCGCAGCAGCGTCCCGCCGCATGTCTGTTCCACATCGTCGCGATGCGCTGCGATCGCCAGCACATCGGCCTGCGGAACATCGGGAGCAGCAGCCATTCGATTAGTAAACGGTGTTGTTGGAGTCGGTGGTGGCGTCCATGAACGCCACGTCCCAGGCCGTGCCGGTCACGGTCACATACTGGTTGTTGATGGACGAACCGTCTGTGGTACTGAAGATATACACCTGCCCACCCTGCGCGACATAAACCTTGTGATAGCCTTCAACATTCGCAATGCCGGTCGCATCGCCAAGATAAGGCTCAAGCAAGGTCACGGAGTTAGTCGAAGTGTTGTACATGGTGAGGCAGCCGTACTGTTCTCCGGTATTAAAGCGTTCGCCGTTGTTGCACTTCGTCATGCCAATCCAGAGCGTGTTGTCGTCGGCAAGAATCAGGCGGCTCACCGCGCCCGGTGCCCCATCGCTGATGGAAACGGGGCTTCCCGCCGTGTTATTCGCGAGATTCAATACGGTCAGATTGCCCGTGAACAGTCCGTCCGGCAAAAGCTGCTGACCGGCAACATACATCGTCGAGCCCGTGACGAGAGCGTTGCTGGCGCCGCCGGGAACAGGAATCGTCGTAATCGTACCGGTCACCGGCAGAGTACCCGACTGCTGGCCGGTAAGAAAGATCATCGGCGCCACCGGCAGCAACGAAACGGAAGCCACAGAGCCGCCGCACTCCGGTCCGCAATTCAGAACGTAAGCTGTACCACCATCCGCTGGGAACACAGCCTTGACCGGCCGATCAAAAGTAAGTGGCGCTCCGTACTTGTTTCCCGTCGCATCGGTTGCGTCGGGACTCTGCGCCTGGAACAGGCACCAGAGCGGTCCATTCTGCGGCTCGCAATCGACTGCCGCCTTCGGCCATGTGCTCGACCCACCCGAAAATGCGATGGTCTGCGCGGCTGTTAGCTGCCTCGGATAGTAGACGTAGTTGGAGTTCTGCACAAACGCCAGCGCCGTCGTACCGCCGGGATCCACGCTGACGCGATAGATGCCCGGAAGGCCGAGCGAGACCACCGCGCCTGTACTCTGATTCACCATGGTCAAAACGTGCGCAGCTTGCTGCGCGGCAATAATGTAAGTCTGATTGCGCGTGATAAAAATGCTGGACGAAGTTCCAGTCAATCCCTTCACGGCTCCGGTCGAACTTTCTTTCGCGTAGTTCACCAGCGTAAAGCTGCCGTCGCCCGATCCGTACACCGCCCCAAGCTGCTCTTCGGGCATGTTCTGAATACTGACGGGAAGCGCGCCCGAATAGCCAGAGATGGAATAGGTCACCCTGGTGTTGTTGTACTTGTAGCGCGTGTCGTAGAAGGCATCGACAATCTGCAAAGCTCCCTTGGTGAGAGCGCTCGGATTCTGAATCGCAATCAGCACGCGCGTCGTCAGCCCACTCGGCGGAAGCTGGCGACCTGCAAAGAAGGTTGTTGAACCACATCCGGCCACCGCGGCTGCAACCACCAGGGCTCCAGCGGCACTTAACCAAAGACTTCTCTTCTTCAAAATCCCTTACCTCTAGGGTTAGCGCGGAGCATGCCGCAGCCGTAACGCAAACAAATGGATGGCGATTGCCGCATCACCGAACGTCGCCTGCTGCATCGTCCGGAATCGATTCCAACACCTCTATTGACTCCCGAAGTATAACAAAGCAACCCGTACTGCTGGCATCGCAGCCCGGGGTGCCGTAGCATGGCAGAGGAATGCCAAAGTTCGCCGACATCTTCGCCAGCCGCCCCGTGCTCGCCGATGGCGCCATGGGCACCGTGCTCTACGGCCGCGGTATCTTTATCAATCGTTGCTACGACGAACTGAACCTCTCCGATCCAAATCTCATCCTCTCGATTCACGAAGAGTATTTGCAGGCGGGTGCAGAAATTGTCGAATCGAACACCTTCGGCGCAAACCGCTTTCGGCTTGCACGTCATGGCCTGGCCGCGAAAGTCGGCGAGATCAATGCCGCCGGTGTGCGGTTGGCGCGGCAAGCAGTGGAACATTTGCGCGAGAAGCAGGCCGGGGATGCGTGGGTCGCGGGATCCGTGGGTCCGCTCGGCGTTCGTCTCGAGCCACTGGGCAAAACCGGTCTCGATGAAGCTCGCGCGGCCTTTGCCGAACAGATTCGCGCCTTGGCCGAGAGCGGCGTGGACTTCCTCTCCATCGAAACCATGCCCGCGCTCGACGAGGCCCGCGAAGCTCTGATTGCAGCTCTCGAGACCGCTCCGCACTTGCCGGTTCTGGTCATGGTCACCGTCGATGACGAGAGCAACTGCCTCGACGGTTCGTCTCCCGCGCAGGCAGCCGCGCTGCTGACGGAATGGGGCGCGGACGCAATCGGAGTCAATTGCTCCACCGGTCCATCCACGGTGCTCACCGCTCTCGAAGCCATGCGTGGCGCCACCACACTTCCCCTGGCCGCGATGCCCAACGCCGGTATGCCCCGCGCTGTCGAAGGCCGGAACATCTATCTCTGCTCGCCGGAGTACATGGCCAGCTTTGCCCGCAAGGCCATTGCTGCCGGTGCGCAGTTTGTGGGCGGCTGCTGCGGCACCACCCC
>PLKY01000281.1 GCA_003140785.1 Acidobacteriaceae bacterium | reverse complement strand
CTCCATCCAGACCGCTTCGATGTGGTCGTTGCTTCCAACCTGTTTGGCGACATTCTTTCGGACTTGGGGCCTGCGTGCGCCGGAACCATCGGCATTGCTCCCTCAGGCAACATCAATCCCGAGCGCCGCTATCCTTCGCTCTTCGAGCCTGTTCATGGCTCGGCGCCCGACATCGCCGGGAAAGGCATCGCTAACCCGATCGCCCAGATCTGGTCCGCGGCTATGATGCTCGATCTTCTCGGCGAAGCCGAAGCTGCCGCGGGCATCGTGAAGGCCATCGAGGCCACACTGGTCGACAAAGCACTCTGCACCCCCGACCTCGGCGGCACCGCAACTACCACGACCGCGGGAAAAGCCATCGCCAACGCCCTCGCATCGTTTCCAACCGTGGCGTAACTCTCTTGCTAGGTGCCCCACCCTCGGCGCGCTTTTGTCTTTCCACCACATCGCTTGGCAGGCTGCGGAAAAACGGAGCAGCCGCGTTCCCGCTAGCCGCTCGCCATTCGATTTGGCAGTTGCCGAAAAGGTAACTGAAGGATGGGACGGTTGGGCGGTGATTCAGGCGCAATCCCGAAATGGTGCGCTCTGTAAGGTTGGCGCAGGCAACTTTCATGGATTTAAATACCGTTGGCAAGATAACGACTATCGTATTTGCATCGGCAAGGTGGCCGCTTCATTCTTCATCCCTCAATATTGAGGCGGAAGGCCGATGCGCTGGATGAGGAAGCGGTAGCGCGGGTCGGCGTGGAGGAAATCGTAGGCGGGGTCACATTGGATCCAGAGCATGTACGGCGAGTGCTCCTTGTAGCCTGCTTCGAGGAGTGCGATGGTCCTTTCGCGGTCGCCGAGCTCGGCGTGGAGGAGTGCGAGCTCGATTGGGGAGACGTAGTGCGATTTTGACCACTTTTCGTAGGAGATTAACTGCCAGTGGACCACGGCCTTGTAGCCGCCTTGCCGGTAGGCCTGTTTTATGCCCGCGACGGACGTTGCATCGCCGTCGAGTGACTGCATTTTCTCCAGTTCCTCGGTGGCTTCCTTGCCCATGCCTTTGCAACGGTAGGTCTCATAAAGAATCCAATGGAGACCTCTGTCGTTGCGCGCGGTTTCGAGGCGCTGATGGGCTTCTGTGAGGGCGGCGTCGTATTGACGCGCGAGCTGGTAGGAGTAGGCGAGAGCCCAAGGCCGGCCGAAGGGATCGATTTCGGCGGCCTTTTTCTGCTCTTCGATGGCTTCGGGATGGCGGTTGAGCGCAGCGAAGATTTTGGCGCGGAAATGGTGGGCCTCAGCGAACTCGGGATCGAGCTGAATGGCGCGCTGGCATTCGGGATCGGAGCGAGTCCAGTCCCAGTGAACAACCAAGTAGGCAGCGCACAGAGCCAGGTGCGCCTCGGGAAGCGAGTCGTCGAGTTGGACGGCCTTGATGGCTGCGCCCTCCTCGGGAGTGCGGGAAGTGGCGGGATCGAGCAGACCGTCGACCATGCCCGCTCCGTAGTACTCCGATAAGCCGGCCCAGCCGGGAGCGTAGTCGGGCTGCAGTTCAGTGGCTTTCTTGAAATACTCGAATGATTTTTCGTTCTGGTCGGCATACCAGAGATAGTGGCCGTGGAGATAGGCGTCGTGGGCTTCGGGGTTGACGTAACGCGGAGCCGCGGTGGGAGTGGCGGCGCTGTTGAGGCGTTTGGCGATGGTGAGTGCGGCTTCTTGGGGGAGAGAGACCACGTCGCCGGCATCACGGTCGTAGCTTTCGGCCCAAAGATGGGTGTCAGTGTCAGCTCGAATGAGCTGGAGTGTGAGGTGCACTTTGTCGGGCGTGCGGGAGATGGAGCCCTCGAGGATGCCGTCGACGTTGAGTGCGCGGGCGATTTCGGGAAGCGGGCGGTGGGCGCCCTTGTATTGCATGACGGAGGTGCGGGACGTGATGCGGAGGGTGGAGTCTTTGGCGAGCATGGTGATGAACTCGTCGGTCATGCCGTCGGCGAAGTACTCCTGCGAGGGGTCGCCGGAGAGGTTATCGAGGGGAAGGACAGCGAGAGAGGTGATGGGGGGTGCGGGGTTGGGGTGAAGCAGGCGGGCCGCGAGGGGATGGGGGCCGAGCGTGAGAGCGAGGGTTGCGGCGAGGAGGATGAGAGCGGCAACGGCGAGCCAGAGCTTTGCATGGGAGCGCGGGGATGGCGGCGCGGGAACCGCTGGGACGGATTCGGATGCGGCGGTTTCGGTTGGGACTGCGGGAGAATCAGCATTGGGTGATGCATCAATTATGGTGACGGGGGCGATGAAGCGATAGCCCTTGCCCATGACGGTCTGGATGAAGCGGGGCTCTTCGGAGTCGTCGCGGAGGACCTGGCGGATTTTGCGGATGGCGGTATTGATGCCGTGTTCGGTGTCGACGAAGACCTCGCTCGACCAGAGTTTCTCGGCGATTTCAGCGCGGGTGAAGAGGCGGCCGTTGCTGGAAGCGAGCAGGATGAGGAGCTCCATCGGCTTGCGCTCAAGCTTGAGGCTGCGGCCTTCGCGGAGGAGTTCGAAGCGGCTGGAGTCGAGCCGGAAGTCGCCGAATTCGAAGACGGGAACGTGCACCGGAGCGGCCTCCGCCCGTGAAGTATAGCATCGGAAATTTGTGGGTACCGGGGACGGTCCTTTGCTTTGTGGTGCTTGGCGCTTCACCAAATCTTTACCACCGGCTTTACCCCCTCTTCATTGCGTTCAGCGCGGCTGCCGGGTTTAGCTCGGGTCCAGCCGGGCGATTCCGGCAGAGGAGGTTGGAGATGAAGACTGGATACGGACGGTTCCTGCCGGCATTGGGTGCGATGGTTGTCACCCTCGCGTTCTCGCCCTATGCACTGGCAAACTGTGGTGGATTTCGGATGCCGACGGCTCATCCGAGCGCGTGGCATCCGCAAGGCGGGCAGGCGCAGTTGCTGCGGGCGGGCCTGGCTGCGGCGAGCGCCCGGGACGATGACGACGGCGGCGGCTCGTCGATCGTAGGGATGTGGCATGTAACGTTCACAGCCAACACTATGAACGGGGCATCCATTCCCGCGACGATGGTCGACAACGCCTTGGTGGTGTGGCACAGCGACAAAACGGAGATCATGAATTCCGGACGGCCTCCGCAGGATGGGGATTTCTGCATGGGCGTGTGGGAAGAGGTAGGGCATTCGAAGTACTGCCTCAATCACTTTGCGTGGGGCGGCAATGCGTTCCCCACCGAACCGCCGACGGAGATCGGGCCGCCAGCCGGACCGACGCACATCACGGAGAAAGTCACGGTGAGTCCCGACGGGAAGTCCTATTCAGGGACATTCACGCTGGATGCCTATGACACCTCAGGAAACATCGCAACATCGTTTACCGGTGTGATCACCGGGACGCGCATCACCCTGGATACGACGGTCGGTGACTTGCTCTGAGGAGAACGGGTGAAGCGCCGGGGGCGGCAGCGGATGGGATATCTGCCGCCCATTTGTTTTCTTTGCGGGGTCAGCGTGCGACCTGGCCCGCATCGCAACTCGCGCCTCTCTGCGTCGTGGATTCAGTATTGGAAATTATGGGTTCTTGGTGGATTGTTTGAATGATAAGTCGAGGAGCAGCACAAGGGTGTTGCAAAGGC
>PLKY01000380.1 GCA_003140785.1 Acidobacteriaceae bacterium | reverse complement strand
GCCGAGCGCGATGCGGACGCCGATTTCGCGGGTGCGCTGTTCCGTGGAATAAGCCAGAACGCCATAGAGGCCGACGGCGGCCAAGACCATGGCGAGGACGGAGAAGCCGATGGCGAGAAAAGCGAGAGCGCGCTCATCGGAGACGGTGCGATCGATTTGCGCTTCCATGGTTCGGAGGCCATCGACAACTAGCGTCGGATCGAGCTGATGGATGGCCTGGCGGATCGCTGGCGCGAAGGTCTCGGGCGGCTGCGTGGTCTGCACGTAGACGACGACACCGGTGGGATGCTTATCCTGCAGATAGGGCTTATAGACGGCAGGCCCCAGTTGGGTCCGCATGTCGGTGTGCTTGATGTCGCCGACGACGCCGACGATGGTGATGTCGTACTTGATGTCGTTCCCGGCGCCTTTGGCGATTGCGCGGCCTATCGCATTCTGGGGTGAGCCGTAGAAGCGCCTGGCGAGAGCAAGATTGACGACGGCAACGTTGGGTTGGCCTTGCGCGTCAGCGGCTGTGAATTCCCGGCCGGCGAGAAGGGGCTGTTGCAATGTGGCGAAGTAGCCGGACGTGATGAGCGGCTCCTCGAAGTGCATGTCCTCTTCTTCCGACGCCTTGTAGCCCTGGATGGAATAATTCGACATTTCATTGTTACCGGACAATTCCGCATCGGTGGTGGCGCCTGCGGCGACGACGCCGGGAATGCGGCGCAGGGCGTCAAGCGCGTCGGTGACGATGTGCGGTGTGCGGTCTTCGCCGTAGCCTGAGATCGTGGGATCGAGCGAGAAGGCATCAAGATGCGTGGTTTGGAAACCTACGTTCTGGTCGCGGAGATTGTCGAGGGTGTGAACGAACAGGCCTGCTCCGCCGAGCAGCAGGACGCTGAGGGCAATCTGGACGCCGACTGCAAATTTGCGGAAGCGCTGCGAGCTTTTCGATGCGGTGCCTGCATTTTGGCGAAGAGCATTTGCGAGGTCTGGGCGGAGGAAATGGAAGACGGGTGCAATGCTGAAGAGCAGCGTGGCCAAGAGCGAAAGCGCGAGAGTGAAGAGCAGGACGCGGGCGTCGATGGAGGCGGAGTAAGGCTCGGCGCCGGGATCGGAGCTGGTCATCAGGCGAACGAGAGTTGTAGCGACGATGGGCGCAATGATCAGGCCCGCGGCGGCTCCGGCGAGGCCGAGTAGTCCGCCTTCGACGAGAAGTTGGGCAACGATGCGGCTTCGCTTTGCGCCGAGCGCGTAACGCATGGACATTTCGCGGGCACGGGCCGCGGCTCGAAGCAGAAGCAAGGTGGCTACATTGACCGCGCAAAGAACGACCAGCAGGCCGGCCATGCTCATCAAGATCACAAGAGGCTTTTGCAGATTCGTGCGGTCCGGTGAGAAGCCCTTGGAGTCGTCGACTACTTTGAGATGCGATTCTTCGACAAATCGCTTGATGAATCGCGCCGTGCGTGATTTGTAGAGAGTCAACTCATAGGCGCGCAGCGAGTGCCAAAGAGGCGCGAGACGCGCTTCGGCTTGTTGCGGCGTTACGCCGGGCTTGAGACGCGCAACCAACGTGAGCCAAACGGACTGATGATTGGTGAGGTCGTTGAAGGGAGCGCGCCAGGGCATGGCGAATTCGACCATGCTGATAGGAATGAAGACGCCCGGACGGTAGCCGCCGATGGCGGAATCGAAATGCTGTGGCGCAACGCCGATTATTGTGAATGGGCGGCCGTTGATGGAAACAGTTTGGCCGATGACGTCCGGCGAGGCGCCGAAGCGGGTTTGCCAGTAGTTGTAGCTCAGAACGGTAACGAAGTTGGCGTTCTTTGCCGAATCGTCCTGTTGGGTAAAAAGCCTGCCAATCGCGGGCTTGAGCCCGAGAAGCTGAAAATAATTGCCGGTGACGACTTCGGCGTCTTCGTTCTCGGCCTGGTTGTGCCATGAGAGGCCGACGCTGTCTTTGTCCGCGGCCAGCATTCCCTGAAAGACCTGGTTCTGGTCGCGCAGGTCCTTGTACATGGGATAGGAGAAGTAGTTGTGGTGATTCTCGGAGTCTCCGCCAAAGCTGCTCATGGAACCGGAGAATGAGCCGTTCCATTCGAAACGCACCAATTCGGCTGGACGCTGGACCGGCAACATGCGGAGGAGAACCTGGTCGAAGAGGGTGAAGACCGCGGCATTGGCGCCGATGCCGAGCGCGAGCGTGACGACGACCGTGAGCGTGAAGCCGGGCGACTTGCGCAACTGGCGCCACGCGAAGCGAATGTTTTGAGCCAACTGATTCATCGCGATTCTTCTCCAGTGCTTAAATCTCGTCTCATGGCTATTCGGACCTCAGTGCCTGCATAGGCTGGATGATGGCTGCGCGGCGGGCAGGGACGAGTCCCGAAACGAGGACCGTGAGAGGCAGCAAGATGGCGGCACCACAATAGCTGATGGGGTCGAAAGCGACGACGCCAAACAGCATGGAATGCAAGAGGCGCACGGCAGCGATGGATCCGAGACTGCCCGTTACCAATCCCACGAGTGCAACACTGGTGGCGCCTTGCAGAACGAGACGGAAGATGCCTCCGCGCGTAGAGCCGAGGGCAATGCGCAAGGCGAACTCGCGATGGCGCTCGATCACGGAGTAGGCCGTGACGGCATAGAGACCCATCATCGCGACGAAGACGCTCGAAAGCGCATAGACGCCGAGCAGCTCGGCGGGAATGCGAGACATTTGATACTGCTCGCCGGTGACTTCCTCGAGCGAGCGAACATCTTCGAGAGGCAGAGACGAATCGAGAGCGCTCACGGCCTGGCGTAATTGGGGAGCAACCGCCGACGCCGTCGTACGCGAGCGTAACGCAATGATTGCATAGCCGTAACCCGAAGTTCCTTGCGCCAACGGCAGGTAGAGAACCGGCGAGGGCGCGTCTGTATCGGCGGGATTATGGTAGGCGTAATCCGAAACGATGCCGATGACGCGGCGAGGACGCTTGTCCACGATGACGCTGGCTCCGATTGCGCTGGTTTTCGGCCAGTAGCGGCGGGCCATGGCCTCATTCACGATGGCAACGTCGGCGGATGAAGTGTTGTCGTGGACATCGAAGTCGCGCCCCTGTTGGAGCCGAATGCGCATGGCGTGGAAGAAGTCCGGCCCGTCGAAGTCAGTTACCACGGCCATCTCCTCGGTTTTGGCGGGGACATAGCCCGGGACGCTGAAGTCCTGCGTGTTGCCGGAGCCCTCGTCGCCCAAGGGCAGGTGCGTAGTTAGCGTGGCCGATGCGACTCCAGGCGCATTGCGAAGGCTGTCGAGAAGGGCGGCCTGAAATGCGATCGAGCGCTGCGCGTTATATCCCGAGCGCGAGAGATCGATGAAGGCAGTGAGCGTATTGGTTCGATCGAAACCGGTATCGCGATGGAAGATGTTGAGCGCCGATCGGGTGAGAAGACCGCAGCCGACCAGAACAATGAAACAGATGCCGAGCTGTAGACCGAGCAGAAGGCGCTGGCCGAGGCGGCTCCGCGATGTGCCTGCGACGGGGCCGCCGCCCTGGTGCAGCGCCTCCTGCTGTGAGACGCGCAGGGACTGGCGCAGCGGATACATGCCGCAGACCAGTGTGACTGCGAGTGCAACCGTGGCGACAAAGAGGAGAATCCGGGGATCGCTGTGCAGATTGAAGGCGAGAGGAATGCCGAAGTTAGGCAGCAGGATGTAAAGAGCGCGCGACATGATGGTGCTTGCGCCCCAGCCAGCGAGGCCGCCAGCCAGGGCGAGCAAGCCGGTTTCGGCAAGAATCTGCGAGGCGATGCGTGCCGGTCTTGCGCCGAGGGCGGTGCGGATGGCGACTTCGCGCCTGCGCCGCGCGGCGTGCTGGCCGAGCAAGGAGGCGATGTTGATGCAGACGAGGACCATCAGGAGCCCGGACGCACCGAGCAGCACGGGAAGCTGCGCACCGATGGTATAGAAGAGGCCGCGCTGGAAGTGCGCTGAGTCGGCGAGGTTCAGATCCCAGCCGTTATATCTGGCCTCTTTCTGGTTGGAAGCGAAGATGTGAGCCAACGTGTGCAGCTCGGCTGCCGCAGTTGCATCGGTTACGCCGGGACGAAGGCGCACGACTTCCTGAAATCCGTAATGGAGAAGTGGGTCGGGCGGTGCGTCGGCAGAGAGATCGCGAAGCGCGGACAGAGGAACCCATGCCGATTCGGCAAGGCCGCCGAAGATGCCCGCGAAACCCGCGGGCGCGACACCAATGATGGTGAAGGTGTGAAGGTTGATGGAGACAGTGCGGCCAATAACGTTGGGATCGGCGCCGAAGCGGTCGCGCCAAAGAGCATCGGAGAGTACGAGCTCGTCGTGAGCGCTGTAGGCGCGATCGTCGGCATTGGCCTGAAAGAATTGGCCGAGCTGCGGCTTCACGCCCAGCATGTGAAAGTAGTTGGAAGAGACAGTTCCTGCGTCGATGGCCAGCGGTTGAGCGCCGGGTCGATTCAGGTTGAGTGTGCCAAGTGAGAACACGGCGGCATCGCTGAAGGAATGGGCCTGGCGGCGTACAAATTGGTGCTGGTCGTAATGTACCGAGTACCCGTTGCTGCCGAGCACCGTTGCAGAGATAAAGCGAAGGTCGCGCGCTGAGTTGACCTGGGGCCAAGGATTGAAGAGGACTGCGTTGGTCCACGTTGCGACGGTGGTGAGCGCACCGATGCCGAGCGCCAGCGTGAGCACGGCAGTGAGGGTGAATCCCGGAGACTTGCGCAACTGGCGCAGCGCGAAGCGAATGTCGTTGACGAACGCGATCATCCCATTTCTCCTTTACTCGGCACGCAGGGCTTGCATCGGCTCGATAGTTGCGGCGCGGCGGGCGGGNNACTCCGTAGAGCAGGCTCTTCATCAGATATCCGGCATAAAGCGCTGCGGGAATTCCAAGAGCGAGGCCGATAAGAATCTGCCAAACCTCACCACGCAGGACCATGAACACTACGCTGGACCGTGTGGCACCGAGAGCCATGCGGATGCCGATTTCACCAGTGCGGCGGGCGACGAAGTAGGACATGACACCGTAAAGACCAATGCAAGCGAGGATGAGCGCCAGTGCGCCGAACAAAGTGCTGAGCTGCGCAATCAGGCGTTCCTGATTGAAATTGTCGGCGACCTGGGCATCATAGGGACGAAGGTTGGTGATGGTGAGGTTGGGGTCGATTGAAGCCAATGTTCGGTGCACGGTTTGCTCGACATCCTGCTGCGGCCCTTTGAAGCGCAGAATCACGGCATCGATGAACATGGAGCGCGTTTCGCCGGTCACGTCGGCCTCGTCGGTGTATCCGGTGTAGCGCTGCGGCAAGGGGCGGAGGAATAGGCGATGCGCCTCGGAGCGAGGATTGTTCATTTTGAAATCGGCGATCACGCCGACGATTTCGAATGCTCCTGAGTATTTCGGGGCATCGACGCCGAAGTGCTTGCCGATGGGGTCTTCCTTGGGGAAGAAACGCTTGACGAAGGACTGATTGACGATTGCGACGGGCTGGGTTCCGGCTGAGTCTTGATCCGTGAGGCCGCGCCCGCGCAGGACAGGCACGCCGATGGTGTCCAGAAAGGTTGGACTGACGCGATCCCAGGTGGCCCAGCTTTCATCGTTGGGGCGGGGCAGAGGATGGCCCTGGACGAAGACGCCCTCGCTCCAGTTATCGCCTTCGAGCGGACTGTACATGGCGAGCGATACGGAACTCATGCCGGGCAATGCGGAGAAGCGATCCTGGAGTTGGCGATAGAGGCCGGGCAGACGGTCGACGGTGTATCCGGCGCCTGCGGGGTCGAGATGGAAGACGTAACGGTTCTCAGTCTGAATGCCGAAGTTCTGATGTTGAAGATTGCCGAGCGACCTTGTCATGAGGATCGCGCCTGCGAGCAGCACCACGGAGAGCGCAGCTTGAAAAACGACGAGTACCTTTTGCGGCAGCGAGGACCGGTCGCGCTTGGAGCGATTGACACCGCGCAGCACCTCGGCCGGTTGGGCATGCGATGACAACCATGCGGGAGCGATGCCGAAGAGGATGCCGGTGACGAGCGAGATGAGGAATGCAAATCCAAGAACCGGTAGTGACGGGCTGGCCTGGATGGGAAGATTGCGCGCGTCGGGAAACGCGAGGGCAAGAATGGTACTCGATCCGAGGTAGGCCACTGCGAGCCCAGCGAGACCGCCGATGAAGGCAAGCAGCACGCTCTCGGTGAACATCTGACGTACAAGACGGGTGCGTGCGGCACCCATGGCCATGCGCACGGCGACGTCCGCACGGCGCGACGTTCCTCGCGCCAGCAGGAGATTCGCGATATTGGCGCAGGCGATGAGCAGCACGACGGTGGAGAGAATCATCAGCATGGTCAGACCCTGTTGAGTCTGCTGCTGAAGATTCTGAATGCCTCCGCCGCCCGGCGCGAGAACTACATGTTGCTTGGGGATTTCAGATTGAGCGCCGTATTCGATGTAGACCGGGCGCGTGTAAAGGAATTGGCGAAGCGCTGCGGAGAGTTTCGAGTTGAGCGCGGCGACATTTGCGCCCGCGCGGAGGCGACCAATCGGATAGAGCCAGTTGGTATCGCCGTGGTGAAGGATCGAGTTCGTGCCTTCGATGATCGGCTCGTTATTGAGCGGAATCCACACAGCGGGCGGATTGTCGGTGACGCGGTCTCCAAAGAAACGAGGCGGCGCGATGCCGACGACCGTGAATGGGTGAGTCTGAATGAAGATCGTCGAGCCGACGATGGAAGAATCTCCCGCGTAATCTCCTTGCCATGAGGCGTAACTCAGCACTACGGCAGGCGCGGCGCCGGGCTTGTCATCGTTTGCCGAGAAAACGCGGCCGGAGTACGCGGGGATGCCGAGGGTTGAAAAGTAATTGCCTGTGACGTACTCGATGTGCAGATTGCGGGGCTCGGTTTCGCCGCGGCGAACGTAGTAGGTGTTTTGGCCTGCCTGCACGGCGGCGAGCGATTCGAATTCCGGAGCTGCGTTGCGCAGGACCAGATAGAGGTCGTAGGAGAAGATGGCAAAGTCGCCGGCGGGGCTGTTGAAGCCGCCATTCACACAGCAATCGTCTGTGTCGCCGATGCGATAGAGCTGCGAGGGGTCGGCGACCGGCAGCGAGCGTAGCAGAATGCCCTGCACCAGCGTAAAGATGGCGGTATTCGCACCAATGCCGAGCGCGAGCGTAATGACCGCGGTCAGAGTGAAGCCCGGCGACTTGCGCAATTGGCGCAAAGCGTAGCGGATATCCTGAAATAGTTGACTCATCGCGATTCTTCTCCGTTACCAGGCCAAAAAAGGAAGATGAGCTATTCGCTCCGGAACGCGTGCATGGGTTCGATGGAAGCCCTATCGAAAACGAATCTCCGGGCCGATCCTTGCGGAGGCCAGCGCCGTGCGCCGGCGTCCTTGGGAGAAACGCGCGGATTCGAAAATGCGCTATAGATCGCCCGACCGATTTGTCGGCCACACCAACATCAGCGGCTCAAGATCTGAGCGAATGGGACGAGTGCGCCAAGCCTCCCCGCTCTGCGCACGGTTCTCGCCTCTCGCTCGTTACGCCTCGACTTCCTCGGTAAGCTTTTTCAGCTCGTCTTCCGAAACTACCTTTCCATCGAAGAGGTGAACTTCGCGCTGCGCGTGCTTTGCAAATCGCGGATCGTGCGTGACCATGCAGATGGTGGAGCCCTCGCGATGGAGATCGGCAAGCAAATGCATGACCGCTTCACCGTTTTTGGAGTCAAGGTTGCCGGTAGGCTCGTCGGCGAGGAGGATGGAAGGCGAACCTGCCAACGCGCGCGCGACGGCGACACGCTGCTGCTGACCGCCGGAGAGCTGGGCGGGATAGTGCCGCATGCGATGCGCCATGTTGACGCGCTCGAGAGCTTCCTTGACGCGCTTCTTGCGCTCGGCGGACGGCATGCCGGCGCGATAGGTCAGGGGGAGTTCGACGTTTTCCTCGACGGTGAGGTCGCCAATTAGGTTGAAGCTCTGAAAGATGAAACCGATCTCCTGGTTGCGAATGCGCGAGCGCTCGCTGAAGCTGAGATTTTCGACCGGCTTGTTGTTGAGCAAATAGCGGCCACCGGTGGGCGTGTCGAGCAGACCCAGGATCGACAGCAGTGTGGATTTGCCGCAGCCTGAGGGGCCGGACATCGCCACGTACTCGCCGCGCGAGATGGCGAGGTGAATACCGGAGAGTGCATGCGTCTCCACTTCGTCGGTGTAGAAGACTTTGATGAGGTCTTCAATTTCAATCAGCTTGTCGTTTGCCATCATTCCCCCTCTTTTGCTCTGAATGTGTTTGCTATTTGTGACTGAAGCATCCCTCAGGGGCTAAAGCCCCGCCGATTTTGTTGCCCCTTGCGGCACGGCTAAAGCCGTGCCCTTTCAAAACTCACCTGTCTTATTCCAGGCGGACGCGATCGACATTGTCGTAGCGCGACATATCGGAAAGAATCACTGTGTCGCCTTCCTTGAGACCTTCGAGTACTTGAATCTCGTTTACAGATGCGCGGCCCACTTTGACCGGAACGCGGATTGCGTCCTTACCATCCGGATCGACCTTGAAGAGACTCAGCGTGGAGTTTTCATTGCCCAGCGCCGGACGGCCAACGCGGAGCACGTCCGTCATGCGTTCGAGATCGATAGTGCCGTCCACACTCAGGTTTGGAACCGCACCCGGAGGCAGAGGCCCGTCGAGTTGTACGTCAACGGTGCGCGTTCCGTTCAATACGGTTGGATCAATGCGCGAAACGTGACCGGGGACGACGCCGTTGTGTGTGTCGACGGAGGCAGGCTGACCGAGCTGAATGTCGTGCGCCTGGGTTTCCGCGATTTGGAGGGCGGCCTTCAGCTTGTCGAGCTGAATGACTTCTGCCACCGGGGTTCCGGCGGCCACGTGTGTGCCGACCGACATGGGGGTGGGGAGGGCTGCAACTTCTCCCCCGATGCCGGCTTTCACTTCGAGCGCAGCAGTCTGCTTTTGGTAGAGATCAACGAGAGTCTTGGCCTGATCGATCTTGGACTGGGCCGAAGAGAGTTGGACCTCGATGGCCTTCTCGTTTACATCGAGCTGCTGCATGGAGATTTTCTTCTGTTCCGCGAGCTGCTCGAATTTGTTTTGGGAAGCGCCGCAGACAAGACCGGAGACGACACCGAGTTTGCAGAGCTGCGCATCGGTATCGGCCTGCCGCTTGTCGGTTGAATAGTCGGCGTCGATCTGCGCAGCGGTTGTTCTTTTATCCATCAACGTGCTTTGCAACTGCGATTGCAGCGACTTGTAGTCCGCCTCCGCCTGCTGCTGGGCAAGCTTCGCGCTTAGCAGTTGCTGATTGAGTTGCGGATCGGCGAGATCGAGCAGGATGTCGTCCGGTGAGACTTTCGCTCCTGGCAAAACACGAATGCGCACCACGGTCGCATCGGTGAGGGCGGGGATGAGCAGGATGCTGTCTTCGCGCGGGACCAGGGTGCCGGTGGAGCCACGCACCTGGCGGATCATCGGACCGCGCTTCACTGTATCGGTCCAAATGGCGGAGCGATCGACGGGAGGCGCCGCCGGCTTGAGCCGTGCAACGATCACCACCGCAATCGCAATCACCACCACTGCGACGCCAGCGTAGACGAACATCTGGCGCTTCTTTTTTTGCTTAATATCTGGGCGAGCAATATCCATGTCGTAAGGGAAGGAGCACTTGCCGTGCCAAAGGGGGATCCTTCCCTCTTGAACCAAATAAAGAACTTAATTGTGACGAACGGCAGAAGTTTTGGGCACGGAATTGACCGGTTGCAGGGGCTACTGTTCGAAATCGAACAGTTTCGATGGTGTCGGCAAGCCGGTTGGATGCTGCCCTAGACCCGTTCGACAGCCAAGGCGACCGCATTGCCACCGCCGAGGCAGAGAGCAGCGATTCCTCGGGTTTTGCCATAACGCTGCATGGCGTAGAGCAGGGTAACGAGCACACGCGCGCCGCTGGCGCCGATGGGATGGCCGATGGCGACCGCTCCGCCGTGTACATTGACCCGCGATGGATCGAGTTCCAACTCGCGATTGACCGCGAGTGCCTGGACGCTGAAAGCTTCGTTCAATTCGTAGAGGTCGACACTCGGGATGGGCCATTCCGCCTTTGCGGCGACCTTGCGCACGGCGTCGATTGGCGCGAGGCTGAACCATTCCGGCTCGCGGCCGCTGCTGGCCTGGGCGCGGATGACTGCCATTGGCTCGAGCCCGAGTTCCCTTGCCCGCTCGGCGCTCATGACAACGACGGCAGCGGCACCATCGCTGATGCCGGGTGCATTGCCTGCCGTCACTGTGCCACCCTCCTTGAAGGCTGGCTTGAGCCGCGAAAGGGTCTCCACGGTGGTTCCGGGGCGGATGGATTCGTCGGATGCAAATTGCGTGGCAGGCGCTCCCTTTTTTGCTGGAGGGATTTCGATGGGCAGAATCTCGTCGCGGAACGCGCCTTGTGTCGTGGCGGCGGCTGCGCGGGCGTGGGACTCAGCGGCGAAGGCGTCCTGGTCTTCGCGGGTAATGCCGTATTTCTCGGCTACCATTTCCGCTGCAGTGCCCATGTGGAAGTCGTTGTATACGTCCCATAGGCCGTCATAAATCATCGAGTCGATGAGAGCGCCGTTGCCCATGCGATAACCGGAGCGGGCTTGCGGCAGCAGATAGGGCGCGTTGGTCATGGATTCCATGCCGCCGGCGACGATGATTTCCGCGTCTCCGGTCTGGATGGCCTGCGCGGCGAGAGAGACGGCGCGGAGTCCGGAGCCGCAGACCTGGTTCACGGTGAGAGCACTGGATTCGGGTGGGATGCCGGCGTAGATGGCAGCCTGGCGGGCGGGGTTTTGGCCGAGGCCGGCCTGCAGGACGCAGCCCATGATGCATTCGGTGACTTCCGAGATGCGGCTAATTGCTTTGTCCTCGCTGCTGGTGGCGGCCGATGGAGTTTCGAAACCGGCGCGGCGGAGTGCTTCGCGCACAACAAGCGCACCCAGTTGCGGAGCGGAGAACGGCTGCAGCGAGCCTTGGAATTTACCTACCGGCGTGCGGACGGCGGAAACGATGACGGCTTCTTTCACGCGAGATGCTCTCCCGGACGAGATGAACGGACGCATTCAAGTTTAGATGCCGGTGGCAGAGGGGTTTTGAAGCGGCGCGCGGAACTGTTTAGATTCGGCCGGCGGCGCGCAATTCGCCGATTTCTACGTCGTCAAAGACACGCGAACGAATGAGGAAGCGAAATCTTTCCGGACCGTCGAGTGAAAACATGCCGCCACGACCGGGAACGACATCAAGGGTGAGTTGGGTGTGCTTCCAGTATTCGAATTGACTGCGGCTCATGTAGAAGGGTTCGCCGTCTACCTCGCCTAACTGCACATCCGCGTCGCCGATGATGAATTCACCGCGCGGGTAGCACATTGGGGAGCTGCCATCGCAGCAGCCCCCCGACTGATGGAACATGAGCGGACCATGCTTCTCGCGCAGGACCCGGATGAGGTGGATCGCGAGATCGGTGGCGAGAACCTGTTTGGGTAGGTCGGACATCGGGCCTCGATGTGGGTGATCCGTTGAATGAAGGTCTGTGCTGTCCCAGGTCCCAAATGCAGGGACCTGGGGCACCCATTTTCGTGCGTGATCAAGCAGCCAGGGCTAGAAGAAGCCGAGCTTCTTCGGGCTGTAACTCACCAAGAGGTTCTTGGTCTGCTGATAGTGGTCGAGCATCATGCTGTGGGTTTCGCGGCCGATGCCGGACTGCTTGTATCCTCCAAAGGCAGCGTGTGCCGGATAAGCGTGGTAGCAGTTGATCCACACGCGTCCGGCTTGAATGCCGCGTCCCAGACTATGGCAGCGATTGACGTCTCGAGTCCAGAGACCGGCGCCGAGGCCGTAGAGGGTGTCGTTGGCGATTTCGAGCGCGTCGGATTCGTTCTTGAATGTGGTGACGGAGACGACGGGCCCGAAGATTTCTTCCTGAAAGATGCGCATGCGGTTGTGGCCCTTGAAGACGGTGGGTTCGACATAGTAGCCGCCGTCCAGTTCGCCGCCCAATTGTGCGCGTTTGCCACCCGTGAGAAGTTCGGCGCCTTCCTTGCGGCCGATGTCGATGTAGCTGAGTATTTTTTCGAGCTGCTCGCTAGAGACTTGCGCGCCAATCATGGTTGTGGGGTCGAGAGGATTGGCCTGCTTGATGGCGGCGACCCGCTTCAGGGCTCGTTCCATGAACTTGTCGTAGATGCTCTCCTGGATCAGCGCGCGGCTGGGGCAGGTGCAGACTTCGCCCTGGTTGAGCGCGAACATGACGAAGCCCTCGATGGCCTTGTCGAAGAAGTCGTCGTCCTCCTGGCAGACATCGGCGAAGAAGATGTTGGGCGACTTGCCGCCCAGCTCGAGCGTGACGCGCTTGATCTGCTGGGCGCAGCCGGCCATGACCGTGCGCCCCACCTCGGTGGAGCCGGTGAAGCAGATCTTGCGCACGGCGGGGTGGTCGACGTAGCGCTGGCCCACCACGCTGCCCTTGCCGGGCAGGATCTGCAGGACGCCTTCGGGGATGCCGGCCTCGAGCGCGAGCTCCCCGATGCGCAGTGCGCTGAGCGGGGTCAGTTCNNGCCATCAGCAGCGGGAAGTTCCAGGGGATGATCTGGCCGACGACGCCGAGCGGCTCGTGGAAATGGTAGGCCACCGTGTCGCGATCGATTTCGGAGAGGGTTCCCTCTTGTGCGCGGATGCAACCGGCGAAGTAACGCCAATGGTCGATGGCGAGAGGAAGATCGGCTGCGGTGGTTTCGCGAATCGGTTTGCCGTTGTCCCATGTCTCGGCGAGCGCGAGCAGGTCGAGGTTTTCTTCCATCCGTTGCGCAATTTGATTCAAGATGATGGCGCGTTGCGTGGGGCTGGTGTGTCCCCATGACTCGCGAGCTGCGTGTGCGGCGTCGAGAGCGCGCTCAATATCCTGCGCATTGGAACGGGGGATCTCGCAGAAAGTCTTTCCAGTAACAGGTGTGACGTTCTCGAAATACTGGCCGGAAGCGGGCTCGACCCACTTGCCACCAATGTAGTTGCCATAGCGTTTGCGAAAGCTCACCTGGTCGCTGAGCTTTCCCGGATGTACTGCAGTCAATGTCGCCATCGGGAGATCCTCCTGGGGGGTGGGGCATTTTCAGGCTGATGCCAGAAATCCGTGGGGCCATCGAATCGCGCCAGCTGATTTGCGCAATCTTGGCTCGGCATCTTTGCTGAAAATGCGTTTCCGCGCGAATGTTTCGTAAGGAGCGCGCGCCCGCATCATACACGCGGCCTCGCACGGTTGGCAGCAACGTTTAACGAAAGTTGTAATAGGCCTGCAAACAGATGCGATGACGCAGTCCGGGGCCACGATCGCGTCGGTGAAAAGCTTTGCCTGCACCTATAGTTCGAATACGGCCGGGACATCTGCTTGCCCGGCTGGCATAAATACCACGCCGAACATGCAAACCGTCTCAACTTCCCCAGGATTGAAGTGCGTGTTCAACATCCCCACAGTGACGACGGGCTGCGGCGCTGTTGGCTTGGGTGCCAACGTGATCCAGGTTACGCAGACAGCCACGATTCCTACGTATTTCATTTCGGCGCTGGCAGCGTTCGGCGTCAATTCCGCCAAGACGCTCACGATCAATGCGATGTCGTCGGCCACGCTAGTTGGATCGACTCCGCCGGTAAATGTGGCCATGGTGATCGATACGACAGCGTCGATGGGTGGGGAGGACAGCGATCCAAACTGCAACAACACGAGAATTTACTGCGCTCTAAGCGGTGTGCAGACCATGCTCGGAGAGTTAGCTCCGTGTGCAACGACCGATGCCCAAGGGAACTGTATCGCACACAACCAAGTGAGCATTTTCACCTTTCCGCCCGTAGAAGCGGATACAGCTTCAGACGACACTACCTGTCCTTCGAGCAATCCTACGATCACCCCGTATTCCGTGCCTACCGCGCCCACATCCTCGACGACAACCTGGAACGCTCCGACGGGCTCGAGCTCGACCTATCAGATTGCGGGTTATCTCTCGAATTACAGTTCGAACGGCCAGCAGGGCGGTTCACCCAATACCTCTTCGGGCCTGACGGTCGCCACTGGCGCTTCGGGTGTCAGAGGCTGCAATGGCATGCAGACGCCCGGCGGAGACGGGACCTACTACGCCGGAGCCATCAATGCCGCACAGACATCGCTGATGGCCGCACAGCAGGCCAATCCAGGCTCTCAAAACGTCATGATCATTCTCAGCGACGGCGACGCTAACGCAAACAGCTCGAAGATCACGGGCAGCAACAAGTTGTCCGGCAATGTGTACGGGTCGGCAAACGACCAGTGCAATCAGGCAATCGCTGCGGCTCAGAATGCGACCAATCTGAACACTACCGTCTACACGATCGCTTACGGCTCTCCAAGCTCGGGGTGCTCGACTGACACGGGTTCGCTTGCGATCTCCCCTTGCTCGACGATGAAGCAGATGTCCTCCGGCTACGCAAATGGGGACACGTCACACTTCTACTCAGACACAGACGCCTCCGGGCTGTGTCCTACGACGGGTCCAGTAGCTCCAGGGGATATTTTCAGCGCGATCACGGTCCAATTCTCGAAGGCGCGCCTGATTCCCAATAGTTGAGTCTGGCTGGCTAACAAATCAATTCAGCACATTTTGGATGGCCGGGGAGAGTTTCCCCCCGGCCGTTTTGTTTGCCGGGGCTGCTCCTGGGCTTTCGGCATGTCCTCGGGACTTCGTGAGGGATCGATCCGCCTAATTCCTGCAAATTGACGTCCAGGACGAATGTCTTTTTTGACCAAGTCGAACTGCAGGTCGATTCAGGTCTCGAAATCCCTGGTCCTCGAGCATGGCGGCACGCTACGCTTTCGCTCCTCTCAACGCGAAGGCCGTCGCGGAACGACCTTCGAGGTGTTCCTGCCAAAGGACGAATTGGATCCGAATCATGTCTCTCCCACGGATGGGTGAAAGACAAAAACCGTTTCGATCAGACACGGATTTTC
Source organism: Acidobacteriaceae bacterium (assembly GCA_003140785.1). GTDB lineage: Bacteria > Acidobacteriota > Terriglobia > Terriglobales > Acidobacteriaceae > Telmatobacter. The sequence continues at coordinate 104 of PLKY01000380.1, read as the reverse complement.
GAGTTTTACACATTTTCGGCCGGGGGTTGAGGTCCAATTTGGAAGTCGTAAATGTCGATAAGTACGAACTTTTTTGGGATTATCGGTAGAGTCGAGATGTGGCG
>PLKY01000066.1:10708-11035 GCA_003140785.1 Acidobacteriaceae bacterium | reverse complement strand
GTGGAGTCCGCGACCCTTCGCGCCTATGAGAAGCTGCGCCAGAGTCTTGGTGTATTTGCGGGATCTGCCGGTTTTCAGTCGCTCGCCTCTCGTGCTTTAGCGCTGGCCAGATCGGAAGCTCCTAGTCTGTCAGCGGTGCGAATCTGCGAGGATGGAGCGTTACAGGGCTTGGGACACGGCCCCGGCAAGCTTGAAAATCAAATCGACATAAACAAGGATCGGGCTGGCGAGTATCCGGCTGGCGAGGGAGGAATCATTCTCATCGCCCGCTTACTCGGCCTGCTGCTTATCTTCCTTGGCGAAGCTTTAACGTTAAGCCTGCTGCGG
>PLKY01000066.1:10481-10680 GCA_003140785.1 Acidobacteriaceae bacterium | reverse complement strand
AACATCATCGCGGGCGCACCTGGAAGCGGAAAAACGACGCTGGCGCACCAGTTCGTGTTTGCCAATGCGACCCCTGAGCGTCCCGCTCTCTATTTCACCGTCCTCGGCGAATCCGCCATAAAGATGCTGCGATACCAGCAACAGTACACATTCTTCGATCCGGCCAAGCTGCCCGGTGCCATCCGCTTTATCAACCTGA
>PLKY01000066.1:0-10457 GCA_003140785.1 Acidobacteriaceae bacterium | reverse complement strand
TTCATTCAACGGTTAGCCCTGTTTCTGGCTAGTTGGCAAGCTACAACTTTCCTGATCGGTGAATATTCGGAGGACGAGCTACGTGATAATCCCATCTTTACCGTTGCCGATGGTCTGTTCTGGCTGCGCCAAACGCCGGAGCGAAATTCAATTGTACGGAAGTTGCAGATTATAAAACTGCGCGGTCAGGATTCTGTGCCGGGGCTGCACACATTCCGCATCACCGATGCCGGAGTGCAAGCTTTCTCGCGCACTTTCGGGTTGACCGGGCACGTGAAAGATCCGCCCAGCCATAGGCGCCTTTGCTTCGGTATTCCGGAGTTGGACAAGATGCTGGGTGGGGGCGTTCGCGAAGGCGATAGTGTCCTCGTAGCAGGGTCTTCGGGAACTGGGAAATCGGTCCTGGCAACCCAATTCATTGCTGAAGGCATACGCCAGGGGGAGCCGGGAATTGTGGCGGTCTTTGAAGAACGCCCGCAAGCGTACGCGGAGCGGGCCACCAGTTTAGGTTTGGATCTGGAAACGCCGCGGAAAGACGGGAAACTCAAAATCCTCTATCTCCGTCCCCTGGATCTCTCGGTGGATGAGACCATGCACTCNNATTCTCGACGCAGTGCAGAAGATTGGCGCCAAGCGCCTGGTAATCGATTCGCTGGCCGGCTTTGAAATGGCTCTGTCGCCCGGCTTCCGCGCCGACTTTCGCGAATCTCTGTATCGCATGATCTTCGCTTTGACAGGAATCGGAGTGACGATTCTAAGCACCGTTGAGGTGGATGAGTCCTTTACTGAATTCCCGTTCAGTACCTACTCAATTTCTTTCCTCACTGACGACATCATCCGGCTGAGATACGTATCCATCGATGGCCAGCTTCGCAAGATTATGGTGGTGATCAAGATGCGGGGCGGAAATCACGCCAAGGATATTCGTGAGTATGAAATCACGTCCAAGGGCGTGGTTATCCTCGGCAAACGCCTAACACACTATCAGGGCCTAATCAGTGGAATTCCCGTGCATTCAGACAGACCGGACCCGATGCCGGAGCCGTCACAGGAGCCAGGGATTAGGGAATAAACGCTGAGGAACTACCCCATGCCACTTCGCTCATAGCGCGTTCAGTTGGGAGTGTCACCGTCCGCCGCTGCTTCTTAGCGGCGGGCTGCACAATTCTGGCGAACAGAAGTTTGATCGATCAGGCAATGCCCCTTCACCTATTCATCCTTCGTGGTTTTGCATGCGGATTACGGATTCCGCGGTTTTTGTAGACGATTATTCTGAATGATCTCTCAAGGGACGGGGAACCCTATCGTAAGTCGATTGCCGTCGGGGAGTCTTTCATAGCGGAGCGATCCTGCGAATCGGTGTAGCAGCCGGATACCGTTTCCACCGGGTTCAATCGATTCGAGGCTTGCAGGTTTCGTCGCCCCGTTGGGCGGAGCAGGCTCGGTGGGGGCAAAGGGCGGCGCTTTGTCGTCGATCGCAAAAACGAGGGTTCCCTCCGAGAGGGAAGCTCGCATAACAATAGGATGCCCAGCTTCGCTGCGATAGCCATGCAGAACCACGTTAGCAAGGGCTTCTTCGACGCATAATTGCATGGCGAACCGTGCATCCTCGGAAAAGCCGTACCGATCTGCCAGCGCCTCGATCCACGGCTGGACACGGCTCAACTCCGTGAGCTGGCTATCCAGTTCAAACCGGTCTTGCGGATTGTCCATGAGAATCTCCGGCTCTGCACCCGATGCGCAAGCCTGGTGAACGCGTGGTTGTGCCGTTAGCACAGCGCTGCTACAGCGGCATCGAGATCGTGAAAGATGGGGATGATCTCGTCGACCCTGCTGGCCTTCAATACCTCTTCCACCATTGGGACAGGACTGAACAATGCAACTTTGCCTCCACGGCGGCTCACTGCTTGCGCCGGGATGATGATTGAACGCAGTCCCATAGAGCCTAGAAATGAAACTTTGCTCAAATCGATGAGCAGAAATTTGCTGCTGCCTGCCAGTACATTCATGCGCAGATCGACAGCGGCTGCGCCCTGAATGTCCAAACGCCCATCCAGAAGAACGCGTGTGATGCCACCGTCCATCGACTCGGTCGAGATTGTCATTCGTGCTGTCCCTTCTGCATCGATAACCCTTGGGAGGTGGAGTGCCAGTAGGCCTCGCTCATCGTAACCGGCAATTGTTAATGTCTTGTTACGCGCTACGAGTTTACAGTAGGCAAGTCAGCGGGCAGACCCGCGCCTGTTGCAGGGCCACGATATCGAACCACAAGAAGCGTAATGTCATCGAATTGGCTGGCGCCTTCTGTAAACTTTTCGACCGCGGCCAGGATGCCGTCCTTAAGATCGTCCAAAGTGGAATCCTGATGCCGGCCGGCGGCTTCCATAAGCCGCTCGTCTCCGAACGGATTGTGGTCTCTATCTTCAGCTTCGGTCACACCGTCGGTGAAAAGCACCAGGGTGTCCTGGGGTTCGAGCTGAATATGATCGGACATGAAGGTAGCCAGATCGATCAGGCCAACCGGGAAGGATCCACCGGTGTAGAGCTCGCTCACCTGTCCTCGACGCAGCAGCAATGGGGAGGGATGACCGGCCCGGACGAATTCGAGAGTGCCATCGGGGCTCAGCAGCCCGAAGAACATGGTTGCGTAACGGCGCACAGCGGCGCGTTCGCAGAGAAAGCGGTTCAGGTGATTGAAGACCTGTACCGGGTCGACACCAAGGGTCATTCCTGAGAGCGCGCCCTGCAGCATGGTTGTGAGCAAGGCAGCACCGAGACCCTTGCCTGCAACATCCGCAATCAAGATGGCGACGCGGCCGTCAGCCAAAGGGCAGACGTCGAAATAGTCGCCGCCTACCTCGTAGCAGGGATGGTGAGTTCCAGTGACAGTTAGATGAGGAAAGTCCTGCATCCCTTGCGGCACAAGGGCCTGCTGTATTTCGCGAGCGATGTTGAGTTCCTGCTCCAGGCGCTGGCGTTCGCGTTCGCGCTCAATCAGCCGCGAGTTATCGAGGATGCTAGCAGCTTGCGCTCCCAGGGCATCGAGGATTTGCCGGTCCAGCGCAGAAAAGGTGGACGCGCGCCGGGAGTCGAGATAGACCGCGCCCAGCAACTGGCGCCGGGCGACTTCGCTGGACGGATCAGCCGGCCCACGGGGCTTGCCGAACAGCGGAATCACAACCGAGGAGCGCAACAGTTGCATGACGACACTCTGCGCACTTTGCAGATTCATGTCGGCCAGGTTCAGATCCTCGTTGATCACGGCGGATTCAAGCTCGATGGCGCTCTTGAGCACCGAACGGCTCGGATTCATCGCCTCCGGTGCGAGACTCTCGCCGTCCCGTCCGCGCGCCACCTTGACCTGCATCACGCCAGATGCATCGGGCTCGAGGAGCATTCCGCGGTCGGCGTGCGTGATGACGATGGCATGATCGAGCATCGCACCCAGCACGGATTCCAGCGGAAGCTGTGAATGCAGCATCGACGTGGCTTCGAGAAGCAGCCTGAGCCCCTTGAGTTCGTCGGCCGAGTCGCCGCCCCAGGAATCGAGAAGACTCCGGAGTTTCGTCTCACCCTCTTCCTGAAGGCTCGCTTCAGAATGCAACCGGAAGACAAGCTGACATGCATCGTCGCCGCCCAGACGGATCCGGTCTCCGTCGGCGAGCGTTCTTCCCATGGTCGGTTTGCCGTTGACGAAGATTCCGTCGCGCTGTCCGCGATCCTCGATGAAGAATCCGGAGGCGCCAAGAGAAATGGCCGCGCATTTACGCGAGATACGCATGTCATCGAGTGACAGGTGGTTGCCGCTTTCCCTTCCACGTCCGATGAAGAACGGGAGTTCACTAATGGAAACTACCTGCGAGGGGTGGTCTGAAAAAGCGATCTCGATATAGGCTCTAGCAGCGGCGGTCGATTGAGACATAAGCGTCGGGTGAGTGAATTCTAGCAGTCGGCCGATTGCAGCGCCGATCGCACGCGGATTTTGCGTGTGGCTGCAAGACCGTTGCATTCAATTGTTAATTTCGGTCCGAAAGGGGCCGAGTTCCTTGACAATTCAACATTACCTTCAATAGTTTGGAATCTCATCCCCTGAAAGGCTCTCTCCCATAAGTGCCGAGTAATCTCGGTCCGCTTATGCGGCATGAATAGCCCGGAAAGCAGTGCCATTCCCCAATGGCAATTTTGAATTTGAGTCGGTGAAATGAAGGACTGTGCCGACGGGCTGGGCGCTTGCCCATATCCACACGGACGACGCCAGATTTCGGATCATCCCAGTGTATTCAATCTAAATAGCTTAGCTATGCAAGATAAGAGGAGAGCTATGAAACAGACAACTATGTCTTGGAAGATTTCCGGGGACCGGAAGTTGAGCTCTCCTCTCGATAGTTTCCGGCAGGGTCTCGCGTGGCGGCGAGGCTTTGTCTTGTTTGCGGCGTCGCTCATGCTGCTCGGCTCTTTCTGCGTCCCGGCGAACGCGCAGACCCTAGCGCCAAATTGGTATCAGCAATCTCCTGCGGCCAACCCGGGGCCACGTTTTGAGTCCTCCTTGACGTACGACGCTGCGCACGGGCAGGTGGTTTTATTCAGCGGCAACGACGACCCGAGCAACGACACGTGGTTGTGGAACGGAACGAATTGGACGCAGTCTCCGGTGTCCGCCGCATCCAGCCCCTCTGCGCGCTGGAACCCTGCGATGGTCTACGATGGGGCACACGGCCAGGTGGTCCTGTTCGGCGGCACGGACAACAGTAGCGGCAATCGTCTGGGCGATACATGGCTGTGGAACGGGACCAACTGGACTCAGGCGAGCCCGGCAACCAGCCCCACTGGTCGCAATGCCGCAGCCATGGTCTACGATGCGGCTGCCAACGAGGTGCTGTTGTTCGGTGGGATCGACACGAGCGGGACCCCTCAGAACGACTTGTGGGCATGGAATGGAACCACATGGACTCAGCTGATTCCATCGAACAGTACGGGCAGCCCGTCTCCGCGTGACGACTTCGGTATGGCCTACGACGCAGCGCTGGGCAAGGTGATTCTGTTTGGAGGTTCCAGCACCGCCGGAAATCTGAACGACACGTGGACGTGGGATGGGACGAATGGGTGGACGCAACTGATTGCACCCAACACCGCGGGTAGCCCGCCCCCACGCTACGCAGCCGGCATGGCCTATAACGCAGTGCTCGGCCAGACTGTCATGTTCGGCGGCACAACCGGCGGCACAAACTATCTGAATGACACGTGGGTATGGAACGGGACGAATTGGACTGAGGGGACGACACCGAGCGGGCTGAGCGGGCGTATCGCCCCCAACGACATGACCTACGATGCGGCGCTGGGCCAGGTGATCCTGTACTCGGGAATTTCTCCAGACATGGACACCTGGGAGTGGGGGCTTCCCGCGAATTTCGGCAGCGTCAATGTTTGCCCGTCGGGACAAACTTCTCCGGCACCGTGCAGCAATACTCTTGCGCTGACTTACAATGTCCCGGGGACTGACTTCGGGGCAACCACCGTCCTTACGCAAGGCGCGAGCGGCCGTGACTTCACACTGAGCGGCAACACCTGTACCGGCCCTGTCTCTCCAGGCACGTGCACCGTCAACGTCACCTTCACCCCGCTTGTGCCCGGTTTACGACAAGGTGCTGTGGAACTGTTCAACAGCAGCGGCGGCCTTAGGGCGATCAATCAGATCTATGGCAATGGCGAAGCGCCGGCGGTTGCCTTTGGCCCCGGCGTGCAGACCACACTCAATACCGGCACTCTGGCCGCACCCAAGGGCCTAGCGGTCGATGCAACGGGCAATCTCTACATCGGAAACACTTCGGCGAGCACCACGCCCGGCTCTGGCTCTGTGGTCAAGGTGCCGGCAGGCGGCGGCACACCGATTACGCTCGGCGGCGGATTCGCTTACCCGCAGGGTCTGGCTTTGGATGGAGCCGGCGATCTGTTCGTCGCGGATAACAACCTGAACGAAGTGCTGGAAATTCCAGCTGGCTGCACCAATAGCGGCTGCGAACAGGTACTGGTTCCCAACGCGACGCTGATTGCCGGCGAACCCGGAACACCAAACGCCGAGTTGGGCGTCGCCGTGGATGGAATAGGCGATATATTTTTCGGCAACTTCAGTTCGAGCGGAGGTTCCGCCGGAGGTTTTGTCGCGGAAATTCCCGCGAATGGCGGCGTTCCGACTACGGTGTACAGCCCCGCCGGCGCCAGTCCAGTTGGTATGGCCGTGGATGCCGCAGGCGATCTCTTCATCGCCGACTTTGGCCTCAAAGCAATCGTGGAAGTTCCGGCCGGCTGCACCGTCAGCAGCTGCCAGACGACGATCGGCACTGGATGGAGCCAAGTGGAAAGTGTTGCAGTGGACGCGGCTGGCGACGTCTTCGTGACCGACCTTGGGCTTGGCAATGGTGGCTCGGTGATTGAAGTTCCGGTCGGCTGTAACAGCAGCAGCTGCCAGGTTAGCGTGGCCAGCGGGATACAGTCGCTCAATGCGGCGGTGGATGCAACGGGAAATCTCTTCATAGCCGATAACATCAACAACCGAGTCGTCAAGGTGAACCGGTCCCAGGCACCGTCCTTGACTTTTGCTCCCACGAACGTGGGCAGCACGAGCACCGACAGCCCGCAGACCGTCTCTGTGCAGAACATCGGGAACCTGCCGCTCTACCCCAATCCCAATTACCCGACGGACTTTCCCGAAGGCGCCGGAAGCAGCAACTGCGCGAACGGCAACACGGTCGTTGCAGGAGGGATCTGCACGCTGACCGTCGATTTCACGCCGCAAACGGGCGCTCTTTCGCCAGGCTTGCAACTCAACGAAACTATTCTTCTGGACGACAACGCTCTGAACGCCGCGTCCGCTACGCAGACTGTCACCCTCAGCGGCGTTGGTGTCCAAACCGCCCCCACCACCGTGGCGGTACCCAACGTAGTTGGGCAGACGCAATCGGCGGCGGGGACAGCTCTAACAAATGCGAGTTTGACGCTGGGATCGGTGACCACTGCATTCAGCAGCACCGTGCCTTCGGGCAGTGTGATTAGTCAGAACCCCTCCGCGGGAACTCAGGCCGTTGTCGGATCAGCTGTCGAATTGCTCGTCTCAAGTGGCCCACAGCCCACCTCCAACCCGCTGACCCTCGAGAACAATTACTTCGTCACCGGTGACTACGTTTCTGCGGGAGTCACTCTGCGGGGAACCGGCGTAAGCGGCACAGCCACGGGAAGTATCACGATCCCCAGTAGCGCACAAGGTGGCAACCAGGGTGTTCCCCCGGGCGCTGACATCATTGACGCTTTTCTGTACTGGGCGACGGTCGAGAATACGCCATCGGCTTCGGGCGGCAGCGGAACCTTCGATGAATTTCCGATTACCGGGCAGCAGATAGGAACCGACGTGCCCTATACGGACGGTGCGTTGAGCGGAACGCTGCGCGTGTATCGCGCCGACGTCAATGCCTATTTTGTGGCTCAGGCCAATGGGATCCGCTATGCCTCGGGCACCCACACTGTCACTCTGCCCGACGCTGGAGGAAGCACCTTCCCGCTCACCGAGGGCGCAAGCCTGGTGGTCCTGTATCGCGTCTTGTCTCCGAACTTCCCGCTCAAATCCGTGGTGATTTACGACGGTTCATCGGTTCCCACGACCTCTACGCCTCAGGCGGTGGAGGGATTCTATGACGCGCTCGGAACGTCTGGCGCGGTAGAGAATACGAACCTCTTCGCAGCCGGTGGAGCTTGGAACAACAGCACCAGTTCTGTCACGCTCCCCGCAGATGCGAGTCAGTACAGCACGACGCTGAATCCCGGCAGCGCCTATGCTGCGGTGATTGTCAGCACGCCCGTCACCAATAGCGACAATGACGGAATCCTTGACGTCTGGAAGACAGGCCCCGGTGCGGGCGATCCCAATACAGGGAACCCTGGCTATTACGACGTGAAGACCGGATCGTGGGTGCCGTTGCCGGGTGCAAAAAAACACGAAAAGGACCTGTTCGTTCAACTCGATTACATGTGCGGCGCCGTGTTATCAAACGGCTCATGCGATCCGACCCAGGAAAATCTGTTCCCCTCGCCCGACGCCAGCGGCAACGATCCACTCGCAATGGTCCAACAGGCGTTCGCCGCGAACGGAGTCACGCTGCATCTCGAAGTTGGAAACGCGGTGCCTGAAGATATCTGTCAGGACGCCAATCAATCGCAGCTTTGCGAGTTCCCCAATGAGCCGGGCGTGATCAGCTGGAAGAACAGCCTGGAATTCTCGAAGCTGTGGCCGAAGAATTTTGCGTCTTGCGCGGCCGGCGGCGATTGCAGCATCCGTTTCCCCTACGGGCAGAAGGATAGCTATCACTACGTACTGTTCGGCCACTCCCTGGCGATACCGGCGTGGAACACGCGTTACGGATCTTTGACATCAATCAGTGTGGTAAGTGGCGTAACGACGATTGGCACCACCGACCGAGGCCCCGGGATTAATGCTTGCCCAAGCCGCATCACGATTTTTGGCGTGCTTGGAAACCCGAGCCTGAACGGGGTGTACAACACGACAGGCTGTGCTGACACGAAGACAATCACAGTCTCAACTCCAAGTGTCCCCAACTGGAGTTATCCCAACTCCACGTTGCCTGAACCGGTCATTGGTCTGACTTCCGGCACGGTGACAAGTATCTCCGGCTACTCCGATCTCGGCGGCTCTGATTCCGCAGTTACGCTGGGTCTTTGGTTGACGGCCCCGAACCAGGACATGAGTAAGCGCGCCAATGTTATCGCCGGCACGCTGTTTCATGAGATCGGCCACACGCTTGGCTTGAGCCACGGTGGGCTTTACTATGACACGTCCGGTAGTTATGTGCCTAACTTCGAAGCTAATTGCAAGCCTAACTATCAAAGCTCGATGAACTATCTCTTCCAGCTCGATGGGGTCGGACCGAATCTAGCCGTTGCGTATTCCAACCAACAGCTTGACGGCGGACCACCACCCGCCGTTTTGAACCAAGCTTCGTTTGGTTCGGTCACTCAACTTACAGACGGCTCCGGCAATCCCGCGACGTTCTCGACCTCGATCTGGTACACACCTATCGCACCCAGCTCGACGACCAGCCCAGCCACGCTGCATTGCGACGGCACTCCGCTCACGGGTGATACAGGTTATCGCGTGGATGGGCCGATCGCACCAATCACTCCGGCGTGGTCGAATGGGCAGAACATTACCTTCGATGGCGTGCCGTATACGACGTTGCGGGGATACAACGACGTGGCCAACCTCGATCTGCGTCAGGTGGGCGCGACCGGTGGTGAGTTCGCATCGTTGGCGAGCGTGCTTTCGTTTGGTTCCTCCTCGGCACCGTTGAACATCGCGGCAGGCGGAACGGTGGCCCTTGGTAGGGGGGGGACGGTGGCCCTGGGCAGCGGTGGCACCGTGACCTTGGGCAGCGGCGGCAATGTCACCTTGAGCAGCGGTGGCACGATCACGCTCGGAAGTGGCGGCAACGTGACACTGGGCAGCGGCGGGAACGTCACGCTCGGCAGCGGTGGCACAGTAACTCCGGGCGCCAGCGGCACAGTCGCGTTGAGCATTGGGGGCAGCGTCACCCTTAGCAGTGGCGGCACCATCACGCTGGGCAGCGGCGGCAACGTCACCCTCGGCAGCGGCGGAACGGTAACGTTGGGCAGCGGCGGGACGGTCACGGACAGCACCGGTACAACCGTGGTCGCAGCAGGCGGGACTTACACATTTGGCAGCAGTGGCGGCACCATTGCTCTCGGCAGCGGTGGTAATGTCACCCTGGGGAGCGGCGGGAACGTGACGCTGGGCAGCGGCGGCACCATCGCGCTGGGCAGCGGCGGCACGATCGCCCTGGGCAGCGGCGGAAACATCACACTGGGTAGCGGCGGCACCATCGCGCTGGGCAGCGGCGGCACGATCGCCCTGGGAAGCGGCGGAAACATCACACTGGGTAGCGGCGGCACCATTGCCCTGGGCAGCGGTGGCAATGTCACTTTGGGCAGCGGCGGCAATGTCACGCTCGGCAGTGGTGGAACCGTGACGCTGGGCAGTGGCGGCGATTTGTCTCTGGGCAGCGGTGGAAACATCACCCTGGGAAGTGGTGGAACCGCGACAGTGGGTGCTGGCGGAACTGTGACCCTGGGCAGCGGCGGCAATGTCACTCTCGGCAGTGGCGGCAACGTCACACTCAGTAGCGGCGGCACCATCGCGCTGGGCAGCGGCGGCAATATCACGCTGGGCAGCGGCGGCACTGTAACGTTAGGAAGTGGTGGCACCGTCACGCCCAGCGGCGGAACTCCAGTCACGATTGGCGCCGGTGGGACTTACACATTTGGCAGCAGCGGCGGCACCATCGCCCTCGGCAGCGGCGGAAATGTCACTCTCGGCAGCGGCGGCAATGTGACGCTAGGCAGTGGCGGCACCATCACGCTGGGCAGCGGCGGCA
>PLKY01000259.1 GCA_003140785.1 Acidobacteriaceae bacterium | reverse complement strand
GAAAGTTAATAACAGGCTCTAAACCTCAGGCTGTCCCAAGGCAGCCAGGGGGGCGAAGCCGCCAAATCCGATGCGCAGATGCCGATCGATTTGATCGACCGCGACGGGCTTGCTGAAATAGAAGCCCTGGATGGTGTAGCACTGCTGCTCCTGCAGGAACGACAATTGAGCCTCGTTCTCGACGCCTTCGGCAAGGACTGACAGGTTGAGTGCCTTCGCCATATTGATAATCGCTGTCGTGATCGCTGCATCGTCGGTGTCGACCGAAACGTCCTGGATGAAGGATCGGGCGATCTTCAGGCGGTTTACCTTGAACTGCCGCAAGTAACCGAGACTGGAGAAGCCGGTTCCAAAGTCATCGATGGCCAGCATGACTCCCATGTCCTTGAGTTCCTGGATCAGAGAGAACATGAAATCCGCACTGCTGAGGAGCAGGCTTTCAGTCAATTCCAACTCGAGGTACTTGGGGTCCAGGCCAGTCTCTTCGAGGACATCGCGGACCAGCTCGCGAAACCCTTGCTGGCGAAACTGGATTGGGGAGACGTTCACGGCGATGGGCACACACGGCAGGCCCTCATCCTGCCATTTTCGTGCCTGGGCGCAGGCGGTACGCAAGACCCACTCGCCGATGGGAACGATCAGGCCGCTGCACTCCGCCACGTCAATGAATTTGCCTGGGAGCAACAAGCCCGACTGCGGATGATTCCATCGCAGGAGAGCTTCAAGCCCGGTGACATTCCCGGTACGCATGTCAACCTGCGGTTGGTAGACCAGGAAGAGCTCGTTCCTGGCGATCGCCACACGCAATCCGTGTTCCATGCGCAGGCTTTCCTGAATCTTGTCGTTCATTTCGTCGGTGAAGATGCGGAAGCTGTTCAGGCCATCTTCCCTTGAGCAGGACATTGCGATATCCGCGGATTTCATGAGTGCTTCGCAATCTTTCCCGTTCTCGGGGAAAACGCTGATGCCCAAATTGCAAAACACATTCAGGGAATGGCCGAAAAATGAGTACTCGGCGCTGATTTTGGCCACGACACTTTCCGCGATCGCGGCAATGCGGCTCAGATCGCCGACGTTCTTGAGAACGATGGCAAACTCCGCGCCACCTACCCGCGCCACGACACTGTTCGCGCCCGCTGCTTCAATCGTCCGCTCCGCAATTTCCTGCAGAAGCCGATCGCCGAAATTCTGTCCGAGGGAATCGTTGATGATCTTGAACCGGTCAACTGCGAGAAGAAGCAGCGCGACCTGGCTATGTTTGCGTCTGGCGCCGGCCAGCACCTTGGAAAACTGCTCATGGAAGAGGGTTCGATTGGGCAGATCCGTCAGCAGATCGAAGTATGCCAGGCGTTCGTTGCGGGCTTCGACTCGCCTTCGCTCTGAGACGTCCTCCCCGGTTCCTTCATAGCGAACAATGCGGCCCTTTTCCCGGATGGCACGCACATGGAAGCGTACCCACTTTGTTTCGCCGTCTCGACTTTCAACCTGGAGGTCAAAGCGCCGCAGGTCTGCTTCTCCGATGGAGGACGCAAGCGCATTCCATCGGGTTGGGTCAAATAGGCTGAGGCCTTGTTTTTTTGAAACCGCGGCCAGGAATTCCTGCGGGGATTCGTAGCCGAAGACTCGTGACATCGCGCTATTCAGGCTCAAGGGCCGCCCATGGCGGTCGACCTGGAAGATCCCAACCGGGGCATCTTCGAAGATAGTTCTATATTTGGTTTCCGACTCCACGAGTTCCTTGTTTGCGTTTTCAAACCCGAGCAGAACCTGATGGAGCACATCGATTGCTTCGGGCCAGGACTGTTCGATGCGGCGGCTGCGCCTGCGCTCGACAAACGGGCGTTGTAATGAGACTTCCGTGGCGGCAACAGCATCTGCTTTCGCGAGATCGGGGGCGATTGGGTCGATCTCCGAGTCGTGCGCACGAGAAGGCAATCCTGGAGGGCAGCGGAAGTGCATCCCCCCTCATCGGCCAATGGATGCGGAAATTCCACGCTCAAAAGCTCCAGTTTCAGTGTCTTGGCTACCCCTTTTGGGGGATGCCCGTTCTTGAACATTCCAGCCGACCTGCCGATAGAAGGCTATCCGGATAGCCCGGGTGTGGACCTTAGCGAACCCAGGAGAAACCGCCTGGATTTTCGCTTTTATTTAATTGCAGGGACGATGAGCCACTGGTTTTTCCATCGCAACGCTCGATGGAAATGGGGAGCGCGTGGACAAGAGCACATTTGGCGGCATAGTGATTGCCCTGGCAGGCATCGGGTGCGGATTGGTGCTCGATGGAGGCAGGCTCTCCCAGGTGATCCAGCCAACGGCTGCCTTGATTGTTCTCGGCGGTACCATCGGCGCCGTGATGGTGCAATATCCGCTCCCGATCGTTCTTCAGGCACTCGCGCAGTTGAAAGAGGTGTTCCTCAGCAAGGAGCCGGAATCCGACGCGCTGGTGCAGAACCTTCTCCGTTACGCATTAAAGGCGCGCAAGGAAGGACTCCTTTCACTGGATGCGGAGTTGGCCAAGATTCACGATCCGTTCCTGAAGGAAAGCCTGATGCTGGCGATCGACGGCGTGAACGCAACCGACCTGCGCAGGATGATGGAACTGCAACTCGATTATCGCGGCGAGAAAGACGAGCGCGTTCCCAAGGTCTTCGAGTCCGCAGCCGGCTTTGCTCCTACCATTGGCATTATCGGAGCGGTGCTGGGGCTGATCCAGGTGATGCAGCATCTACAAGACATTAATGAAGTGGGCAAAGGGATCGCGGTTGCTTTTGTCGCCACCATTTATGGTGTCGGGTCCGCGAACTTGTTCTTCCTGCCTTGGGCTGGAAAGCTGAAAATCCGCATTCGCGAAAAGCAAGTTATCCAGGAGATGACGCTGGAGGCCGTTCTGTCGATCGTCGAGGGCGTTAATCCGCGAGCCCTTGAGATGCAGTTGCACCGGTATCTGAATACAGCTCCCAAACCAGGCCCGAAGAGAGTGGCGTCGTGACAAGACGAAGAAGACAGGTTGAAGAGACTGTCAACCACGAACGCTGGCTGGTGTCGTATTCCGATTTCGTCACCTTGCTCTTCGCGTTCTTTGTCGTGCTGTTTGCCACCACCTATCGCGACAACCAATCAATCAAGAAGCTCTCGCGTGCCATTCACAACGGCTTCCAGACGATGGGAGCATTCTCCGCGGATGAGAATGGAGATGGAGGAGCCTATTCCAGGCCTGTCTCGGAGACAGCAGATGGCCCCTCGCGGCTGCAGAACATTGAACACAGAGGAGGACATGCATCGGTCGGGTCGGTTGCCGACATGCAAGAGCTACGTCGGCAGCTAGAGGCCGCGATTGGCAAGGAGCTGGCGAATCACGAAGTGGTTTTGCAGGTGACCCCGGAAGGATTTGTCATCAGCCTGAAAGAGCTTGGCTTCTTCAATAGTGGGCAAGCCACACTGCTTCCTGGCGCCTCCGGCAAAATCGAGCGGATCGCGAAAGTGCTGTCCCGGCCGGGATTGGAGATTCGGGTGGAAGGGCACTCGGACGATCAGCCGATTCACAACGACGAGTTCCGTTCGAATTGGGATCTATCGACTGCGCGCGCAATGAATGTGCTGCTGCTGCTGGTGAACGATGCGGGATTCGATCCGAGAAAAATCTCCGCGTCGGGCTACGGACAATATCGGCCGATCGCCGACAATGCGACGCCAGAAGGCCGCAGAATGAACCGGCGGGTGGACCTTGTGGTGGTGCAGATGAGTGAGAATCCGCGGTCCCTTCCGTAGTAACTCAGGTCTTGAATACCGGGAAACCGAGCGCCGATGTGCGGGGATGCAATTGGTGCCTAATGCGCGGGATCGAACTGACCTGCCCCTAAATACGCATAGGTGATTCTGTAAATCTTGCCCGTTCACGCGCATTCACAACAGATTGACGCCCGTGTGCTGCCAATAGCGTTGCGGTATCGCATTGAAGCCCGATGAATCTTATCGAACGCAAGCGCAAATTCTGCGAGGACGCGACGCTAGTGCGCAAATGCGATTCCTCTGCCGAGTACCACGATATAGCCACTGCCAATTACGATCGCGGCTATCCACCAGAGCCGGCTCCGGTGTACGACGAGATTCTGCTCAGGCACGGTACGCGGCATCAGACTGTCTGCCCATAGCAAGCCTGACGAACCACCGAAAGCTGCGGGGATAGTGGAAACGAAAAGTAGTTTGATCCCGAGCGGATCGAATATGCCGGCTGCGCAACTAAAGAGGCCCGCGGCATAGTAAGGGAGTCGGCCCACAAAGTTGTATGCTGAGCGATCCGGAACAAATGGATGAACTGAGATTGCAAGCAGCCTCGCCACCAGAACGTACAAAGCCGCGCCGAAGATTGTCATACCGACGCGGAGGGCCACCTGGTGCGGCAGACCGAGAATGACCTGGTACCAATCTCCGAAACCAAAAATCCCGGAGAACAAGAAGTAACCCGCTCCGGGAAGCAAGTTCAACGCGGCAAGAATCCAGAGGAAATAGCGGGTGTTCGCTCGTTTGCCTGCGAGGTGAGACGCACAGAGAGCTCCACTTCCAACGATGAGGTTCACGATCGTCCCAGCTGCGTCCACCCACCGATCCGGGCGGAGAGACGAAAGGTGGTTGCTCGTAAGTTCGGTCACGACATCTCCACGCAGCGCTGCAGTGACGCCATGGCCGAGTCCTTCATGAAGCAGCGTCGCCAGAGCGGAGGCGATGACAGCCATGCTGACGATCGTCGCCTTGCTGTGCGGGTTGGGCATAACTCCACTCTATATCGCGAACAGACATCGTTCGTTGCCCATGGGCGTGGCCGAGGTCGAAATAGGTCGAACCTTAGATGGCCTTTTGGAAGTAAAGCAAAAGAGTTCTCTTGCGCCGCCGAATTCTTCCGGTGTATTCCCGGGACGGCGGCTTTTTCATTCCGCGCCAATAACTAGAGGCCATAAGCGCCATGCCCAATCAATGGGGCTATTGCAAACGATGCAAGCAAGTCCAGTATTATGAGAAGTTCAAAAGGTTTCCCGTCGCTACAGAAAATATCCCGCCGGGTTCCCAAGTATGCCGGCGGGATGATAGATGGGTATCTTAGATCATCTCGCATCTTGGGCGAGATATGCATCACTCTATTCCGCCATTGAATCGCGATCTGAGCAATCCGACTCGTCGTGATCGGCGTGGAAGTCACTTACCAACCCGAATAAAAAGGAATTTGAGAAAGAAGATAAGGATTGTCCGAAATGAGAAGATTCAGTTACAGAAAGGTTTTCCGCCGGGCTTAGGACTCCGGCGGGAAACTTGGTCGTATTTAGGGGGAGGGCAGCTATTTTCTACCTCGTGCGATATGAGCTTCACTGTATTGGCTCGAACAGAATATGGTCTGGTCATTTTTATACGGTCAAAAAAATCTCCCGCCGCGTTACCCAAGACGGGAGTATAGGTAGATGTACAATTTCGCGGTTCTCTACAGCGAAACTAGATCGCACTATATCGGGTCGCTGCATCCCATTCTGAGCAATCCGACTCGTTCCCTGGTATTACTTCCAAGCCAACTTCACGGCAGCTTCGAGAGCGTCTCCATGCTGACGATCGTCGCGTTGCTGTGCTGATCGGGCATAACTTCTACTTTATATCGCGAGCAGAGCAGGTACGGTCAGTTTTCTCAACGACGAGCGTGGACCAGTCGTTCGTTGGCCATGACGGTCTTCGCGGCGGATCGAAGCAGGACTGCCTTTCCTTCAGAATCCGCTGCGCGTACAGATCATCGAATCATTATGCTTCTTCAGCCTGCCAGGCAGGATGGCCCGCGCTATCTTAATCCCGTGCCGACGAAAGTCGGTGGATTTTCAACCATATTCAAGGTGGGGCCGCGGTTTTTTCTGGGGGCGAAGGCACGCTCGCCCCATGGACCGCTTGGCCCGTTTCGCACCGACACGGCGGTTTACGCCACAAAGCCACGTTCAGGTTTGCGTATCACCTGGATGGGGCATGCTACGTCGATCGTCGAGATCGATGGGGTGCGCATCCTGATCGACCCGGTGTGGGATGAGCGCGCGTCGCCGACCAGTTGGAGCGGCCCCAAGCGGTTTTTTCCCGCGCCTCTGGAATTGAGCGACCTTCCAACCATCGATGCAGTGATTGTTTCGCACGATCACTACGATCACCTGGGCGCGGGCACGATCCGCGCGATGACGCAACTGGCCGCGTTGGAGAAGACGCGATGGATCATGCCGCTTGGAGTGAGCGCGCAGCTGAAGCAGTTTGGCGTGCCGGCGGCGCATTGCCTCGAACTGAACTGGATGGACAGCACACAAGTGGGCGCAGTGCGCGTGACGGCGCTGCCAGGGCGGCATTTTTCGGGCCGCAGCCTCTTCAATCGCTTCGAAACATTGTGGGCTTCGTTTGCCTTGGCCGGCCCTCAACACCGCGTGTACTATGGAGCCGATTCCGGGGAGTGGGCGGGCTTCCACGAGATTGGGGAACAATTCGGTCCGTTCGACCTGGCCATGCTTGAAATTGGCGCGTCCGATCCGTTGTGGGCGGAGATTCACATGGGACCGGAAGGCGCCCTGCGCAGCTTTCATGCTCTAGGCGGCCAGGGCCTGCTCATGCCAATTCACTGGGGACTCTTCGATCTGGCGCTGCATCCCTGGAAGCAGCCTATCGAGAAGATCTGGCCAGTCGAGGGACTGAAGCTCTGGTCGCCAACACCGGGCGTTCCTTCGGAAGTAATCGCGGGCGAGGAACTTCGGTCGGAGTGGTGGCGCTGAAGGTGTCCTTCACGGAACTCCCAGACGTCGGCGATACAGTCAATCTCGAATTTTTACGCAGCGCGATCGGCAAGTCACGCGGTGACTATGTTTGTATCGCCGCTAGCTAGCCGCTCATGGATGCCGGAACCTTTGGAGTATATCGACCGCGCAGATAGCCCCGGTTGGCTGCTCCTCGTGCTTGAAATAGGCGAAGACCTCGCCCTCGGCAGACCGACTGCGAAGGTTATTCTCAATCGCGTCGAGCTGAGCAGCAGAGTATCCACTCTTACGGAATCGGTAGCACGTGAAGGGAGCAGTCACAACATCCGGCGTTTCCAGATCTTCGCTCTCGGCAACGCAGAGTGCGACACGATGATGCCTCAGCGCGGCGTAGACTTCGTCGCAAAACCATGAGATGTGCCGAAATTCGAAAGCCATCCGCAGTCCACACGTATTCGCGTCTGCAAGGAAGGAGTCGAGGCGAGACACGTCGGCTTTGAAATTGGGCGGAAGCTGGAAGAGCACGATACCCATCCGTCCCGCAGTCACGACTGGAGCGAGGGCACGCGACAAGGCCGCGACTGAGCCTGAACAGTCCTTGAGTCGAAGGATGTGTGTGATGCGCTGCGGCGCTTTGAAGGAGAAGCGAAAGCCGCCGTCGCTCGCGGCCAGCCAGCCGGTGAGCATGCTCTCGGTCGGCAACTGGCGGAAGGTGTAATTCACTTCAACCGAGTTCAATTGAGTCGCGTAGTATTCCAGGAACTTCTTTTGAGGAAGCGCGTGGGGATAGAATCCCGGCTTCCAGGTCGGATACGCCCAACCGGAGGTACCAATAAAGACTTGTTCCCGCAGGTCTGCCGCTGCAGGCTTTGGAGCTCGCGAGCTCTCGTGCCCGGCAGATTCTTTGTGGGACTTTTGTTTGTTCGCAGCCACGAGTGACACCACCGTTTCAGTGGGTGAAGAAAGAGCCGCAGAAGCGGCTCAGTTCGATTGGGGCCCCAAGGGAACCACTATTGATAGCCCATCAATAATCCCCAACTCACGAAAAGCAGGCTACCACAAATATCGCAAATGCCATGAATTCTGCGTAATGGCGCACTGCGATAAAACTGTATGGCTGTAAGTAAGCGATAGTTTTTTTGGTGCCGGGAGGGGGGGTCGAACCCCCATGGCCGCAAGGGCCGGCGGATTTTGAGTCCGCTGCGTCTGCCAGTTCCGCCATCCCGGCGAGAGGTGGGTCGGCAAGTGCAAGTATCGCACAGGGTTTGTGTTGGATGCTACCTTGGCGGGCTGCGCGCAAGAAAGTCGCCGATCCGGCTGCCTTCGACGGTGCCATCGCTGGGACGCCGGGAGTTCGTCGAGAGAGAAAACTGGCGCATCTTAACTGATAGTCGTCTAGCTTTCCACACTCTTCCGACCCTCTTCGGTTCTGCAGCCCATGCGACAATGAAGGCAATCGTGATGACTCCTGCCTCTTCTGCAGTTGTTCCCGAGCCGGTTGCGGTTACGCCGGAACTCCTTGCACAACACAGCATCACTGCGGACGAGTACGAGCGCATTCTTGCGGCGCTGGGACGCGTTCCATCGCTGACGGAACTGGGAATTTACAGCGTGATGTGGAGCGAGCACTGCTCGTATAAGTCGAGCCGTGTTCACTTGAAGCGGCTGCCCACGAAAAGCGATCGCGTGGTGCAGGGGCCGGGTGAGAATGCTGGCATCATCGACGTGGGCGACGGTTGGGCCTGCGCCTTCAAGATCGAGAGCCACAATCACCCCAGTTACATTGAGCCCTATCAAGGGGCGGCGACGGGGGTTGGTGGCATTCTGCGCGACATCTTTACTATGGGCGCGCGGCCGCTGGCTGTGATGGATTCGCTGCGCTTCGGGCCGATCGTGCCGGAACCCGGAACTGGGCCGGATTTGGTTGCGAAGAACCATTCCATCGTTGAGGGTGTGGTGAGCGGCATCGCGGGTTATGGCAACTGCTTTGGTGTGCCAAACCTCGGCGGTGAGACGAAGTTCGAGGCCTGCTACAGCGGAAACCCGCTGGTGAATGCGTTCGCGCTCGGACTGGTGCGCAAGAATGAGATTTTCTACGGCAAGGCGACTGGCACGGGGAATCCTGTCATTTACGTGGGCGCGAAGACGGGGCGCGATGGTATCCACGGCGCGACGATGGCGAGCGAGGAGTTTCACGCGGGCACTGAGGCCAAGCGACCCAATGTGCAGGTCGGCGATCCGTTTATGGAGAAACTGCTGCTTGAGGCGTGCCTAGAAGCCATGCAGACGGGCGCAATCGTCGGCATTCAGGACATGGGTGCGGCGGGGCTGACCTGCTCGACATGCGAGATGGGCGCGCGTGGGGGCGTGGGCCTCGACGTGGAGCTTGACCGGGTGCCACAGCGCGAAACCGGCATGAGCGCTTACGAGATCATGCTGTCGGAGAGCCAGGAGCGCATGTTGCTCGTCGCCGAGAAGGGCCGCGAACGCGAAGTTTTGCGCGTCTTTGAGAAGTGGGGATTGGACGCGGTGATAGTGGGAGCCGTTGAGCCGGAGCCGCGGCTGCAGATTCGGCATCACGGCGAATTGGTGGCTGACATTCCCAACCAATCGCTTACCGACGATGCACCGCTGTATCGCCGGCCTATTGGCACGTGGAAGGCGCCTGTCCCGCTCGATCCGCCTGCCGAAGTGCTCGCCGAATTGACGAAGGATCGCAACTACACGGCCGATTTGAAGAAGCTGCTAGCAGGCGCGAATGTTTGCTCGAAGCGCTGGGTTCACGAGCAGTACGACACGATGGTGCAGACCAACACCGTGCAGGGCCCAGGTGGCGAAGCCGGTGTAATGCGCATTAAAGGCACAGGCACGCCAGGGCATGAACGCGGGTTGGCCATGGCTCTCGACGGCAATGGACGCTGGGCGTATCTCGACCCGAAGCTGGGTGCGATGCACGCGGTGGCCGAGGCGGCGCGCAAAGTTGCCTGCACTGGCGCAACGCCGGTTGCGGCGACCAACTGTCTTAACTTCGGGAATCCCGAGAAGCCGGAGATCATGGCGCAACTTTCCGCCGCGATCGACGGTATCGCCGAGGCCTGCACTGCGCTCGGTACGCCGATCACCGGCGGCAATGTGTCCTTATATAACGAGACGCGCGGCGTGGGAATTTATCCGACGCCGGTGTTGGGGATCGTGGGGATCCTTGAGGATGTAACGAAGGCAGTGCCTGCGGATTTTCAGCAGGCTGGTGATGCCATTCTTCTTCTTTGGCCGATTCCGCGCGGGAAAGAGCCGGACCCTAATCTAGAAGTTCCGTTCCAGCCAGCGCCGATTAACCCCTATATCGTGGCCGGACTGGATTTGAATTCTGCGTTCCCGGTTGCTGGGCCAATCGGCACGCCGGTTCTCGATGCGCCGCAAGATTCACCGGATTCGCCCTCGAAGGAGATGGCCGCGTTCGGGAGTTCTGAATTTGCCAAGGTGGTTCTTAGCGGGATGTGGGGCAAACCTCCCAACCTTGATCTTGATGCCGAGGCCGATTTGCACACGCTGCTGCGGGGATTCGCCGATCGAAAGCTGATTCACTCGGCGCGCGATATCTCGGACGGCGGCATTGCAGTCGCGCTGGCACAGGCCGCATTCACACAGGGCATCGGCGCCACGGTCGATCAGGAGCAGTCGCTGATGGCTCATCCACTCTTCGGGTTGTTCGCTGAACCGGCGTCGACGGTGTTTGTCACGGCGCCAGAGAATCATATCGGAGCCATCGAAAAGTTGGCAGCCGAATACAACTTTTTCGTTTCTCGCATCGGCTCCACAGGAGGCAACCGCCTGGAGATTTCGGTCGATCGCGAGCCATTTATTTCAGCGCCATTGACTGAGCTTCGAAGCGTGTGGGCGTCATCGCTCGAAGCAACCCTTCATGGCGAGGTGACGGCATGACGCAAGGCTTGTCCCGTGGCGTAGCCGCCGCCCGCCGTGCGCGCAGCACTGACGGCATGGGCCGGTTGCTGTTTCAGGGCGTTCCAGACGTGGCTGATCAGTCCGCGTCCCTCGGCAGTCAGTCACTGTCCACTGTTCACCGTTCACTGTCCACTGATGCCGACAAGCTTCGCGAAGAGTGCGGCGTAGTCGCCGTGCATGGTCACCCCGACGCGGCGCGGCAGGTTTATTTAGGGCTCTACGCGCTGCAGCATCGTGGGCAGGAATCCGCAGGCATTGCCTCGGCAGACGGACAGCATCTGGCCAACATCAAGGGCATGGGGCTGGTCTCCGAAATCTTCACCGACGATGTGTTGCAGAAGCTGCCGGGGACAATGGCAATCGGGCATACGCGCTATTCCACTACGGGAGATTCGGCGCTGCTGAATGCGCAGCCCATTCGAGTTGATTCTACAAAGGGCCTTATTGCGATTGCGCACAACGGCAATCTCGTCAACCTTGGCAACGTGCGCGCACGGTTGGAACGCGACGGGGCGTATTTTCAAACCACGTCGGACTCCGAGATCATCGTGCAGTTGATTGCTCATTCCAATCAACACACGCTGGTGGATTGCATTGCCGACTCGCTCTCGCAGGTGGAAGGTGCGTTTTCGATTGTCATGATGACACGCGATCGAATCTTTGCGGCGCGCGATCCACGCGGGTTTCGTCCGCTCTCGATGGGACGCATCCGCAACGCCGACGGCCCCGACACGATCGTCTTTGCTTCGGAAACCTGCGCCTTTGATCTGTTGCGAGCCGAGTATGAGCGCGACGTGCTGCCCGGCGAACTGGTGATGGTGACAGACGACGGCGTAACGAGCCGCCAATTTGCGAGCGGTGTCCCGCAATCCAGCTGTGTTTTTGAGCATGTGTATTTCGCGCGGCCCGACAGCCGTATTTTTGGCCGCTGGGTGCAGGAGAGCCGCGATCAGATGGGCCGACAACTAGCGCGCGAGTCAGGCGTGGATGCGGACGTTGTCGTGCCGGTGCCGGATTCCGGCGTCACTGCTGCTCTCGGCTACGCAGAAGAAGCTAAAATTCCTTTCCGCCTTGGCTTGATCCGCAATCACTACGTGGGTCGCACCTTCATTGAGCCGGAGCAGCGGGTACGCGACTTTGGCGTGCGTTTGAAGCTCAATCCGGTGCGCAATCTGCTTGAGGGCAAGCGCGTCATCCTGATTGACGATTCGATCATTCGCGGAACCACCAGCCGCAAGATCGTGCGCATGGTGCGTGGAGCGGGTGCGAAGGAAGTGCATTTGCGCATCAGTTGCCCGCCTACTATTTCGCCGTGTTTTTATGGTGTGGATACACCTAGCAAGCGCGACCTGATCGCCGCGAACAATTCCGTCGAAGAGATTCGCCGCTACATTGAAGCCGATTCGCTTGCATATCTTTCGCTGGACGGCTTGCTGAAGAGCTGCGATAACGGCGACGGCAACAAATATTGCACGGCCTGCTACACGGGCAACTATCCCACGCAATGGGTGGATGTAGACGAGATTTTGCCGGCTGCCGCGAGCGTCTAAGCAGCCTCTCGTTTTCTTAAATTAATCGGATTCAGGCGGTCTCACTTGCGAGTTTTGCGCTGTGTGTGGCGGCAGCTTTGGTTCGCGCCAGGCTTCGCGTCAGCACAAACATGGCCAACGCCGCAGCCAGACTGGGAACCATAAGCCCGCGTAGTCCGAGCCAGTAGCTCCCGGTCCTGTCTTTTATCACGCCCATCCAATATGGGCCAATGAATCCGCTGAACATGGTGATGGTGTTCATTGCGGCAATGCCGGCTGCAGCGGCGCGGCCCGTCATGAATTGCGTGGGGACCGCCAGGGCTGGCGCCTGCAGCGCGTTGAATGCAACAAAACTGACTGCGAGCGAAGCGACCACCAACCAGGGAGGCCGCGCGAAGCTGGCAATCGAATAGCCGGCGGCCATCACGCAACAGGGCACGATGCAATGCAGCGNNGGCGGTCAGAGTTTACGCCGCCAAAAAGCATGCTTACTGCACCAGCCACGCCGAAACAAGCGACGAGATACCCCACCTGGCTCACACTCCATCCAGTAACACCTTGCAGGATGGCCGGCGCGGAAAAGCCGTAGCCGTAGCTGCACGTCAGCGCGCTGAAGAAGAACAGTCCGATCAACCAGACCTTTGGTGAGAGAAGCGCCTGCAAAACACCCGCTTCGCGACCCAGGTGCGCATGCGCGCTGTCGGCATCGAGCTGGCGCTGCAGCCACGATTTCTCGTCGAGCGTGAGCCATTTGGCCTTCGCGGGACCGTCGGGAAGCAGCCCAAGAATTACGAAGCTGAACAATGCTGCGGGCAGCCCTTCCAAAAGAAAGAGCCACTGCCAACCGGCGAGGCCGAGCCTGCCTTGCAAGCCGAGCAGACCTCCGGCCACAGAGCCCATGAGCACGGAGCTGAGCGGGAGAGCGATATAAAAGCGGCTAACGGCGCGAGCCCTCATGCTGGCTGGGAACCAAAGCGTGAGGTAGTAAATCACACCGGGAAAGAAGCCGGCCTCGGCCATCCCGAGCAGCAGGCGCATGCTATAAAACTCGAGCGGCGTGCGCACGAACATCATGGACGCAGCGAGTAACCCCCACGTCAGCATGATGCGCGCGAGCCAGCGCTTGGGCCCGAAGCGCAAAAGCAGTAGGTTTGACGGGACCTCGCACAATGCGTAGCCGATGAAGAATAATCCTGCCCCGAGACCGTACACGGTCGCGCTGAAATGCAGGTCGCTGTTCATGCGCAGCGAGGCGAAGCTGATGTTAATGCGGTCCATGTAGGCCAGGCCGTAGCCGATGGAGATGATGGGCAGCAGGCGCCACGCTGCTTTGCGCTGGGCCGACGCGCCGATGGCCGCGAGGTCGGGCTCGCTCGTCACGATTCGCGGTGTGGTTTCGGCTGGCTTGTCGCTCTCGGCAGGGATCAGCGGACACCTCAATCGACTTTTGGATTGCAGAACTGGGCCGGGGGGACGCTGCCTTCAGCGTGGTAAGCAGACTTTACCACGGACGCTGCACTTCCCTGCTTCGCGTCGTCGTGAATGACCGCTGTGATAGCATCCGCCTGTTGCACGACCGGAGTTTCTGCCGGCGCATCGTGCACGTTTGCAGTTCCCTTTGCTGAACCTGAGGTTGGCATGACTCGTTCGCGTTTGGTGTTTGGGGTCGTGGTTTTTCTTGGCTCCTTTCTGCTCTTTCTTGTTGAGCCTATCGCGGCGAAACAATTATTGCCTGTGCTGGGCGGGTCGGCCGCGGTTTGGATTACTTGCCTGGTGTTCTTTCAGACTGCATTGCTGTGTGCGTATCTCTACGCGCATTGGCTTTCACGCAACTCGCAATGGAGGCTGCACTCGTCGCTCCTTCTGCTGGCGGGGGTCGCGGCAATCGTATGGGCGGTGCGCAGCTACGGAGTCGGCATTGGAGCGGAGCATCCAATTGCGACGGTGTTTGTCGCACTCGGCGCGTGGATCGGCTTGCCTTTCCTTATGCTCGGGGCGACTAGTCNNCTAGTCCCCTGCTGCAGGTGTGGTGGGCGCGGATCGAGGCGAGTGAAGTTCCTTATCGTCTCTTTGCGCTTTCGAATCTGGCCTCGCTGCTGGCGCTGGGCCTTTATCCAAGCTTGATTGAGCCAAATTTCACTTTGCAAATGCAGAGGATCGGCTGGGCGTGTGGATTTGCGGTCTTCGCCGGCCTGTCGATCACGTTGACCTGGAAGACGCGATTGGCACAATCGGTAGCGAGACCGGCCGAAGCCGAGGACGACGCTAACCATCCCAAGACGCCGCTGAGCCACAAGATTCTCTGGGTGCTGTTGCCGCTTGGCGCGGCGATGCAGTTGAGCGCGGTGACGAGCTATCTGACGGCTAACATCGCAGCCATTCCGCTGCTATGGATTCTTCCTCTCGCAGTCTATCTCGTCACGCTGATCCTTGCGTTTCAATTCCCTCACTTGCTGCCACGCGGCCTCGTTGCGCGTTTGCTTATCGTGATGCTTGGCGGTCTGGCTTACATGTTGTCGAAGACCGAGGTTTCACTTCCCTTGCGGATCAGCATTCTGTTCTTCCTTTTTGAGGTCTTCGTTTCATGTTTCTTCTGCCACAGTGAGGCCGTGGCTCTTCGACCGAAGCGGGCCTCGGAGTCCACGCTCTTCTATCTTCTGTTTGCGGCGGGCGGGGCGCTCGGTTCCTTTGTTATTGGTATCGTGTCGCCTTTGGTCTTCCGCTTCAACTACGATCTGGCGCTCACTTTTCTGGTCACCGCGCTACTCGCTATTGCCGTGACGTGGAACGAGGGATGGAGTCAGCGGATGCTGTGGGCTGTCGCCACCATCATGATGGCGGGGCTCGTTTCATGGCTTCACATCGCCAATCAGCGCGAGACCATCGCCGCCGTGCGCAACTTCTACGGCACGCTGCGCGTTCGACAGCACCATGGTTATCCGGGCTCAGTGATGCGCACGCTCACGAACGGCACAATCCAGCATGGCACGCAATACTTTGGAACGGAGCAACTGAGGCGAACGCCGACTACTTACTATGCCGAGGACTCCGGCGTGGGGCTGGCGATGCGATTCTGCTGCCAGGGACGATCGCGCCGAATTGGCGTGATTGGCCTTGGAGCGGGGACGCTCGCCGCGTACGGACGGGCCGGCGACGATATTAGGTTTTACGAAATCAATCCGGCGGTCGCACCCATCGCGCAAAACGTCTTCACTTACATTCGAGATTCGGGCGCGCACATTGATATCGTCGAGGGCGATGGAAGGCTCTCTCTTTTGCATGAGGACCCGCAGCGGTTTGATGTGTTGGTCGTGGATGCGTTTTCCGGCGACGCGATCCCGTTGCACCTGCTGACTACCCAGGCCGTCGCGCTTTATCGCCGGCACCTCGCACCGGGCGGTATTCTCGCTTTCCACATTTCCAATCAGCATGTCGATCTGGAGCCGCCCATCGCATTGTTGGCCGCAGCGGCGGGAATGAAGGCCGTGCGAGTTGCGAGCGGTCCCAAGGAAGAGATTGGCGAATTTGGGGCGACGTGGATGCTGGTGACCGACGATGCTGGATTTCTTGCGCGGCCTGAAGTCGCGGCCCACGCCCGACTGGCTGTAATTAAGGACGGCTTGAAGGTTTGGACCGACGATTATTCAAGCCTGCTCCCGGTTCTTCATTGGTAAGAGGGCGTGGTATCAACCCGCCCAGGGATTCAACAGCTTTACTTTGATTCCGCGCAGATCGCTGACATTTCGCGTAACCAGCGTCATGCCGCGCGACATGGCTGTAGCAGCCATCAGGGTATCGACGACAGGTCTCGGACGCTCGGCGGACCATTCGCCCCACAGCCGTGCAGTGGCAGCATCTATTCCGAGAATGCGTTCCGCAAAACTGTACTCGAGGCCGTCGACCCACGCGCCGAGGTTCTTCGCCGCAACGGAATCGCTGCGCCCCTTCACCGCGACTCCCTTTCGCAATTCGCCCAGCGTGAGGACGCTGATGTAGAGCGCGGACGGCTCGGCATTCTCCAGGAAGGACATCAGGCCGGAGTCCGCCTTTCTCTTGCGTGTCTCGCTCAGGACATTGGTGTCGAGCAGGTACTCGGTCCGCCCGTTCACAAATCGATCTCCCGCCCTGTGTCGCGATCACGCGCGATTTCAAAGCGATCTACTTTCGGTCCGCCGAGCAGATACTCTTTGAGGCTTGGCTTGTGTGCGGTGAGCGCGCGGTAATCCGCGATGGACAGAATGACAGCCCGTTCCGTTCCGTGCCTTGTTATGATCTGCGGGCCCTTCTGGCTGGCCTCCTCGATCACCTCGCTCAGACGTGTCTTCGCTTCCTGTATCTGCCAAACCGCCATGAGCACCTCCGCAGTCCATTTCAACCATAATTCTAGTCGTTCTGGTCGAACAACGCAATCTCGATGTGCGGTAGTTTTTGTCACAGGACGTTCATATATCCAGTGTGATAGCATCCGTTTTCTTAAAGCGAGACGCCCGTGGACTCCCTCTGATTTTGTTCCCCGGACGCCTGCCGGAGACTCTCCTGATGGACGAGGAAGACGGCAGACCGGGCCCTCGAGCCCGCCAATTCGGACTCTTTGACGTCCCGATGGACGTGTCTGTGAGGTCCCTGTGCCACTCGCTCCCGATTCCTGAACAAGTCTCGCCCCTCGCTCGAATCGCGATTATCAACATTCGTTCACGCCAATCGTGTAGCTCAATTCAACCCACATCAAATTACGCGCCTTTTCTCTGGCGTGGACCTGTCGAAGGCGTCCGCCCCACAGCAGGTGGAGGAGAAAGACTATGAAAACGTATCAGGGAAGTGAGATCCGCAACGTAGCTGTAGTGGGGCATGCGCACAGCGGCAAGACCACCTTGATTGCCGCTCTGCTGCATGCCGCGAAAACAACTCCAACCCAGGGCCGTGTGGAAGACGGCTCGGCGGTGACTGCCTACGACGAAGAGGAAGTAGCCCGCAGAATCACCATGCAGAATGCCGTTGCCTATGCCGAGTGGCAGGGCACGAAGATCAATTTTGTCGATACGCCCGGATTTCACATGTTCAACCACGAGGCCCGCGCTGCGCTGCTGCCGGTGGAGGCAGCGGCCGTGGTGGTGAATGCCCAGAACGGCGTGGAAGCCGTGACCGAGAGGGTGTGGAAGTTTGCCGAGGAGGCTAATGTTCCCCGCTTCGTGATCGTGAACCAGATGGACCACCCCAAGGCGGGCGGCACGAGCGGCTTGAGCGCGCTGATTGACGATCTGCACGAGCGCTGGGGACGGCTGTGTGTGCCGGTGCAGCTGCCCATCAGCGGGCCGGATGGATTCCATGGCGTTGTCGATCTGGTGACGATGGAGGCGTTTTACTACACTCCCGGTGGCGATGGACGCGGCAAGATCGGCGAAGTTCCGGCGTCCCTGACAGGCGCTGCCAAAGCCGCGCACGAGGCGCTGGTGGAGCTGGTGGCCGAGGGCAAAGACGAGCTGATGGAGGAGTACTTTGCCGAGGGCACGATTCCCGAGCAGCACCTGATTACAGCGCTGCATGAGGCCATTCGGGAGGACCGCATCTTCCCGGTGCTGTTTGTCAGCGGCCAGGCAAACATGGGCGCTGACCATTTGCTCGACTTCATCAAGGTGTATGCGCCTGCGCCCACGGAACGCGCGCCCATCGCCGTGAAAGCACCGGTATTGCAGGCAGTGGCCGCCAACGGTGGCGGAGGCGACAGCTCGGCTGGCTCCGGCGCTTCAGTGCGAAAAATCAGCGACAGCGAGCCGACTGCGTTGTTGGTGTTCAAGACTATGTCGGACCCATTTGCGGGGCGCATCTCGTTCTTCAAGGTGATCAGTGGAGTGGTGAGAAACGACGCCACACTGGAGAACTACACGCGACGCGGCCAGGAACGTTTCTCGCATTTGAGTGTGATGCAGGGACGCAAAGCTGTGGAAGTGGTGGAGCTGCATGCCGGCGATCTTGGGGCAGTGGCGAAACTGCGCGAAACATTTACCGGAGACACGCTGGGCCAAAAAGGCGCAGAGATTCAGGTTGAATTGGCTGCTCTGCCGGAGGCCGCGATGACCTATGCTATCGAGCCGAAGAGCCGCGCGGACGAGGACAAGCTTGCGCCTGCTATTCACAAGCTGATGGAAGAGGATCTGCTGATTCGCTTCTTCCGCGATCCGCAGACCAATGAGTTTCTGATTGCCGGGGCCGGACAGCCGCACATCGAGGCGATTGTGTCGCGTCTGAAGAAGCGGTACCACGCCGAGGTGACATTGAAAGCGCCGAAGGTGCCGTATCGCGAGAGCATTCGTGGCCGCACCGAAGGACATGGACGCCACAAAAAGCAGAGTGGCGGACACGGCCAGTTCGGCGACTGCAAGATCCGGATGGAGCCGACGCCGCGCGGCGGTGGTTTCGAGTTCGCCAACGAAGTGTTCGGCGGCGCGATTCCACGGCAGTTTATTCCGGCGGTTGAGAAGGGCATCGTCGAGTCTGCGGCGCGCGGCTATCTGGCGGGTTATCCGGTTGTGGACTTCAAGGTGACGGTCTTCGACGGCAGTTATCACGACGTGGACTCGAATGAAATGTCATTCAAGATGGCTGGGCGTCTGGCGTTCCGCAAATGCATGGAAACGGCCAAGCCGTGCCTGCTGGAACCGATCATGAAGGTCGAGATCGAGGCACCGGATGAATTTGCCGGGACTCTGATGGGCGACCTGAACAGCCGCCGCGGGCGCGTGCAGGGCATGGAGTCGAAAGGTCGGACGACGGTGATCAATGCCGAAGTGCCCATGGCCGAGATGCTGACATACGGCACGCTGCTGACTTCAATGACACAGGGCAAAGGCAGCTATCGCATGGAGATGAACCACTACGACATTGTGCCGCAACTGGTGGCCGACAAGATCCTGGCGAATGCGAAGCGGCCGGTGGAGGAGGAAGAAGAATAGCACCTGCGGTGCGGCCAACTGGCGCTTCGCGCCGATGATTCCGGGCAAGCGAGCTAACTTGCCCGAGCCGCGCTTCACAACGGCAGCTCTTCCACGGGGAAATAATCGCAGAAGTTTTTGTGCGTGAAGCTCACAGCAGATTTGGCAGCGCGTCCTAATTGGAGGCTTTCTCCGCTTTGAAGCGGAACTGGGTTGCATGGAGGTGTGGGATGCGAGTCGCAATCCTTGCTCTCTTTCTATTTGCCGGGTCTACGGCATTCGCACAATCGGGTCCATTCGGGCCGTTGAACTCGAATCCTCCTGGCAGCCTGCCGTCCCCGTGGACCGCGCAGCGCAGAGACTTCGGCAAATTGCCGCCGGGCTGGCCCGCGACGATGCATACGCCCGAGTGGATCGTGATCCGCCCAGCGCCAACGACCTTGAAGCCGTTCGGGGATGCGGAGATCGATCCGAAGATCATTGTGCATCCGTCCCAGTCTCGCATTGGGGATCAGCCGCCAGGGACGCAGATCGCGCAAAATCAGTTTCCCGGCCTTGAGTTGCTGCCCATTGAGTGGCCCCAGTTGAAAATCAAGCCCATCCCGACAGTCTGGCCCAATCTCAAGATGGAGCCGATTTCAACGATGTGCGCCGAATGCAGGATGGTTCCGGTCCGAGCAGGCGCGCCAGCCGCTATGACGCCGCCGAGCAAATAAACAGGCCAGATTCGCTGGCGCTCGAATCGAAAATCGCGGTACACTCTAAAAACCGCAACACGCGGCACCGGAGGAGAACAATGATTCAGCCAGTCGCCGTACGACCTATTCGCTGAACATTGCCTCGGGACCTTTTCCTGTATTACCCGAGGTCAACTTCAGCCTCGGGGTGAACCTGCACAAACCAACTTGATCGCAGCGTGAGCCCCTTCGCGTGTGCCGTGCTTTAGAGCGCGGCATTGTGGAGTTCCCCATGTCTTTGATTGAAACAACCGCGACCGAGTCGGCCGAAGCGCCGGCGCGCGGATTCTGGGCCTCGGTGCGCGAGGCACTACGCGGCACGCACCAGGACTACACAATTGGAAGCCTGAACCGGTCCATCTTTCTGCTGGCCATTCCGATGGTGCTGGAGATGGTGCTTGAATCTCTCTTTGCTGTTGTTGACGTGTTCTGGGTTGGGCGGCTCGGCGCGAATGCAGTCGCCACGGTGGGCATTACCGAATCGATGCTTGCCCTGGTGATGGCTATTGGCATGGGCGTTGCCATGTCGACGACGGCCATGGTGGCGCGGCGCATTGGCGAGAAGGATCCAGAGGACGCCGCGATTGCCGGAGTGCAGGCGATTGGGCTGGGCCTGACGATCAGTTTGGCGATCGGGATTCCTGCTTGGATTTTTGCGCCACAGTTGCTTGGTCTGATGGGCGCTTCGGCGGAGATCGTGGCGAGCGGATCGGGCTACGCGCGCGTTGCGCTGGGCGGCTGCGGCGCGATCATCATGCTCTTCCTGAACAACGCGATCTTTCGCGGAGCAGGCGACGCGGCAATTGCGATGCGGCTCTTGTGGGTGTCGAACATCATCAATCTGATCCTCGACCCGTGCCTGATCTTCGGGCTGGGGCCGTTTCCGCATATGGGTGTGGCTGGCGCGGCGCTGGCCACGTTCACGGGACGCAGCATCGGCGTGCTCTACCAGTTCTATCGGCTGCTGAAGGGTACGGAGCGCATTCATGTCCTTGTGCGTCACGTGCGGCTGAATGTGCGGGTGATGACCAAACTGCTTCGCGTGTCGCTGACCGGCATGCTTCAGTTTGCGATCTCGAATGCCAGCTGGATCGGGCTGGTGCGCATCGTTTCCCTGTTTGGGTCGGCGGCGGTGGCGGGATACACAGTGGCCATTCGCATTGTGGTTTTCTTCATTCTGCCGGCGTGGGGACTGAGCAATGCGGCTGCCACGCTGGTGGGCCAGAACCTGGGCGCAAAACGACCGGACCGCGCGGCGCTGGCGGTGTGGCGGACGGGCCTCTACAACATGATTTTCCTGGGGCTGATCGGCGTATTCTTCATCGTGTTTGCCACGCCGGTGGTGCGGCTGTTTGTAAACGATCCTGCTGTGGTTCCGATTGCGGCCACGGCGCTGCGTACGTTTAGCTGCGGCAACATTGCCTACGCATACGTGATGGTGACGCTGCAGGCATTCAATGGCNNAATGGCGCAGGGGACACGCTGACGCCGACGCTTGTGTACTTCTGCGGGTTCTGGGTACTGGAGCTGCCGCTTGCATGGGGTCTGGCGGTTGGGATGCACCTCGGTCCCCGGGGTGCATTCATTTCGGTGGTTATCGCCGAATGTGCGATCGCCATTGCCAGCATCGTCTTGTTTAAGCAGGGACGGTGGGCGCGGCAGAAAATTTAAGTGTGTACTCACCCGACATTTGGCATTCTGTTCTCATGTCGCATTTCTGGGAGAGGCTGAGGAACATAGCACGGTTCGTGTTGCTTGCTGCGGTGACTTTGGCTCCTGCGGTCGCCGGCGCGCAATCGGATGAAAAAGATCCTGCCGCTGTGCTTGAGCTTGGCGGAGCCACTGCGTGGAGTATCAAAGGCGGGGGATTCAGCGGTGGCCCGAGCGTGGCAATCGAGGTGACGCCGATTGAAAACTGGCTGGAACTCGAGGGTGGCGTGACACCGCTCTTCAGTTCCAAATCGACAGAATGGGACACGGACCTGCTGTTCAAGAAGCCATGGACTCTTTCCCGCAAGGCTGAGTTCATGGCTGGTATCGGACCGGAATGGGTTCATACACGGGAGGCGGGCGTATCGAGCAATTCGGTCGCGGCCGAGGCGGTGCTCGATTTCATGTTCTGGCCGGCGAAGAAGCATAAGTTCGGTTGGTATTTCGAACCCGCGTATGACTACGATTTTGGACGGGGTCATGAGCAGTCGCTGGGGGTGAGCGGCGGTCTTTTGATAGCGATCCCTTGAAGACGCACCGTCGCACCCTGGGCTTATCGAGCTTTTTTCTCCCGGTTTCGGCCTATTTTCGATTGTGACCGGGAATCCTTGTGCCCCATGGCTCATCTGAGAAAATGATGGCAGTGAGAAGAGCGGTCCATTTTGGCTTCCGCCGGGCGAGAGCCCGGGTATTGTGTGCGGCGCTGGCGCTGAGCGGTGGTAGCTGGCTGGCCTTCGGGCAGGCTGCCAATCCGAGCTCGGCGACCAATCCTTTTTGGGGTAGCGTGACCCTGCATCCGGCGACGGACGAGACGCAGCAGCTTTCGCTGGACGAGGCGGTGCGGCGCGGCTTTGAGAATAATCTCGGACTAAGAGAAGCCGAGAGCGGCGAGACTCTGGTGAAGGGCGAAAAGAACGAGGCGCTCCAAGAGTTCCTGCCGACCATCTCGGTGAGCGGCGGGACGGGCGTGTTTCAGCACAACCTGGCCGCGCTGGGATTCGGACCAGGCGTGATCGGCAAGTTTGGGGCGTTTTTCCCAGGCGGAATTGTTCCAGCCGGCCTCTCGGAGATTACGAAGGACGATCTGACGCAAGGGCAGATCAACTACAGCCAGACTCTTTTCTCAGGTCCTGTAATTGCGGGCTGGCGTGCGGCGGGTGCAGCTGAGCGAGCCGCGCACTTTGCGAAGATGTCGGCGCGCGGCGAAGTGGTGCAGCAGGTGGCGGGGGCGTATCTGCACGCCATTGCCGCTGCCAGCGAGGTGGACCAGGCCAACGCGCTGGAGCAGGCTGACCGCGTGCTGTTCGACCAGGCGCACGCCGCGCACGAGGCGGGCACGGCTGCGAATCTGGATGAACTGCGGGCGCGGGTGCAGTTGCAGGCGCAGCAGCAGGCGGTGATTGCGGCGCAGAACGCGCTGGATAAGGACCTCATCCTGCTGAAGCGCGAAATTGGCGTCGATCCGGGACAGAAGATTGTGCTGACGGATGCAGCGCCCTACAGCGATCTGGCTGCGCAGACGCCCGAGGAAGTACGCGCGGTGGCCTACAAGAATCGACAGGACTATCAGAATCTGCAGAACCAGCTTGTCGAGGTGAAGGCGATTCACGCGGTGTATCGCAGCCAGCGTTTGCCGGTGCTGAAGTTCGATGGCTTCTGGGGCGTGGACAAGGTGAACGGCACACCATCGCATGGGGTGTTTGGGGCGGTAGGGTCGTTGAGCTTCCCGATCTTCAGCGAGGCAAAATTGCGCGGCGACGAAGAGACGGCTGCGGCGCAACTTAGCGCAGTGGATTCGCAACTCGAAGACCTACGCGGGCACATTGACCAGCAGGTGCGGTCGGCGCTGCTGGATGTGGACGCATCCGGCAAATTGATTGAGGTGGCACGGTCGAATGTGGAACTGGCCACGCGGGCGCTGAGCGATGAGACGGATCGCGTGAATGCCGGCGTGGACGACAATCTTCCGCTGGTGGATGCGCAGGCGACATTGGCTTCGGCGCAGAGCAATTTGATCGAGAGCCTCTATCAGTTCAACCTGTCGAAGCTGGCCCTGGCGCGGGCCGCGGGGATTTTGGAGCAGCAATACCGCGTCTATCTAGGACGGTGATCGGACCCGTCGGACGATGCGCCGCAATCCCCAGGACTTTCTCTCTTTAACGCAGCATTTCTTTGAGTTTCGTAGAATCGCGTCGAGCTGTGCCGGCTGGAATTACCTAACCAATGTCCCGCTCGAATCATCCGAAAGAATCCTTCAGAAAGTAGAATCCGAGAGGAGTGAAATCCGATGGCAAAGACGCTCAGAATTGAATACAACGTTGTGCGGGATGCGCAGGCGCTGGCGGCCGAGGCGGCCGAGCGGTTCACGCAAGTAGCCGAGAAGGCTGTGGCCGAGCGTGGGCGAGCGCGCATCGCCATCAGCGGAGGGTCTACGCCCAAAGCTGCCTTCCAGCTGCTGGCGGACGCGACCCAGCCGTGGCGAGCCCGGATGCCATGGGACAAGCTCGAACTCTTCTGGGTGGACGAGCGCTGTGTGCCGCCCGACCACGCCGACAGCAATTACCGGATGACCCGCGAGGCGTTGCTGGACCATGTGCCGTTGAAGCCGGAGCAAATACACCGAATGGAAGGTGAACTCGAACCGCAGATGGCGGCGGCGCGCTATGAATCGCTTTTGCGGGACAGCTTTCGGCTGGAAGGAGCGGAGGGTCCGCGCTTCGATCTTGTGCAGTTGGGTATGGGTCCGGACGGGCACACGGCTTCTCTGTTCCCGCACACCGAGGCGCTAGACGAAATGGGGAGGCTGGTGACCGCAAACCACGTGGAGACCGTGAAGGACTCGTGGCGCATCACGCTCACGTGGCCGGTGATCAACAATGCCGGCTCGGTGTTCTTTCTGATTGGCGGGGCTGACAAGGCTGAACCGGTTCAGCAAGTATTTGCCGGGCCGCGCGATCCGGAACGGCTTCCCAGTCAACTGATATGGCCTTCAGGCGGTATACTCACTCTGGTTTTGGATCAGGCCGCTGCTGCGCTTTTGCCCGCAACCGATGG
Organism: Acidobacteriaceae bacterium; assembly: GCA_003140785.1. Taxonomy (GTDB): domain Bacteria; phylum Acidobacteriota; class Terriglobia; order Terriglobales; family Acidobacteriaceae; genus Telmatobacter. The sequence goes on along the minus strand of PLKY01000259.1, from coordinate 21,362 downwards.
GGATGGCTGCGGGGTTTTGGAGAGGGAAAGATGATTCTGGCGGGCGATGTGGGGGGCACCAAGGTAGACCTCGCGCTGTACGATTTTTCGGATGGAAAACTGAAATATACCCGGGACGAACGATACGCGGCGAAGGAATTTCACGGCCTGGAAGAGATCGTGAAGCTGTTTTTGGGCGCAGAGAAGGTTACTTCCGCATGCTTCGGTGTGCCCGGACCGGTGCGCAATGGCCGGCTGCGCTTGACCAACTTGCCGTGGACCCTGGATAGCCGCGAACTGGCGACCGGCCTCGGCATCCAGCATGTATTTCTGATCAACGATCTTGAAGCGAACGGCTATGGCATTGCGGAACTGACTGCGGAACAGATCTATACCTTGAGCGAAGGCGATGCGAGCCAGATTGGCAACCGCGCGCTGATTGCCGCGGGCACGGGACTTGGCGAGGGCTTTTTGGCCTGGAACGGCCGCATGCATGTTCCCTACCCGTCGGAGGGCGGGCATGTGGATTATGCGCCGCGCAATGAAGACGAGATTGAACTGCTGCGCTTTCTGAAGCAGAGATACAACGGGCGCATCAGCTTCGAAAGGGTAGTGAGCGGCATGGGGATGACCGGCATTTATGAATTTCTGCGCGAAGTGAAGGGGCTGGAGGAACCGGTGTGGCTTGCGGAAAAGATAACAGAGGCACACGATCCCAACTCGGTGATTACCGAGATGGGCCTCGCGGCGAAGAGCGAGCTTTGCGCGAAGACACTGGACATGTTTGCTTCGGCTTATGGGGCAGAGGCGGGAAATCTAGCGCTGAAGGTGCTTTCTGTCGGCGGGCTCTACGTGGGCGGCGGCATCGCGCCGCGCATTTTGGAGAAGCTGAAGGATGGCACGTTTTTGAAGGCCTTTACCGACAAGGGCCGGCTGAGCCAACTGCTCATCAATATGCCGGTGCGGGTTATTTTGGAGAGCCGTGCTGCGCTGATGGGCGCTGCGGCGTATGCGGAGGCGAGGGCTGCGGAGATAAGCGGAGTATCGGCGCGGGCGGCTTCGGTGAAGGCGTAGCGGTCAAACTGGGCTGAGATTGAGAAAGCCAGCCGATTCCGGCTGGCTTTTTTCATCGCCGGATGACTCTTCCAACCGTTGCAATGGTTCCGTGATAAAAGTACTGGCCGAGCCCGACGGTGAAAAGCCAGCAGCCGTAGAGGGCGTGTTCCACGCTGGAGGTCAGCAGCGAGTCGGTCTCGGCGTAGCGAAATGCGAAAAGAAGTCCGCCCGCGAATGTAAGCGCCACGGCGAGCGTGTTGCGAAAGACGATGTGCAGGAAAGCAAAGGCTGCAGCGCTGGCGACGATCATGGTCCACCTGCCCGGGAACAGAACGGCATAGCGCTCGAAGAAGAACGCGCGGTAGAGGATTCCCTGCGGATACACGGAGAGAACTGGATAAGCCAGCATCACGACGGCCCAGAACGCCGTTTGCTGGCGGAGAAGGCCCCATTCAAATGTGGGCGCGAACCAATGAACACCAAGCCAGATACCCGCAGCTGCAAGCACGAAGATGAGGAGGATTGAACCCAGGTGATGGGTGAGCGGCGCGGCGTTCCAAAGCAGCGAGCGGTCGAATCGCGGATCGCGCAGCAACTGCCACGCGGCGTAGCCGCAGACCCCCCATAGCAAAGGAAGCGCGGGAATGCGCACCGGGGAGAATCGGTACGCGAGAGGCAATGCGATAAAGACAATCAGGAATTCGACGATAAGAAGGCTGCGCGACATGGAATGCGCTCCGGGTTATAGCATTTTCGGAGTTGCTTTAGACCGAAAGCACACACCCAAGTAGCTTTTTCCTCAAGAAGAAGACGCGTTTCACGACCCTTAAGCAGTCTAGGTGTATTCCGAAGATGCTCCAAAAGCATAACCTCAAGGTTTCATCGTGACGTTAAGATGCACGGCGATTCGAATGTTTCGTTCTGCGGGGCTTCGCGTTTCGGATACGCTAAAAGCACTCCGATGGCCTTCGCCTCCACAATCGGCAACACACGTTACACCTTTGAGAGCTTGCGAGAGTTGCTGGCCAAGGCTACGCCTTTGCGCAGTGGGGATGTGTTGGCTGGAGTAGCGGCCGGCTCGGCGGAAGAGCGCGTGGCCGCGCAGTTTGCACTTGCCGATTTGCCGTTGGTACATTTTCTTTCAGAGCAGGTCATTCCCTACGAGCAGGACGAGGTGACACGGCTGATTGTCGACACGCACAATGCGGGCGCGTTTGCACCGGTGCGTTCGCTGACCGTGGGTGAGCTGCGGGACTGGCTGCTGTCGGACGACGCGACGCCGGAGCGGCTTGCGGAACTCGCATCCGGCCTTACGCCGGAGATGGCCGCGGCGGTGAGCAAGCTGATGCGGGTGCAGGATCTGATTGCCGCAGCGGCAAAGATTCGCGTGGTCACGCGCTTTCGTACAACGGTCGGGCTTGCTGGGCGACTCAGTGCAAGACTGCAGCCGAATCATCCGACCGACGATGCGATGGGGATCGCGGCTTCGATTCTCGACGGGTTGTTGCTTGGGTCTGGGGACGCGGTCATCGGCATCAATCCCGCGGGCGATAACGTAGTTGCGACAACGCGTCTATTGCGACTGATCGATGCGTTGCGACAGCGCTTTCACATTCCGGTGCAGAGTTGCGTTTTGGCGCACATCACAACACAGATGGCCGCGCTCGAAGCCGGCGCGCCTGTGGACTTGATCTTCCAGTCGATCGCCGGCACAGAGGCCGCGAATCGCAGCTTCGGTGTGAGCTTGTCGTTGCTGACGGAGGCGCACGAAGCAGGCAAGGAACTGCGACGCGGCGCGCATTGCGCAGATAGCATTATGGGGACGAACGTCATGTACTTCGAGACGGGACAGGGCTCGGCGCTCTCAGCCAACGCGCATCACGGCGTGGATCAGCAGACGCTCGAGGCGCGCGCCTATGCAGTGGCCCGGCACTTCGATCCCATGCTGGTGAACACCGTGGTGGGGTTCATTGGGCCCGAATACTTGTACGATGGCAAACAGATTGTGCGCGCGGGATTGGAGGATCATTTCTGCGGGAAGCTCCTCGGCCTGCCGATGGGGTGCGATGTGTGTTACACCAATCATGCAGAAGCCGATCAGGACGACATGGACACGCTGCTGACGCTGCTAGGCGCGGCGGGCGTGAATTACATTATGGGCGTGCCGGGGGCGGACGATGTGATGCTCAACTATCAGAGCACAAGCTTTCACGATGCGCTCTATGTGCGGAAGGTCCTTGGCCTCAGGCCGGCACCGGAATTCGAAGCGTGGCTCGCGGGTGACGAGTTCAGGAGGCTGCGGTTGGAAGCGAATCATCCAGAGAAGCTGCTGCCGGTATGAGCGAAATCGCGGCAGCGGCAGCCTCTTGGGTGGCGCGGTTGCGCGCTCTGACGCCGGCGCGAGTTGGGCTTGGACGCACAGGAGTGAGCCAGCGAACGAGCGACCTGCTCCAATTTCAGCGGGCGCATGCACAGGCTCGCGACGCGGTGCATGCGCGATTGGAAACAGCGGCTCTGTCTGCGGCGATTGGCGCGATCTCGGGCGACGATGTGATGCGGTTGAACTCGATGGCGGCAGATCGACGCGTTTATCTGCAGCGGCCCGATCTGGGACGAAGGCTCGATGAACGCAGCGCCGCTGCACTCGCAGACCTGCAGATCGGACGATGCGATCTTTCTCTGATCGTTGCCGATGGGCTTTCTGCGCTTGCGGTCGAGCGGCACGCAACGCCGCTGCTTGAGAGCCTGCTTCCGTGGCTGGAGGGTTGGCGCCTGGCGCCCATTTGTATCGTTGAGCAGGGCCGCGTTGCCATCGGGGATGAGATCGGCGCGGCACTTGGTGCACAGCTTTGCGTGGTGTTGATTGGGGAGCGTCCGGGGCTGAGCTCGCCCGATTCGCTGGGCGCCTACGTGACTTGGGAGCCTCGGCCTGGGCGCATGGATGCCGAGCGCAATTGCATTTCAAACATTCGCTCCGAGGGACTAGGCTATGCGGAGGCTGCCGCGCAACTGGTGTTCTATCTATCTGAAGCGCGCCGCCGCAAGCTCACGGGGATTGCGCTGAAGGAAGAATCCCATCTGATCGAGGAAGGCTGAACGTAGTGAGAAAGATTGGCCGCTGGTTGTTCCGCATTGCGTTGGTTTTGGCGGCTGGTTTTGTCGCCACGTATGCAGGAGATTGGATTGCATTCAAGCTGCAAGGTTCGCCGCAATCGACTGTCACCGTGAGTCGCACGTTGGTCGTTCCACTCAAGAACAATAAAGTTGAGTACGACTACGTTGGGACTTTCGATGAGCCTTGTTCTATTTCGCTTTTTCCACAAGGTGATTTAACACCCTGCTGGCAGTTGCGTAGAAATACAAACCAAAATGTGAAGCTGTAGCTAACGATAGCGAAAAGGAATTGAAGGGCAAACCTCACAATAGGTCGTGACAAAAGTCACCGGTGAAAAATCGAAAGACTCGTACTATCGAGAAGTCCCACAAATTACATCCCACCAAAACAGGAACCCAATGTACAGCCGCTCACGCAATGAAAACGGAAGCTCGAACACTCGCTGCCTCTACTGCTTTCTAACGGTCGCGTCAGACGTGGAGACAGCGATTGAACTTGATCGCATCGAGGCCAGGCATATCTGCCCTGAGAAAGCGCTGGCGCAACTACTCCTGCGCGGGCATTCGTTTGAAATACAAGTTCAGACAAAATGATCTTATTTTTCGGGTGGTGCGGGGGGCGTCTGGCCCTGCGGGGGATGTGCACTCCCGTTAGCAATCTTCTTATAAAGTGCCTCATCCGCCTGCTTATTCAGATTGCTGGCTTTGTCGAATTCCGCCTTGGCTTCTTCTTTTTTGCCCATCGTGCGATAGAGCCGGGCCAGGCGCCAATGAACGTTCACATCGTCCGGCATCATTCTTTCGGCACGAGTGAGTTCTCGAAGCGCCTCGTCGTTATGTCCGGATTCGGCAGCGACGATTCCGAGATCGAGATGGGCCAGGGGAAGCGACGGATCGAGCTTCACAGTCGATTCAAGCAGCAGGGCTGCTTCACTGACCCGATCCATCTGGATATCGGCATCGGCTAGATAGAGCATCGATTGCACATGCTTGGGATCGTTGGCGAGCTCGGCCTGGAATTCCTGTACCGCTTCGGGATATTGCTTTTGCGACCAGAGGAGATAGCCAAGGCCAAAATGCGCGTCGGGCTGTTTAGGATCGGCTTTCACCGCGGCACGAAACATGTCCGTAGCACCGGCATTGTCCTTCATCTGATCGAGTGCTTCGCCGGCGACCATGTCTGCCTCGGCTGAATCGGGATTCAGCGCGAGAATCTGGCGATAGACATCGAGAACATACTTGTACTGGTTGGACCAAAGATAACTGTGCTCGAGCGCTAGTAGGAGCGGCAGGTTATAAGGCTCGGCTTCAGCAGCTTCTTTCAAGTTGGGCGCGGCCTTTGCGTAATCGGCGAGGCCATAGTAGGCCATGCCGATGAGGATGGTTGCCCTCTGCGCGTCAGGAGAGTTGGCGGGCGCGCTCTTGCGCAGGGATACAAACTCAGGAATGGATTCCTTGAGTTGGCCGCCTTTAAAGAGAGCCAGAGCGAGATTGAGCCTCAATCCCGGAACATTTGGATTGAGGGCGAGCGCCTTGCGATAGAAGGGCACAGCTTCCTTGTAGTGTTCCTGTCGCGCTTCCAGCAGGCCGATGTGGGCGAGGGGCTCAGGGTTTCGCGGTTGCGCCGTAAGAATGGCGTGCCATTTCAGTTCGGCTTCCTGGTTTTTCCCTTGCTGCTCGAGTGTTAGAGCCTCTTGCCGAAGGATCGCAGCGGCCTGTGTTTGGGCCACGCAAAGGCTCGAGGCCGAGAGAAGTCCAACACCGATCAATTTGCAGAGTGTCTGGTTCACCTTCGCGCCTTGCGACGACTCATGTCCAAGATTGCCTTCATTTGGCGTACCGAGAATGCCGTGGAAGCACTTTGCGTCTCCATCAATTTTCTCTTGCGACAATTGCAGGTTGCAAATCGACCCATCAAAGAAAAAGGGCGCGACGGGAGTTGCCCGCCGCGCCCCGGTTGAGGGTTGATTTAGAAGACGAACTTGCCGCCCAGTTCGAGCGTTCTCGGGTCCGATGTACTGGTGATCTGACCGTAGGCGCCGTCTGTGTTCTTGTCGTCAATTGCGTTGTACTGGGTGTGGTTAAACGTGTTGAACGATTCGAAGCGCAGCTCGAAGTGAGCCCGCTCGGTCATCGNNAAGCGAGGTGGTGAAGTTCACGCGTCCTGGTCCGACAACTGCGTCCTTACCGGAGTCGCCGAATCCCTGGTTAGGCCCGCCATCCCATGCTGCAACCGGAACGGAAAGAATGGACGTGTTGAACCATTGGCCGACCTTCTTCGGATAGGTCATCTTACCGCTGGCGTTCATGCGGTTGCTGTAACCACCGCCCAGTCCGATTGTGTCGTTGCCGCCGTATTGGTTAGCGGTCGGTACACCGGACTGGTCGATGATGGTACCAGCAATTTCCCATCCGCCGGCGATCGTGTGAACCAACCCGTTTGTCTTATTGAAGATCGGCAACTGATAGATGTAGTTGGCGCCCAGCATGTTACGGCGATCAAGGAATCCAGAACCCTTGTCGTACTTGGTGTAGTACGGGTTGCTGACGCAGCACGAGTTGTCATAGGTCTGAATGTCGATCTCGTGCGACCAGGTGTAATCGAGTTCGCCGCTCAGTCCCCAGCGATTCTGGACACGCAAACCGGTCTGGAAACCCTCGTAAGTGCCGTTGGTTGTCATCTCCTGCTGCGTGATGCCGCTGTATCCGGCAAAGACACGATAGGAGTTGGCGTTATTGGCCACAGGCCCCTGTCCCGATGTGGGAAGCGGGGTACCCGTCTTTGTGCCATCTACGGTTGTGACGTTGCCGCCCGCTGCGCGCACTCCCAACGGAGTGTCGAGCGAGAAGTTGTCGACATGGCGCTGATCGTTCTGGTGCCATGCAAGGTTGCCGACGTACTGGACGACCCAGATGAGCGACGGCTTCAGTTCATGTTGTACGCCCAGGCTGTATTGGGCCACCGCGGGAGCTGGGTAATCCAACGCAAGAGTGGTCAGACCGCTGGCGAAGAACGGAGTCGCAGCGCTCAGGCCTGTCTGGGTGCTTGTGTGAGGATTGGACATGTTGACATACGACGCGCCCGGATCGTTGACGAACGGCGCATTGGTGGCAGCGTTGTAGATATCGTTGCCTTGCATACGCTCGAAGAACGTTCCGAAGCCGCCGCGGAGCACGGTCTTGCCATTGCCGAAGAGATCTTCAGAGAAGCCAAGACGAGGCTGCCAGGTGTTGTAGTAGCTGCTGACCAGGCCCTTCGGAAAACCGCCGACTCCGGCGAGCCTCATGCCATTGGTGTAGTACGGGCTTGCGATGCCCCCGATGGTATATGTCTGGAAGCCGGGCCCCGTCGAGAGCATCGATCCATCTGTATTCCAGAACGGCGAATTGCTCGCCGTATAGGCGCTGGGATCGAAGTTCGCGACGTAGTTGTTGCGCTCCCAAGCGTGCGGCAGGGCGTCATAGCGAATGCCGAGCTGCAAGCTGAGGCGTGGAGACACGTGCCAGTTATCCATCAAGTAGGCCGACGGTGTCTGGTTGACATAGTGGTCGATGGGGGCAGACGCTTGCTGGTCATAGTTCGACGACATGCCAAGAAGCATGTCCATCAAGCCGTCACCCTGAACGCAGGCAGGACCAGTTCCGCCGCACCCAGCCAGATTGCCAGTGAACTGGCCATTGGAGGTGCCACCCCACGCAAACTGACCTTGCGTGTCGCCGTTGACCTGCTGGTTTTTGGTGTAGCGGTTGTAGCTGAACCCATACTTCATGGCGTGCTTGCCCATGGTGTACGAGATGTCGAGCTTAGGCTCGAAGTCCTCAGCCGCGTTGTGCCAGGGCGCATTGCCCATTTGCTCGGCGGTGCCGTAAGGATTGCCGAAGCCGTTCATGCTGGGCAAGCTCTTCTGGCCTACGAATTTCCCTTCAGTCAGCGTGCCGAGATTGAAGAACGTGTTGACCGACCAGCCAGCCGGAATAAACGAATTTGCGCTGTTGGTGATGTTGATGATGTTGCCGTCGTAGTTCATGCTGGCTTCGACAAGCAAATTGGGGTTGATGGTGCCACTCAGCTTAAGTGCCGCACTGTTCGATGGGTTGGACAGTGTGCTGGATACGGTGTTGTAGCTTGCCCAATCCCATCCAAGTTCTGGTTGTCCATAGGCCTGAGTCACGGAGTCGTGCATGTAGTGACCGAGAATCTGCCATTTGTCGTTGACCTTGTGATCCACGCGCACGACGTCGTCGCGGACAGTGATCGGTGTCTGCGCTTCGGAAACCGCCTGCCCATTGGCCTTGTTCGGCTTGGGAAGAATGCCGGAGTTCAGGTAAAGAACGCCATTCGGATCGAAAAGCTGGTGCGGGATGGTGTTGTTGGGGAACGGCTGTCCAGGCGTCAAACCATACTGCGTAAGCAGCGCTGCTTGACAGGCGTCCTTGTTGGGGACGGAAGACTGGAGACAGGGTTCGAAGTAGACGTTCTGAACGCCGGCAGCAGTAGCCGCGGCGCCGGAGTACGGCACAACGATGCCCGGAACATAGTTCTTTCCGTTGGTTGAGCCACTCGTAGCGAAGCCCGGAACCGTGTAGGTAAGATCCGTTCCCGCGGTTGGAACATCGGCGGTCGGAAGCGTGGAAACAATGTTCGGGCTGTTGCCCTGGTTGATTTTGCGCCACTCCTCATTCCAGAAGAAGAAGGTCTTGTTGTGATTCTGGTTGTAGACCTTGGGAATGAACAGCGGGCCACCGATGTTGAAGCCGTAGATGTTGTAATTCAGCACCTGACGAGCCGTCGGCGTGGTGGTGTTGTATTTGTTGAAGAAGTTGTTTGCGTCGTAATCGGTGTTGCGATTGAACTCGAAGGCCGTTCCGTGGAATTTCTGCGTGCCGCTCTTGAGCGAAAGGCTCATCGTGGCGCCGGAAGAAATACCGTAGTCCGGAGGATAGTTCGAACTCATCACAGTGAATTCGGCAATGGCGTCCTGCGAAGGCATGATGTCCATGCCGCCGGCGCCGCCGCGGTCATCCGCCTCACCGCCGTCGATGAGCCAGATGTTGTGGCTCTGACGCAGTCCGTTGACGCTGATGGTGAAGCTGGACGCAACCGATGTTGGAGTGTTGCTATCGGGTAGCGCGGAGCTGACACCGAGTCCCAGAGCCGCCAGTGCCGCGAAGTTGCGGTTCTCGGTAGCGATCTGGCTGATCTGCTCGGAACTGATGAGGGTGCTGACGACGTTGGAGTCGGCCTGCACCGCCAAAGCATCGGCTTCGACAGTGACGGTCTGGGTTTCTGCACCGACCGTGAGCTTGATGTCCGCGCGGGCGGTCGAGGATACGTTCACCACGATGCCGTTCTGTGCGTAGGCTTCGAAGCCCTTGGCTGTGACCTTCACGTTGTAGTTGGCGGGATTCAAACCGGAGATGTCATATAGCCCGGTTGAACCACTGGTTGTCGACTTCGAGGCACTGGTTCCAGGATCGGTAAGAACGATCTTCGCATCTGGGACCACCGCACCCGTCTGGTCGGTGACAATGCCGGTGAGTTCGGAATTGGCCTGCGCGAATGCTCCCACGCATGTAACAACGAACATCAATGGCAACAGGAATATCTTGTACCACTTGTGTCTCATGTAGCCTCCCATTTCAAATGTTGCTGCTTTACATCTGCCGCTTCACTATCGAACTAGCATGAAGCCCGGAATGATTATCTTGGCTTTGGATGAACGGCGAGGCAATTTAACGCGCGCCGCACAACTTCCGTCAAGTAGAAAATCCCTTTACTTCAGATCATTCCTTGCATCAACCAATTCGCCCCGTCTATTTAGTGGGCCTTCAAAACTATCTAAAAGGCGTCACCATCGGCACTTTCGTTCAAGTACTGCGGGGTTGAGTTTTCCTATTTAGTACCAGCCGAAGCGCTCCTCGCTCCTCCGGCCTTTTTTCTTTCGGTCCTGGCCTAATCCTTACTGACTCCGATTCGGGGCGGGCTTGGATTGGGCTACTTTATCCGTTCTTTGGAAGAAGAAAATCCACGAGATACACATTTTGGAATCTTCTCGCTCAAACGTTTAAGCAGAATGCGCTGTACATAACATTCTTCGGGCCGGGGAAGATTAAATGCCGGACAGCACACTCTTGTCAAGAATCGAATTGTCATTTTTGCNNGAGCCGGAGCGTTCAGGACTGCGGCGGCCGGGAATGGCGCATACCTCGGAAGTGGTAGGAGACGCTCCTTTGTGGTTCGGCGGCCCTTGCAGCGATGGGGTCGATTCCGGCAGCCTGAGCGACTGCGGAGTCGATTATCGCATCCGGGATATGTCACGAAGGTCACGGGCGGTCGCCTCAAGGAATGTCTCTACACTTACGCCAGGCGGCTGCTCCAGTCCCGATTTCGTCTGAATGGCATCGGCGATACGTTGTGCGAGAAGTTGGCGCGTAGGAAGCGGTAGGTCGAGCCTGCGTGCAAAGAAGCCTTCGAGCACCTCAAGATCGGACGAAGCCAAGCGGGCGATGCCGCTGGACGAGAGCGCGACGGCTTGGTGCGGTTCGGGGATTGCGTTTGCTTGAGCGAAAACGGAAGCCGTGAAAGTGCGCGTGCCCGTATCCGCCCAAAGTGGGGTTTCCTGCTCGCGGTCGCGAACAACTAGAGTGCCAGCGGCGAGATCACCCAATCGCTGATGTTGGCGCGTGGCAAACACGGCGACGACACCGACCGCATAGAAGAAGGGGATCTGATCCACATAACGGATAAAGTTGCGTGCCATCGACTCAAAGATTCCAATGGCGCGCCCGGATCTTTGAATGACGCGAATCCTGGCAATGCGCTTGCCCGGAGTCCGTCCATGCCAGAAGGCTTCAAACAACGTGAAGTAGCCCCAGTTCAAAAGAAAGATCGAGAGCGTGAAAATGGCAACGGTCCATTGGTAGGAAAGACTGGAAAACGCCTGTAGCGCGGGCTGAAAAGCCCAGAGCACGAGGCCAAGCACAACCAACCCCGCAGCCCATATCAGCGTATCGATCAGCAGCGCGATGAAACGGCTGCCGATGCCGGCCAGCGGCATCTGGATGGCCACGAGCTCTGGCGTATCGATGTTAAGCTGATCTGAATTCAGGTCCATGGCCCACATTCTCTCAAACCAGTGGATCGCCAAGCGAAGGCCCCACTGGGATCGCCTTGCCGAGCTGCTTGCGCTTTCCGATCGGAATGGCCTGGCGCAGCTTTCGCGCGCAGAGTTGCAGGAGATGGCGCTGCTCTATCGCCAGGTCGCTGCAGACCTCTCTGTACTGCGTCAGGATGCGACGGCACGAACTTACGCCGAACACGTGAATCATTTGCTGGCCCGGGCTCACCATATTATCTATTCCGGACGCAAGACGAGCCTCGCTACCCTGTTCCGTTTCTTGCGCGATGAGTATCCGGCGATCTTCCAACGCAACATTCGCTATGTTGTGGCGTCGCTGCTCCTATCGGTTGCCTGGGGCGTGCTGGGCGCCGTTTTGACGAACGCCCGCCCGGAATTCATGAGGCACTTTGTCGGGCCGCAGATGATAGAGACGATGGAGCGACACGAAATGTGGACGAAATCCATTGTGACTGTCGCGCCGATGGCATCGAGCGCGATCATGACGAACAACTTGACCGTTAGTTTCGTGACCTTTGCAAGTGGGATCGCTTTTGGCTTGGGAACGTTCTTCTATCTATACGTGAATGGCATGATGCTGGGGGTAATCGGCGCAGCGTGTCATCAATATGGTATGTCGCTCGCGCTCTGGAGCTTCGTTGCTCCCCATGGATCGCTCGAACTGCCGGCGATTCTGATCGCAGGAGGCGCCGGTTTTCGTCTCGGCTATTCGATGTTGTTTCCGGGCTCGCTGCGGTGGCGGGACTCGGTAGCCCAAGGCGGCATCGAGGCCACGCGGCTGGTGTCTGGCGTCATTCCGATGCTTGTGATTGCGGGATCTCTGGAAGGATTCTTCTCTCCATCGCATGCGCCGGTGGGTCTCAAATTCACAGTCGGCGGCCTGCTCTTCACGCTGCTCCTGTTGTGGCTCTTTCGGCCGGCCAAGCCTGTGCGAGCAGTCTAAGTTGTCGCGATGAGTTTGCATTCCATTCTGCGGCCTGAAGTCATCGTCGCCGCGCTGCTGATCCTGCTGCCGATGTTGTTCGCAGGATTCGCGCCGGAGCGCTTCGTGTCATGGGCCGATGCCTTACCGAGAACTGCGCGCCTCGCGTGTCCCGTGGTTTTGTGCGTGCCCTATGCGCTGGTCGCGCATGCCTTCGGTGTTTTTCGCTGGGGATGGCTGGCATTGTATGCGTTGCTGCCTGTGGCAATCGCTCTCTTCTTGGATCAGGCACGAAGCGCTGATACCGGCCGACGCGGCAACTGGCGAGATTTTTTGATTCTTGCCGTGCTGGGGTTGACGGTGGATTTGCGATGGCTTGAACCTGCATGGCCCAACGGCTTCGCGGCGTTCGGCAAGATGCTTTTGCTCGATGCGGGCATCTTCGGATTTCTCGCGGTGCGGCAATTGGATGGTGTGGGATTCGACCTTCGACTGAAAGGACGCGATGTCGGCGTTGGACTGCGCGAGTTTCTCCTCTATGCTGTGATCGGTCTTCCCCTTGGGCTGGGGCTGGGCTTTCTACACATCCATACAAACTGGCCGGAACCGCTCCATGCGCTCGCGGCATTCGTCTTCACGTTTCTCTTTATTGCGATTCCAGAAGAGCTGTTTTTTCGCGGATGGCTGCAGAATCTTCTGGAGCGACGCATTGGCCGCGCTGCGGCGCTCGTACTGACCGCGGTGCTCTTCGGGCTCGCGCACTGGAACAAGCGGGCCACAAGCTTCAATTGGCGCTATGTGTTGATGGCCGTGATTGCGGGTGTTTTCTACGGCAGGGCGTGGCGTGCTCAGCGGCGTGTGGGCGCTTCGTCGATTACCCACGCGACTGTCGATACTCTGTGGTCGCTCTGGTTGCGATGAAGATTGCGCGGCGCGCGATAGTTGAGATAGCCGAGGCCCACGCGCATATTATGCAGCAGGGTTGCTGGAACAGTGATCGCCACGCAGATGCCGAAGATAGCGTGCGCCATGGCCAGCGGCCAGATGTTGCGCGTCTTTAGGAAGACGAGGCACGCAGCCAGGCCCCAAAGCAGAGTCAGCAAGGTCAGGATCGGATTAGGCAGGTGTGCTGCCGAAAAGATGACAGCCGCCGTCACCGCGGCCAAGGTTGCGCTGGGCACCAGGCGAACGAGCCGAGCGAGAAAATAACCTTGCAGCAGGAATTGCTGCGCCATCGACCAGACCGTGTAGCCACCGAAAGCGAGTATCCATTGGACGAAGCCACTTGGATGATGCAGCGTGTGATGGCTGCTCGCATACATCATTGCAGTTGCCGCCAGCACCAGCGCCACGCCCACCACCCACAACGAGCGCCAAAAACCTGTGGCACGGCATCCCATCGCCTTCCAGCCGGGAAATGACGAGGCGATTGTATACACGAACCATGCAATCGCTGCCCAGTAGAGCCATCGTTGGAGAGGCCTTGGGGTCCAGATGACCGCAAGGATCATTACATAGCTAATGGCGAGTTCACAGAAGTTCCACACAGTGCGCCGCGGAGGCAACGACACAGCGCCGAGGCATGGTGCATTGGCGCCTTCGACTGTGCTCATCTTCGACCTCCCGGCAGTGGGTGCGCGCCAGCCCTGTTTTATTGGCCACAATTCGCTTGTGCATTCTCTTATCGGCGGATCTTTCCGAATCGAGACTATTAAGCAGTAGACGGGGCGCGCTCGTTAGCGTGATCTAGATCTTCAGGAAAATCTTCTTGCGATAAAGAATCAATACTGGAATGAAACAAACCGCGGTGAAGGTAACCGAATAGGTGAAGGCTGCCCAGTGAGGATCGGGAATGTGCGCGAAGGCATCGGAGAAGATCACGACGTTCAGGCTTGCATGTTTTCGCGGACCGTTAGGTACGGCCACTGTGTTCAGCACACCGGGCAGTAATTCGCTGACCATGTAAGCAACAATCGCATTGGAGCCGAAGACCAGCCACACCCAGGTCCAGCCCTTGCGCCAACCCTTTACTTCGACTGCCCAGAAGGCCAAGGTAAGCAAGAGAAGCGAATAGCCGGCTGCCACTAAGACGTACGAGCTGGTCCACATGTTCTTGTTCAAAGGGAACCAGAGAGCCCAGAAATAGCCGAGCGCCGAGCTGCACAACGCGGCAACAGCGAGCCCGTTCGCTTTGAAAGAAGCCGGCTTGTCTGCACGAAGCCACAACCCAGTCAGCACGCCCAGCAGGGCCGTGCCGATAGCAGGCAGGTCGCTCAACAGCCCTTCGGGATCGCGTACGTTGTGATCGGGCGCGTAGAGATACAAGTGATGCGGGAAGAGGAGACGGTCGATCCAGGAGACCAGATTTTGCGTCATGTCCAGGAAAGGAACGTCGCGGCCGGGCATGCCGGCGCCGGGAACCGGAACCCAGCGCACCAGGACCCAGTAACCCACCAGCGCGGCAACCAGTGCTACCACCTTGGTCCACGCTCGATTGTCCCAAAGATAAAAGAGGCCGACGACGAGATAGCAAATCGCGATGCGCTGCAACACGCCATAGAAGCGCATATGCGGAAGTTCAAAGAAGGGGAAGCTGTTGACCACGATGCCGAAGAGAATCAAAATCACGGTTCGCAGCACCGTGTGCCAGGCAAGGCGCGCACGGGTGGCGCCACGGGCCAATCGCGCGTCAAACGCGAAGACGACGGAGATGCCAACGATAAAAACAAACGTGGGAAAGACGAGGTCAGTGGGCGTAAGGCCGTTCCATACTGCATGATTCATAAAACGCCATGAGCCGGGGCCGCCGTTGTTATTCACCATGATCATGAAGGCGATGGTGATGCCGCGAACCACATCGAGAGAAAGCAGGCGTTGCACCGGTGTGCGAGCCGGAGCCGATACGGTTGGGGCGATGGGGGTCGGTGCAGTTACCTGATCAGTCATCTAAGTTCGGGCCTCCGCTCAAAGAGCGCTGGCTGCACTTACGCTACGCGGTTCGGGTGGATTTCGCCAAGCGCAGTTTTCCTTTTCGATCCTGCACGCGAATTTGCGGAGGTCCGGCGATTTGCCTGCGGATGCTGCTACACTCCCCCTTTCAGGGAATTCGAATGAATTTGCTTTGAAGCTCCTGCTTTGAACCGCCTGGAGGCTATGGGTGCCCGAATTTGAGCCTTTTGTTTCGCCCGACGAGAACCGGCCTGAATTTACTTTCCGCGCGCTCCTGCTGGGATCGCTCTTCGGCATCATCTTCGGCGCGGTCACGGTGTATGTCGGCCTGAAGGCGGGGCTCACTGTTGCTGCCTCGATTCCGATTTCGGTGCTTTCGATCAGCATTCTGCGCGCGTTCGGACGCGCCTCGATCCTTGAAAACAACATCGTGCAAACAACCGGGAACGCCGGACAGTCGATCGCTTCCGGCGTCATCTTCACGTTGCCGGCACTTATCTTTCTCGGATTCGAACTTGAGTATTCGCGGATTTTTTTGCTCGCGCTGATTGGCGGCTGGCTCGGCGTACTGTTCATGATTCCGCTGCGCCGCCAGCTCATTGTGGAAGAACATGGCGTGCTGACCTACCCCGAGGGCACGGCATGCGCGGACGTTCTGATTGCTGGCGAAAAGGGCGGCTCGCTCGCGGGGCGCGTGTTTTCCGGACTTGGCCTTGGCGCGCTCTACACGCTCTTTCAAAATGACAACATCTTCAAAGCGTGGCCTGGCACGCCCGAATTTCAGCCGGACTTCGGACCGCAACACATCCTGAAAGGCGCGTCGATCAAAGCAGACGCGACGCCGGAGTATCTTGGCGTGGGCTACATCATCGGACCGCGTGTGGCAGGCGTCATTTTTGCCGGCGGCGTGTTTTCGTGGCTGGTGCTGATGCCACTAATTTACTTCTTCGGCAAGTCGCTGCCCAACCCCGTGTACCCCGGAACGATACCGATTGCGCAGATGGGGCCAAGCCAGCTTTGGTCCACTTATATTCGCCCCATGGGCGCAGGCGCAGTCGCCGCCGCGGGGCTAATCACGCTGCTCAAGACTGTGCCCACGATTCTGAACGCGTTGATTGCGGGCTTCAAGACCATGCGGCCCGGCTCGGGAGAAAAGAAAAAGCCGCTCCGCACGGAAGACGATTTATCCATGGGCGTGGTCGTGTTCGGCTCCTTGTCGATTGTCGCGGTGATGTTCATCTTCCTGCAGTTCAAGCCCGTGCCCGGTGCGTATGTAGGATGGGTCGCGAATCTCGCGGCGTCGCTGCTGGTTGTTGTCTTCGGTTTTTTGTTCGTCACGGTCAGTTCGCGCATCGTGGGATTGATTGGCAGCTCGGCGAGTCCGGTCTCCGGCATGACTATCGCGACACTCATGGCGACCTCGGCCATCTTTCTTGTGCAGGGCTGGACGGCGCCCGCCTTTGGAGCGCTCGCTATTACCATCGGCGGTGTAGTGTGCATCGCGGCGTCGAACTCCGGAGACACGTCGCAGGATTTGAAGACCGGCTATCTTGTCGGTTCCACTCCGTGGAAGCAGCAGGTCGCGCTGATGATCGGGGTTGTGGTCTCGACGGTGGCCATTGGCTTCACGCTCAACCTGATGAATACCGGGTTGCAGCAATTTCGCGCCGCACCACAGCCGTGGAATCTGTCGGCCCCGCACGCAGGAGTTTCCGTTCAGAACGATGTGAAGCGCCTGCCTACGCAGTTTCCTGTGTTGGGCCCGAACAACGCGTCAACAGTGCATCACAAGGGTGAGTATGTGGTGCTGAATGCGCTGGGCTCGGCTGAATTGGCCGACGGCAAGTATCTGTACTCGCCCACTTCGGGACGCATTGAGGTGCAGTGGATCCAGGGGATCGGCAGCGAGAAGGCGGCTGCGCCGCAGGGACGATTGATGGCGACGGTGATCAACGGNNGCGCCGCAAGCGCGCCTGATGGCCACGGTGATCAACGGAATTCTCAGCCGCAAGCTTCCGTGGGGACTGGTGATGATTGGCGTCTTTCTGGTTGCTGCTGTCGAGCTGCTCGGGGTTCGGTCGCTTTCGTTTGCCGTGGGCGCGTATCTCTCAATCGGCACAACGCTCGCGATTTTTTGCGGCGGAGCGGTGCGCTGGTTTGTCGATCAGGCAGTAAAACGAGCGGGAGGCGATGAGGCGGAGGCAGAAAGCGAAATCTCGCCGGGATCTTTGTATGCATCGGGACTGATTGCCGCGGGCGGCATTGTGGGGTTATTCGGCGTGGCTCTGAAAGGCTACGAAACGACCGCGGACAAGGGCGACATTCTCAACTTTCCGCACACGTTCTTGGATCACACGTGGGTGTCAGTGCTGGCCTTCGCGCTGCTGGCTTATTCGCTGTATTACTTTGCGAGGAAGCCGCTGAAGAAGTAGCTCTACGCAACCACTCGTAACTGCACGCCTTCATGTTGTTGCAGGCACGCAATGATTTGAAATAGATTTGCGGCGGTTGGATTGCCTTTTGGCCCGAACATCTGATGGAGCGTCTTTACATGGAGACCTGTCTTCTCCGCAAGCGTAGGAAAACCGACTGTGGCATTG
This sequence comes from Acidobacteriaceae bacterium, assembly GCA_003140785.1. Lineage (GTDB taxonomy): Bacteria > Acidobacteriota > Terriglobia > Terriglobales > Acidobacteriaceae > Telmatobacter. Next base: position 3,603 of record PLKY01000259.1, on the reverse strand, counting down.
ATATAGTCGCGCAGAATTTCGCGGCCCAGCGCGCTTTCACCTGCCAGCAGAGCCTCGATGGCGTCACGCAGCAAGCCGCGACGAAATTTCCGGTCGCGTCGGACTCGCGCCTGCACTGTTTCCCGAAAATCCTTGGTTAACGCCATGTCTCGCTCCTCTTTCGACGTTTGTAGTCTTGCCAGCATTCCGCTGCGAGTGTGATGTCGTTTTGCTGACGCTGCTTCGTACCGCCGCAAAGCAAGATCACAAGCCGATCTCCGTCTCTTCCGAAATACAGCCTATATCCAGGACCGAAGTCGATTCGACATTCAAGAACACCGCTACCGACTCCTTTCACGTTGGAGAAATTGCCTAGCGCCAAGCGGTAAAGGGACGTAGTTACGCGCCTAGCCGCATCGGAATTGAGCCGATCGAACCAATCACCAAAGAGATTGCGACCATCCGGATTCAGATACTCCCGGACTTCGATCTTCGAAGGAATAGTAACATATATATTCCCATCAAGGGGAGAGAATACGATCAAGGTGATCGCGCGGAGTGAATACCCCACGTTCCGTTCTAATGTTTTCGCGAGTGCGGGGAGGCAGAGAGGCGAGCTACATTGGCAACGGCCAGTCCCGAAGCCCGATGCGATAAATGTTCGCAGCTTACATTCGGAACAGCAATTCGATGGCTAGGAGAAAGCTCGGCGTGTGCTCGGCCGCAGTCTACCGCAGCAAGTGCGAAAGCTGCCAGAGGCCGTAGAACATGAGCGTGGCCACGGCTTCAATGGCGAGCGCCGATTGAATCCCACGCATACATCCGGGCCTGCTCGGCGATGAATTATCCTGCTCGCTTGCCTCTGCGAGGCTCTGCGGGAATTCAAGCAGCGATGATCGACGGGCCGGCACGAATTGAAGTTGAAATGTGGGCACCGATTGCATCCCATTGCTTTCGGCGCGGTGAAGAACTCTAGTTGTCACTTGAATGATCCCCTCTGCTTGATCTGTCGGCGCCCACGCCGGATACATCAGACCGAGCCAAACGAAAGTACTGAACTCGATGCCTGATTCTGGAGCCAACGAGGGAAGAATAGTGTGATTTATATCACGTAAACCTGAAAATGTTTTCGAGCCCGTTCCCAATTGGTGCACGTGCCAATTCGGGAATTCTCCTCCGAATCGAGCCAGCCTGACTCAATATATCCCCATAAAGTCAATGCAATCAGACTATTAAGTCGGTAAAATCGGCCGCTCTGCAGGGCCGGCGACGTGGGATTCATCCGCTCCCACTATGATCTTTTTTGGAGAAAAGCCTCAATGAACATTGCCGGGAACACAATCCTCATTACGGGCGGCGGCTCGGGAATTGGCCGCGGCCTCGCCGAAGCATTCCACGCTCTGAGCAACCAGGTCATCATCGCTGGACGCCGTAAAAGTATCCTCGACGCAGCGACGGCAGCGAATCCCGGAATGCAATCGATGGTGCTCGACATTGAAAGGGAGGGCAGCATCCTGGCTTTCGCCGAATCTGTGATTGCGAGCTTTCCCAGGCTGAATGTGCTGATCAACAATGCAGGTATTATGCGGCCTGAGCGCCTGAATGCCGAGCCCGTGGATGTGGCGAACGCGGAAGCCACTGTCATCACGAATTTGCTGGGACCCATTCGCCTGACCGCAGCATTGTTGCCGCACCTCAAGAAGCAGCCCAGCGCGACCATCATTAATGTCTCATCGGGATTGGCGTTCGTCCCTTTCACGCTGACTCCAACTTACTGCGCGACCAAGGCTGCGCTTCATTCCTACACGCAGTCGCTGCGCTACCAGCTGAAGTCAACGAAAGTCGAAGTCCTGGAACTGATCCCGCCTTATGTAGCGACAGACCTGTTGGGTGGGGCGAAAGATCCACGAGCGATGCCGCTGAAAGACTTTATCGCCGAAACGATGGAGATTCTGAAGAGCCAGCCCACGCCTGCAGAGATCTGCGTGGAGCGCGTGAAGCCGCTTCGTTTCGCCGCGGAAAATGGCCGCTTCGACGGCTTGTTCGAAGGACTGAACTCGGCTTTGGGACACAGCGAGTAGCCAGGATGCGGAACCGTGAAAACGATACGGATGCGCGGCCTCGACCTGAAAACGACCTCAGCTGTGAAGCGTTTCACTGCGTTTGCGGAAAACGACTCTCAATTCGCGCCGCCAGTGCTCGGTGAGCGCGATGAGTTCCCATTCAACTTCAGGAGACAGATAACGCAGGACCGGCTCATTGGCGGGATGAATTCGCAATGCGGGCGCGGCGAGCGAAAGACGGGGCGGTAGCGGGGAAACTTCCGCACGAGCGAAATATCCTTGCCGCTCGAAAGCCGACAAGGGCCTGGAATTGCCCGCGACTGCTTGCCGGTCCTGGTTAAGTGCCCGCACGCGAATCCAGTAGTCGAGGGCTTGCATGGGCAGATGCAAATCTTCATCGGCCTTCAATTCGATGACGGCAAGGCGGCCATCGCGATCGAGGGTCAACAGGTCGAGCATACCCCGGTCGCCACTGGCCAACGCCGGTACCTGGCTTAAAAGCAGGTCGCCGCGCAGATTGGGCAGCAGTTCGTCGATGTTGCTGAGGAGTCGCGACTCGAGCCATCGCTCCGGCTGCAGCCGAAAAAGCGCGTCGGTATGCGCACCATCGGGATGGCGGCTGTGGACGAGGCGCGCGAAGAGTTGCCGGCAAAGCGATTCATTTTCGGGAGTGAGCGGTGTCTCGTTTGCGCCGGCGCCGAAGGTGATCTCATTCTCCCGGGTGAAGGAATGCGCCGCCATGCCATGCCGCACGCGCGCAAACTCTAAACCATGCAAGAGCAGGCATGTCTCGCTTGCGGAGCGGGCGCAGACCTCGACCCGGTCCCGCGCGGCGAGAGGGAGAAGGCTCATCAGGCGGTCGACACCGGCCTGACATCGCTCGACGGCGGCAGAAGCCGAAAAGGCATGCACCAGGCGCGATTCCAGATTGCCGGTGTCGCGGAAGTCGATGGGAACGAGGTCTTCGCTGCGCTCATCGAGTGTGAAGAGTTGAAAATCGGCTGCGGCATGATTGAGCCATGCCATACGCTCTGTGGTAGTGCGCCATGCGCCTACGGGAACGATCAGCTTGAGCCCGCCAAAATGACGCCTTCCCTCGGCCGCAGCGGTCTGGCGGCAGTAGTCGAGCCAAAGAATGCCGAGAGTTAGGACACCGTCTACAGTGGACGCCGATTCAGCTTCACTTACGCCGATCACCGCTTCCGCAGCCGTCCCGCGCAGCAGACGTCCACGAACATACGCGGGGCCGAAGCTATGTTCCAGGTCCATTGCAGAACGAAGTCCATCGACCTTTGAACCGATGAAGACACGCGTCAGTGCGCGTTCAAGCAGGCGCTGATAGTTGCGCCGCGCGGCATCGCGCGCCGTGGGTGTGCGGCGATCGCAGGAGGGAACGAGTTCCAATGCCTGTGGCTTCGCGACGCCCATGCGGCGGGTCATCAACCGCAATGATTGGGCGCGCTGGCGCACTTCAACCACGGTGCGCATCAGATTACGCTCATCGCTCCAGAATTGCAGCAGGCAACGGCCATGGGATTCGCCGACAGAGTAGCGGGCGCTG
>PLKY01000196.1 GCA_003140785.1 Acidobacteriaceae bacterium | reverse complement strand
GCAGCCCCTTGTCGCAGGTCGCGATGCCCAGCACGCCTTTGCTTGTAGGCAAGGACCGCATCAGCCGCCGCAACACCATCGCCGCATCATTGCGAAAGGGTAGAGAGTCCATCATGCCCGTTGTGCCTTGTGTCCGCCCATCGCAGGGGTCGGTGCATGCGCCGGCAAACGGAATTGCATGCATCGCTTTCAACTCGCGCGCAGCTTCCGCGACGAGCAGTCCCACTTCCCAATGTCCGGTGTGAAAGCCGAGTGCGATGGCATGCCCGTCTTCCGCGCGCAATCCGCCATGCGTGCTCAGGATCAGAAACTCGGGATCAAGAAGCCGCGCCGGATCCCATCCCATACCCGCGTTTTGACTCAGGCCGAATAAATTTCCAGACGGCTCCGTCAGCAGCATCTCCGCCGAAAGAGGCAGCACTCCCGCCGGGCCCGCCGCATGGGTTACCACGCTACGCAAGGCAGCGTCAGACGATTCCAGAACAGAAGCAACGGATATCTCGACGATGTGCGCGCCTGCTTTCTACTCCGAAAGTGCTCGACTCCGTAAGTATAGAAGCGCCGTCCTCCGGCGCGCCTTGGCTCGCTTGGCACGCGCATGCAATACTCCGCTTGTCCCAACTGGAATCGGCAAATTCGCTGACAACCGATGCAACCTCTCTACCGCAAAATCGCGCTACGCCTGGTTCCGTTCCTGATCTTGCTTTATCTCGTCGCGTTTCTCGATCGCGTCAATATCAGTTTCGCCGCGCTGACCATGAATCGAGACCTGCACATCGACGAGAGTCTCTTCGGTTTGGCGGCGGGCGTGTTCTTCCTCGGCTACTTTTTCTTTGAGGTTCCCAGCAACCTGATGCTGCTCCGCGTGGGGGCGCGCCGTTGGATCATGGCGCTGATGATCGCGTGGGGCATTGTCTCCGTCGCAACCGCCTTCGTGCCAGGTCCGTGGCTCTACATCGTCCTTCGATTCCTGCTTGGCTCGGCGGAGGCCGGCTTTTATCCCGGCGTCATTCTCTATCTCACGTTCTGGCTTCCGCCTTCGGTGCGCTCCAGCGTAATGGCGATGTTTGTTACCGCGATTCCGCTCTCCAACATTGTTGGCTCGCCTCTCTCGGCACAGATCCTGCAGCTGAATCATTTCGCAGGGCTCAATGGATGGCAGTGGCTCTTCGTGCTCGAAGGATCTCCCGCCATTCTTCTCGGAGCGTGCGTCTTCTTTCTCCTTCCCGATCGCCCCGAAGATGTTCACTGGTTATCGTCGGAGGAAAAGCAAACTCTGGCACGCGACCTGAGCGCAACGGTGCCGGCGCACACGGGAAAAGCGCATTCGCTGCTCCATGCCTTTACTGCGCGGCCTGTGGTCTATGGCTGGAGCCTCGCCTACTTTTGCCTCATGCTCGGCCTTTATGGTTTGGGATTCTGGATTCCCACCGTGCTTGCTTCTCGCGGAATCGCGCTGACGCACCTGGGATGGGCCTCCGCTCTGCCCTATCTTGCCGCCGTTGTTGGGATGGTGTTGTGGAGCCGCAGTTCCGACCGGCATCGCGAGCGACGAATTCATCTAACCACTGCCTATCTCGCCGCCGCCGCCGGATTTCTCGTCGCGGCCTTCGCTCCCAATGCGACGGTCGCGATCCTCGGGTTCGGCCTCGCGGCCATCGGAATACTTTCCGCCATGCCGGTCTTTTGGAGCACCTCGACCCTCTCGCTCGCCGGTCCGCTTGTGGCGGCGCACATCGCGGTGATCAACTCCATCGGCAACCTTGGCGGATTCTTCGGGCCCGTGGTCATGGGCTGGCTTCGCCAATCCACCCATTCGCACATCGCGGGACTCGCGTCCATTGCGATGTGCCTCGCGATCGGAGCCATCTGCACATTCGAGCTATGCAAGCCAAGGTCATCTGGCATTTAAAGGGAGCCGCGTTTTTACGGTTGCTCGCCAACCAGACTCAGCGTGTAGACATGCGGCTTCGGCGCGGCCTCCGCGTAGATCGAATCCCCGAGCGAATCCTCGAACGCCTGCATCACATCCGGCTGCCCATCCGCAGCGCCCGTATTCGCATTCCGCACCCGCATGCGCAAATGGATATAGTGTGCCTCGTCGCGATCGCGCACCAACCAGCTGACGCGCTGCGACTGGTGAAACATCGGCGTTGGGTAGTCAGCCAGGTTGATGCCACCCGCCAATTCTTCCGCAGAAAACGTCCCAATCAACGCGTCATCGATGCTCAGCCTATATTTCCCAGCGTCGAGACCTGTCACGCGCAGCGGCTCCTGATCCAGCTGCTGCTCAATGTCACTCAGGTCAAACAACAGCGCCTGCGTTGCGTTGCTGCGCGAAAGCGGCAGTGGGAGCGCATTCTCGACCTCTGTCCAGCGCAACGAGGCCTGGTTCATTTCCAGGTGGTCCACGGTCGCGTTCTGCGTCTCAGTCACCTTTCCCGTTCGTGCATCAATCGTCACCGCCGACACAAGCGCCGGCGCATTCCATCCTTTCAGCAGCGCTTCAGCCATCACCCAATGCGCCAGCGGATCGGGATGCACGCGGTCCGGCACCAGCAGCTTCGCGATACGCGGATCAAGCGCCTCCGCTTTCTGCAACGCCGCCACCACCGGTGGATTGAGATCCACAAACGTGCCGCCGAACTTCTGCGCAAGCGCGTTATCCAAGTCGCCAAAGTGCTGCATAACGGAGTTGTATCCGCCGGGAAACGTCGGCGCTCCGTTCACGTCGTCGTACGGAGACGGGCCCAGCAGTGTGATTCGTGCTCCCGGTGCGTGGTCACGAATCGACTGCAGCAGATGCTCGTAGCCTTTCGTGTACGACGACTCGATATCATCGGTAGTCGCGCGATAGCTGCCGTCATTCATCCCCAGCATGACCGTAACAACGGTCGGCTTCTCCGAGAACACATCGCGCTCCAGGCGCTGATCGATCGGGCCGCCGCTGCCACCCGTCACCCGATCGCCGCCCACTCCGGCTCCAAAGAACCGAACCCGCATCGCGGGAAACCGAGTCGCCGTGTACAGTTCTACGAACTGGTTGTAGAGGTTTTGCTCCGTGATGCTGTCGCCGTAGAACACAACCGTGTCGCCGTTTCTGAGATAGAAGCCAGTTGTTGGTCGCGCCTCATTTGTTCGCTGCGGGATTGTGGTTTGTGTCGCCGGTGTTGATCGCGCTCCGGAGGTGTTGTATTCATTCAATTCGACCGTCGGCGCGGCAGGCGCGGTCGCCACAGCAACCAGCGAGTCTGCGCAACCGTAGTACAAAAACCACTGCTTGCGGAAGTAAACCAGCCCTTCGGCAAACGTTGTTCCCGCAGCGTACTGGCCCGTTTTCTCGTACGGCAGTTCCGGCTTCAGCACCGGTTCATCCGTCTGCGTGAACAGATGCATCGGGTTGATCGGATCGAAGAGAGCTTCGCCGGCTGCATAGGCATTTGGCCCAAGGCTGGGATCGCCGCCGCTCGTGGCGTTCTTGCCGTTGTAGAGCACTAAGATTCCTGCGCTGGTCAGAACCGGCGGCGGCCCGGTCTCTGGAAATGTGCTGTCGAAATGCCCAGCGCGCGGCTGCAGCAACTCCACCGGCTCGCCGCGTTGATCCTCCACCGGCGTCCAGTGAATGAGGTCTGCCGATGTGGCGATATGGATCGCCCCTTCGCCCCAATACATCCAGTACAAGCCGTTGATCTTTGCGGCGATCAGACGGTCCTTCACTACGCGCGTCACAATGCCCGCCGACTTGTATTTCAGCGGCGCATACTTGCCGGCGGCTGCTGTCAGAAATGCGGGGCCGTATTTCGTCCAATGCATCAGATCGCGCGAAGTGGCGATGCCCACCGAATAGGTTGCGCGATTCCACTGCGTATATGTCAGCACGTACGTGCCATCTTCGCGCTCCACGATGCGCGGATCTTCGACTCCTCCAGGCCACTCGCGCGCCTTCTGCTCATCGTCCGCGGGATAGAAGACCGGCTCGCCCACGCGCGTGAAATAGATCCCATCGCTACTCTCGGCCAACCCTAATCGCGATGTGTGCCCACCAATCTCCATCGCGCCTAAGTTATCTTCCGCGCGATAGAGCACGTAGACCTTGCCGTTGCGCACGATCGCCGCGGGGTTGAAGGTGTGCAGCGCCTCCCATTGCACTTGCGTTTTCAAGATGGGATCGAGAAATGTTGATTCAGGCCGCGGTGCAACCACAGGATTCCCAGCCACAGGTCTGGCAAACGGTCCAATCAACCAAGGCTGCACGTTTTGCGCGTGCAACATAGAAATGGACAGCAGCCAAGCTGCCGCAACTCCAACCGATCTCTTCTTCATTTGTCTTTGTCCCGGTTTCGCATCGCTGGTCCAAGCGTCGGATCAACGCGATTCATCTTACGCGGTCGCGTCGGGAATGATTCCCGCCGGAAGGCTCACCGCGACCGCCCCCTCTATGAAGCCGGGGCGACCGAATAGAACAGGTGGGGCTGTACTGTACAGCCTTGCGAATTCGGAATCGTTGCGTCGGGCTGTGCTGTGAAAATCTGCCCTGCCGGGAGCGTGATGGTGGTGGCTCCCGCCGGCCAATTTGCCGGCGAGTTCTTATTTGCGGCAAAGAGCTCAAAGACGATACGATATGCGCTTGCCGGATCGTCATTTCTCAACTGCACTGTCCAGGCTCGTGTACTGCCCGACTGGCCGACGGGACCGCATCCCTTGCGCGAATTCAGTGAAGTCTCCTTTCCCTTCGCATCCTTCGCAACCAGCCATGGTGACCACTGGGTGTAGTTCGCATTCCCAATCAGCATCGTTCGCTGCGAAACCAGCATGGGATCTTTTGAGCCATCCTTATTTGCCCACACATCGATGTAGTAGAGTCCTGGCTTCCAACTGGCCGGGGTCGCAATGTGCGCGGCAAATTGCTGCCCATCCGGAGCGTTGCTCGTCGTCACGGGCGCGGCATCGTCGCCGAGGAAATAGTTGGCTATCGTGTCTTGAGGTACGGTGTATCCGCCTGTCTGATTCAGCTGGTCGACGGTCATCGGTTTCGGCAGATCGTCATAACGCACAAGAACTGACTGCACGCTGAGACCCTTCGCCAGTTTCCCTTGCAGATCGAATCCGTCGCCGGGATTCACCTCCGCAGGCAACGGTGCATAAGTGCCGTACTGATCTACAAACTCCTGGGTGCAGGCGAGGCGCCATGAACGGCCCTCAGCGGCAAGGCTGATTGCGATGCCGACATGGTTGTGATTGGGCCTCAGAATATTTTCGCGATGACCATCGGGGGGCTGTTCATTGAACAAGTCCGATTCAATTCCCTCGATCGTCGCTCGCGAGAAACGCGGGTCGGCAACCAGCGGGAGAGTGCTTGCTCCCGTCGTGCTCTGTGCTTGCGAGCCGGTCAAAGCTGTGTTGGAACAGTCAGACGTTCCCGAAGAGTCGTCCTCATTCTCGGCGTCGGCATCGGCCCCTCCGCCCTCGGTGTAGCGTTCAACCGGCATCTTGCCATCGAGACCCCAGTGCGAGGAATAGCCAAACTCGACCATCTCGTCTGTATGCCCCTGGGCAGCACCCGACGCGACCAGGTCCAACGTAACAGGCGCGCGGCCTTGCGATTGGCGGTCGCGGTTGATCAGTGTCACCATGTACGCGCGGGCCTGTTGCAGATTGAGAGAGTCGGTGCTGTTCGTCTTGCAAGGGGCCTGCGCTCCGCCGGGGGTCAGACCCCACAGCAGAAAGACGGCCGGTAGCAGAATTGCTTTCATGATCGCAACCTCACTCGGGAACTCATCTCTTAGCGACACTGTGCTTAACGTGAAAGCTCCTGCGAATCCTTCCCCTTGGCAATTGCGTAGAAGCTTAGGGCAGCATCGCCCTGTTCCAGAAGCCGCGTGCGAGTGAGCGAACCAAAGCGGTCTTCCAGCTTCTCCTTGCGTCGGTGCTCAGCAATCACTAATGCATCGTCGGCGAGCAGTTCCGCCGCAGCGCCACCCAGCAGCCCCAGCGTCGTTGCGTATTCGTGCGCAGCATCGTAAGGCGGGTCGAGAAAGACCAGATCGAATCGCTTCGACTCCGGCAGAGCACGCCGCAGATACGCACCTACACTTCCGGACTGGATGCTGAACCCTGCCGTTAGTCGGAGCCGCGCGAGATTTGCCTGCAACACCTTCAGCGCAGCCGGTACGTGCTCCACAAACACCACGTGCTCCGCTCCGCGGCTCAACGCTTCCAGGCCCACCGCTCCCGAGCCGGCGTACAGATCCAGAAAATGGGCGCCCTCAATGCGCGGGGCCAGCACATTGAAAAGCGTCTCACGCAATCGGTCGCTGCTGGGCCGAGTGGCCAATCCCGCCGGCGCCTGCAGCGGACGGGAGCGAAACGTTCCGGCAATGATGCGCATCGTCCCCCTGGGTCTGTTAACTCCTAAGGATATCTGAGCCAGAATTCCCTCCGACCGGGGGGGCCCTTTTGATAGGTCTTCGTCGATGGGGTGGTAATACGGGGTCCCCACGGATAGGTCTTCGTCCGTGGGGTGTAAGCCACTACAATTCGAGTATGCGAGGCTGGTCAATTCCGCTGGGGCGCTGGATGGGCGTTGAGTTGCGCGTCCACACGTTTTTCCTGCTCCTGGCGGTGGTGTGCCTCGGCCTCAGCACTTCGGAAGGTTGGCTGCGCGGCATTGGTCTCTTCTTTGTGCTCGTCGCGTCCGTGGTTGTTCGCGAAATTGCCCGTCTCCTTGTCGCCGCGTGGCTCGGCTTGCGTTTGCGCGCTATCCTCGTGCTTCCCATCGGCGGACTCTTCGCCTACGCGAATCCCGAGAGCCAAGAAAACGCGAATTCAGGAGTGGGTCAGTTCGCCATTGCTTTCGCAGGACCGATTGCCAGCTGCGCCACAGCCGCGGCGTTGGGGATCACGCTTCTCGGCGCCGGCGGAGACGTACGGCTTTTCGATCAACCCTGGATCACACCCGCCTATCTTCTCCGCAGTATGGTCTGGATGCAGGCGGGTCTTGGTCTGCTGCACCTGTTGCCGGCGTATCCGCTCGATGCGGGGCGCCTGCTGCGCGGCAACTTCGCACGCGAACATGGGATTGCTCCAGCGGGCCGCGCCGCCACGGGTCTCGGCCAATTGCTGGCACTTGCAGCCATGTTAGGCGGCATGCTGCTGCATAGTCCCTGGCTGATCATCGCGGGATTCTTCGTCATGATCGGCGCACAGATTGAGGACCAGGGCGTCTTCTTCCAATCCGTAGTCGACACGGTGCGCATGCGCGAAGTCATGCTCACGGATTTTGCGACCCTTTCGCCGTCAGACACGCTCGCCGACGCGCTTGGCCGCTGTGTTCACTCGCTGCAAGAAGACTTTCCCGTTGTGCGCGGTCCGGAGTTGGTCGGCATCGTTTCGCGCCAACGCATCGTGGATGCATTGCGCAACGACGGCAACGGCTACGTGCAGTCCGTCATGTCGCGCGCCTTCCAGGTAGCTCGTCCTGAAGACACGCTTGGCGCCACGATTCGCCGCCTCACAGCGGGCCGTGGCCTTTCGCTGATACCTGTTACGGAGAGTGGGCGTGTTGTCGGCATTGTCAGTGTGCAGAACCTGATGAGTTCCATGACCCTTCTCGCCGAGCAGCGCCGCATCGAGCGCGAAGAAGGGGAATAGTAGCTGAGAAGACAGTTATTGGTTCAGAGTTCTAAGTTCGGAGTTTGCCGTTCGAAGAAGATCTAGTCGGCGATAAGCGTAAGAAATTCTGTCCTACTAAGTCCGGATTCTCAACTGTGAACTAAGAACTACGANNGCGACATCACCCTGCGCGCCCTCGACGTGTTGCGCCGAGCGGATCGAATCGCCTGCGAAGACACACGTCAGACGCAGAAGCTACTCAATCACTTCGAGATTCAGACGCCGACCATCAGCTGTCACGAGCACAACGAGCGACACCGCGCTGCTGAGTTGATCGAGGCCATCAAGGCCGGCGGACGCGTCGCCGTTGTTTCCGATGCGGGGATGCCCGGCATCAGCGACCCTGGCGCCTGGCTTGCCGCGGAAGCAATCGCAGCTGGCGTTCCTGTGATTCCGATCCCCGGCGCAAACGCAGCACTCAGCGCTCTCATCGCCTCGGGACTACAGGCAAGTGAATTCCATTTCGTCGGATTCTTGCCGGAGAAGGCCGGCTCGCGTCGCACGCGCCTTGAAGCTTTTGCCACCGAGCTGCGCGAATCGCCGCGGACGCTTATCTTCTACGAAGCGCCGCATCGCATCCTCGATACGCTCGCTGACCTTGAATCTGTCTGGGGACCGGCGGTGCGCGTCGTCGTGGCTCGCGAACTGACCAAACTGCATGAAGAGTT
>PLKY01000175.1 GCA_003140785.1 Acidobacteriaceae bacterium | reverse complement strand
CCGTCCCAGTCGCGAAGCCGATGAGGCTGCCGGCGAGATAAAGGCCATTCGTGATCCCGCTCGGAAACATTGAGACAGAAAACATGGATCGCGCGGCCCCCTTAACTCGAGAAAAGCGGCGCCCCGTGAAAACCGGGACTGTGGCGAGACGCGGCGCTCGCGTGCATCAATGATACCGCCAACTGTCGGTTTTAACCGCAAAACCAGGCAGACGCGAAGATCCGCCGCTGGGCGAGGATTCCTGCGCTGCGGTTGCGGCTTAAGACACAAACCGTCAGCCGAACCGGTCCGCGAAGGTCTGTCGAAGGCGAGGAACGAGTTTCGTCACCACGACACTCGCTCGATCTCCGTGCCTCGCGTTCAATGCCGCTACTGCGCACCGGCGCGATTCCAGTGGCAAAACTTCGGTGATCAGCAGGACAATCAGTCTCGGAATCGCTCAGACGAAAGGAAGATGCATGAGACACGGACTCACACTCGGAATGCTGGCTCTTTGGATTCGGCTGGGGTATTCCAGCCAGGACGTTCCGACGAAAACTTCCCCGCTAATGACTTTGCCGCAGGAAGTCATGACCTCGGGAAGAACAGTAGAGATAGCCAATGGCGAATGACAAGAATGATTTGACCCGACGACGATTCGTNNATGACTGGGCCCGCCGACGATTCGTCCTCTCCCTGGGAGCGGCTGCGATCGCTGCCGGATGCAAATCCAAGAGCCCTGCATCCGAGGCACGGCGGTTTCCAAGCACGTTTCGCTGGGGATGCGGATCGTCTGCATTTCAAGTCGAAGGAGCCTTGGATGTCGATGGAAGAGGTGAGAGTATCTGGGACATTTTTGCCAGGCAGAATGGGCGCATTAAAGATGGCTCTACCCCCAGCAAAACGTGTAACTCATACTACCGGTACAAGGAAGACGCAGCGTTGATGAGCGCCGCAAGCCTAAATACATACAAGTTTTCCATCTCATGGCCGCGAGTGTTTCCCACTGGTTCAGGATCCCTGAATGAACGCGGCATGGATTATTATGATCGGCTAACCGATGTGCTCCTCCAAAGACACATCACTCCTTATGCAACGCTGTTTCACTGGGACCTTCCTCAGCGCTTGTATGAGTTGGGAGGCTGGATGTCGCGAGATACGGGAGAGCGATTCGCGGACTACGCCGTGGCGGTCACTCGCCGCCTGGGTGATCGACTTAAGAACTTTATTACGCTCAATGAGCCGAACGTTCACATGTTATTAGGCCATCTCATTGGCAATCATGCACCGGGGTTGCACGACGCAAAGCTCATCGGCCCCGTCACCCACCATCTGAACATGGCCCACGGCCGAGCCATTCAAGCGATGCGCGCGCAGCGAAACGATCTGACCATCGGAATCGGACTGGCACTCGCGCCAGTCCGGCCAGAGGGAGGGAGAATCCATTTACTTAACGACGTCGCAGCGCTGGCCTATGATGAACTATTCTCGGGCGCGTTTCTGGACCCGCTGCTGAAGGGCAAGTATCCCCTGGCGGCGGAAAAGATGCTGGCCGATGCGGTCAAGCCCGGGGACATGAGCACTGTTCATCAGGGTTGCGATTTCATTGGCGTCAACTATTACACACCGTTCTATCTCAAAGCGGATTTTAGTGGCCCAAGTTTCATAGGCCCGGGCAAAACACCCGCCGGCGTCACTCGAGATGCATCTGGCCGCGAGATAGACCCTGCCGGCCTCCAAGAGATTCTCAATCGATTGACCAAAGATTACGCTAACCCGCGTCTTATTGTGACGGAGAACGGCTGTTCTGACCCCTTGGGTGACCACGACGCAATCATCAATGATGAGTTCCGAATTCACTATCTGAGCACTCACTTGCGTGCTGTCATCCAGGCTATGGACAGCGGCAGCCGGGTGGAAGGCTTCTTTGTGTGGTCGTTGCTCGATAACTGGGAGTGGGATCTGGGTTTTACCTCGAAATTTGGCCTGGTTGCTCAGGATTTCAACACGGGCGAACGAACCCCGAAGAAATCCTATTCTTGGTTTGCCGATATCGCAAAGACCGGACTGTTACCGGCCTAACGAGGTTGTCCACATCAAAGAGGTCATCGTGCCAACAGCTCTCATCACAGGCGGTCACGCCGGAATCGGCTTTGAATGCGCTAAACAGCTCGCGTCTCGCTCGCGTTACAACTTGGTTCTCGCCGGAAGGAGCATGGAACAGATCAAAGCCGCAGCGCAACAGCTCCGGACAGCCTACGACATAAGGATCAGCGCACTTGAGCTCGACACCTCCTCGCTGAGCTCCGTCAGAGATGCAGCAACAAAGTTTCGTGCGATGCTCGACAGTGGCGAAGTCGCCTCATTTGAGGCACTCCTGTGTAACGCAGGCGGATATTTCGGTGGGCCGCTTTCCTATAGCAAGGATGGGTATGAGACAACGTTCGCGACCAATTGCCTTGGACATTTCCTACTGATCGAGCTGCTCACTGAGCGAATGGGAGACAACGGACGCATCGTGTTCACCGCGAGCGGAACGCATGATCCCGATACGNNGATGGTCGGCATTGTGGCTGAACCGGACGCGATTGCTCTTGCCAACGATGGAAGAGACGGCAAGAAGCCCCTCTCCGCGGGCAAGCGCTACTCGACGTCGAAGCTCTGCACCATCCTTTATGCCTATGAACTGCACCGTCGGTTACGGCGGGCCGGGAGCTCAATCGCATCGATTGCCTTCGACCCCGGGGCCGTGCCCGAGACCGGGCTGAGCGGCGTGCCATCGGTCTTGAGCGGCGGCGTGGAGACGAACAGCTCGNNTATCAGCTTCTCTGGTGCATCCCTTGCTAAGGTTGCTGCTGATCCCGCCTACAGGAAAGCGTCTGGCAAGTATTTTCAGTCGAATAACGGCGCACTCAGTGATACGCGATCCTCTAAACTTTCCTATGACGAACAGCGGGCACTGAAATTATGGAACGACTCAAAGACGCTCGTACGATTGCAGCCAAACGAAGAGTCCGTTCAGCTGCGATGACAAAGGACAGAAGATTGATTATCGCCGCGACAGCGTTGCTTGACTCCGGTGGCGAGGGCGGCGTCACCCTCCGGACGGTCGGCCATGCTTCCGGAATCCCTCACAATGCTCGTTACAAGCATTTTGAGAGCCGGATGAGTGACCGACAGTCACAACACGAAATTTACTTNNCACAATGAAGAGGAAATCCAAGATCCTAATCGGCTCGGCGATTGTCTTTGTCGCCTTACTCGTCGCACTGTTCCTCGCAAGAAAACAGTTTGTCGGTGGTCCCGGCAGCCCCACCGTAGAAGGCTCCCGGGCGGTAACAGATGGTGGTATTAAAATTCCTGGTTGGAACGGAAGAGTCGATGCTGCTGAAGAGAGGGCGGGCATGACCCTCGATGCTGCTCGGCTTGTTGGAGAGGGAGAGGCCCTTCATGTCACAACCGGCCCCGCCACCAGTTACTGGAAGACCGACGCGATGGCGTCAGGGGACTTCACGGTCAAAGCG
>PLKY01000091.1:1078-2802 GCA_003140785.1 Acidobacteriaceae bacterium | reverse complement strand
AACGACTTCTTCAGGGTCGACTCAATTCGCCAACTTCCCAGTATTTCAATGCTGGAGACGAGTTTCCCTATCCGCATTCGTAGCGTCGTTGGGATAGCCCAAGTTACGACGATCAATCCAGTTTCGTAGACCCTCTCAATGGTTGGCCCTGTGATATTGGTTGGGCGCGCCAGGCGTTGGAACGTCGTTAGAGACCTGCGTTCCACTGGCATGTGCCCGGGTCAATGCAGCGGTGAGGTTGATACCGCTGCCGGAAATCTGCACGCCAGCCGCATGCGCACGAGCCAGTGGAGCAGCGACCGTGAGTCTGGCGGCGCCGAAATCCCTGATCGAGGAAACAACCGCCGTCTCGGAGTTAGCGCCGCTGTCGATAGTGATGGTTTGGCCTTTACTAAAACCGGTCACGTCGGCGGCGGGAAGAACAGTTGCTCCCGTGCCCGTAGCAGTGCGCACCGTAGTGGCACCCGCGGTGCCAACTGCAGCGATGATGGCATCCTCAAGATTCGCACCCGAATCGATAAGGATCGTCTGGCCAGCACTGAAGCCTTCCACGCTGGAGACCTTGATGTTCGTTGCGCCTGCGGGCGAAGCAGTCGACAGAGCGGCAGCGGCCTGCGCCAGGAAGTCGTTGCAATTGCTGTCAGTATCGGTGCCGTCGGAGAATCGTCCTGCGCTCGTATTGATGGCAATAGGGCTAGCGACGATTGACCATAACTGTAACATTGCGTTCGGTGCGGGAGCGTAGCAACCGCTCCGCTCTGCTCCTGAAGCGGCTTGATAGCCTTCGGCGGCCCAGGGGTCGACAAGGCTGCCGTAGTTGAGGCTGTCGGCGACGGCTCCCGAGCCGTCCCTTAGCACTATGCTGCCCTCTTCGATAGTGATGGTCCGGCCAAATATCGGGGAGTTGGTGGTCAACTCCGGTCCCCCGAACCACTGATTCGGTGTCGGCGTTCCTTGATAGCCCGCAGTCTTGACGGCGTCATCGCGTACAACCGCTTGAATCGCGTGGTCGTTGGTTAGTGGCCTGTCGAGCGTGATACCGGTGCCAAGTGCCTGGACTGGCTCGTTGCTCGAATGGTCAAAGGCGGTCGCCGGCTGGAAGCTGATCCCGGTTCCGCGATCGCTGAACGGCAGGTTGGCCGCATGGTTGAACTTTAGAGGTGCGGCCAAATCAAGGCCCGTACCCGGAGACACGACCCACTCACTCGTCACATGGAACTTAGCGAGGCCTGGCGTAAAGTCGAGCGTGGCACCGTCCGGCCCCTGGCTGCCAACGGCGGTGATCGCAACAGCTTCTTGGCTCGCCGGCGTGCCGACCGTAATCTTGTCACCTACCGCAAAACCCTCTGCTCGGCGGACGTTGACCCGGGTCGAGCCGGCGTTCGCAGGGGCGGAGAGATTTGTCTGACGCGCCGCTGTGCCGACATGCGCCACGGTCACGGTTTCGATTCCATGTCCGACACTGTCGATATCCAACCTGATCTTGTCACCGACAGAAATATTGGAGTTGGATGTTACTTTGATGTTGCTCGCTCCGGCATGCGCGTCCATCGCGAGATAGGCTTGTGTGCCCGGCTTGCCGACTGCCGTCACCTTGGCCATCTCGTACTGCTCCACGGTATTTGCGACGACGGGGTAGGTAGTGCCGTACCCGAGCGCGATCTTCTGGCCAACAACGAAGCCGGACACGCTCTCCACAGGCACATTGGTCGAGCCCGCATGTA
>PLKY01000091.1:781-996 GCA_003140785.1 Acidobacteriaceae bacterium | reverse complement strand
GGGTGCTCGGTCAACGTCCAGTTGGATATATCGACGCTTCGGGAGCCCGCGTTGTAGAGCTCGATAAACGAATTTGTCGGGTTGGCAGGGGCACCGGAACGAACGCGATATTCGTTGATCTTGATCGGCTCTGCATTCCGCACCTTTTCGGCCGCTGTCTCGACTTGCTCCCTGCGGCGGGTCGCGTTCGTCCAGGACGCGTTGCCGACGAGATC
>PLKY01000091.1:0-766 GCA_003140785.1 Acidobacteriaceae bacterium | reverse complement strand
CCCGTGGTATTCGTGAACGTCACAGTAGTGTCCTGCGAGGAACCCGGAGTAAACGCCTGCAGCCCTGGCGGCGTTACCGGTGCAGCCGCAGGCGTCACAGTCAGCGGAGCCACGTCGTACCTGGCAGCCACGATGTTGGCCTGCACAAGCTGGTCGGTAGCGTTCGATGGAAATGTGCCGGCAGCTGTCAGCGCCCCTTCATAGAAGGTTCCTTGCGAACCGTCACTGTTGTCGCCGCCGTTGCCCAGCAGAATAGCCCCCTGCTTGCGCATCGGGTCATAGGTAGGATTCACGCGCGGTCCATCAAACATGACCGAAAGAGCGCCCTTTTGCGCATCGCCACCCATGGACGCCCAGTGGTGCGGTTCTCCTTTGGCGATAGCGGTCACGAATCGCCAGGGAATGCTCGGTAGATCTGTACACCCTTTGGAACCATCCTCTTTAACGCAACCGACAAGATTGTTCTCCTGATCCGTCATGATCCACGGGCCTTGGCCGTTGCCGCTATACCAGGGAGTAGCGTTGCCAAAGTACAGGGTTTCCATCGTGCCGTTGTCATCGTCGCGGCTGTCGATNNGGCCCATGCCCGGCTCGATGAAGACGCCGTATACCTTGTGTCCCATGACTGTGATCGGCACCATGTCAGCGAGGGGAAGGTTGTTGAACCCGCCCAAGGCAGGACCGCTGAATCCGCCACGGGGTGCCTGCGTGAGATCGTTGTGCTTGGGAGATTGGTCGTAGACCGTGGTGATCCAGCAATATGTGT
>PLKY01000304.1 GCA_003140785.1 Acidobacteriaceae bacterium | reverse complement strand
TCGCCGGCTTCATCGGCTCGCCTCCGATGAACTTCTTCAGGGGCACCTTGCGCCAGGCCGGGGGCCACGTGTCGTTCGTCGAGGACAACACGCTCGGGACGCCCCTGACGGTCGTCCTGGACGAGACGCTCGCCGGCCGCTCGTCCTCCCACCTGGACAAGCCCGTCGTCTTCGGCATAAGGCCACGCCCGGTCCACGACGCCCTGACGGTCGCGTCGCCCGCCCCCGGCCGCACCGCCGAGGTGAAGGTCGAGGTTTCCGAGCCGATGGGCTCGGAGACCCTGCTCTACCTGGACACGGGCGCCACCTCCTTCATCGCCCGGGTGAGTCCCACGGACCGCTTCGAGGCCGGCCAGAGCGTCCAGGTGACGCTCGACCTCACTCACGCCCGCCTCTTCGACGCCTCGACGGAGCTCGTCCTCAGGTAGGCTCAGCCCTCGTGGTCGCCCTTGGAGGCGCCGCACTTCGCCAGCACGACCATGAGCGCCCCGAACGCGATCTGGACGATGCCCCACCAGAAGTTGACGTTGAGCCCGAGGGAGTGCGCGGCGTAGATCGACGGGTCGGACCCGGCGGCGCCGAAGATCGTCAGGATGGCGCCGACGACGAGGAAGAGAAAGCCGATCGGATAGCGGATATCGAGTTTCATGGGGTGGGTCGGATTACCAGAAGATGATGTTGAGGATGAGCGTGAGGAGGAGGACCACGGCGCCCAGGGGCGCGGCGCGCTTCCAGAACGGTGTCTCCGTCTCCCCCTTGTCCGAGTGGGGGGTGAGCGACCAGACGAGGCCCCGCAGCTGGGCGTCCGTCTTCTGCGAGGTCGTGGCGAGCGAGATCACGATCGTCGCCACAAAGCAGCTCGTCCATGCCCAGATCGCGGTCCAGAAGTTCTGGGCCATTTCGCTCGGGTAGACGTGCTGGACCGAGCCGAGCCAGCCGCCCTTCACCAGCGACGTCGCCCCGATGGGGATCGTGAGCCCATGGTGGACGGCCGCCGCGGCGGTCCCGATGAAGAGGCCCCAGAAAGCGCCATGGCCGGTGGCACGCTTCCAGAACATGCCGAGCAGGAAGGTGGCGAAGAGCGGCGCGTTCACGAAGGCGAACACCAGCTGGAGCACGTCCATGATGTTGTTGTAGGAGTTCGCGAGGTACGCGGCGGCTATGCTCAGCAGGATGCCGACGACCGTCGCCCAGCGGGCCACGTGCAGGTAGTGGGTGTCGGGCCTGTCCTTCACGAGGTACGACTGGTAGATGTCATAGGTCCACACCGTGTTGAACGCGGTGACGTTGCCCGCCATGCCGGACATGAAGGCGGCGATCAGCGCGGTGAAGCCGAGGCCGAGCATGCCGGACGGGAGATAGTGCCCCAGCATCATCGGCATGACCATGTTGTAATTGGGCGACGGATCGGTGGCGGAAACGGGGGGCAGCATGAAGCCGCCGTGGTGGTCCTGCAGCAGGGCGACCGCCACCATGCCCGGCAGGATCACGATGAAGGGAAAAAGCATCTTCGGAAAGGCGGCGATGATCGGAGTCCGGCGCGCCGCCGAAATCGAATTCGCGGCCATCGCCCGCTGCACCACCAGGAAGTCCGTGCACCAATAGCCGAACGAGAGGACGAAGCCGAGACCCATGGCCAGCCCGAACCATTCCACGCCCAAGGGATTCGCGCTGGCGCTGCCCATGTGCTTCCACGACTCGGTCCAGGTGCCCGGGGCGAAGCCCTGCTGGGTCGCCACGGGGATCAGCCGGGCCTTGAGCCCTTCCCAGCCGCCGACGTCCCTCAGGCCGAGCCAGGCAAGCGGGGCGAAGCCGAATACGATCATGAAGAATTGCAGCACCTCGTTGTAGATCGCGGAGGTCAGGCCGCCGAGGCAGATGTAGCCTAGCACGATGGTCGCGGAAATCCAGATGCTGAACGTGAAATTCCAGCCCAGCAGGATTTGCAGGAGGGAGGCCAGGGCATAGAGCGAGATGCCCGACGAGAAGATCGTCATCACGGCGAAGGCGACCGCATTCAGCCCGCGGGTCTTCTCATCGAAGCGCAACTTGAGGTATTCGGGCACCGACCGCGCCTTCGAGCCGTAATAAAACGGCATCATGAAGATGCCGAGGAAGACCATGGCGGGAATGGCGCCGATCCAGTAAAAATGGCTGGTGATGATGCCGTATTGCGCGCCGGAAGCGCCCATGCCGATCACTTCCTGCGCGCCCAGGTTGGCGCTGATGAAGGCCAGGCCGCAGATCCAAGCCGGCAGCGCGCGGCCAGCCTGGAAGAAATCCTTGCTTGTCTTCATGTAGCGCTTCAGGGCAAAACCGATGCCCAGCACAAAGACGAAATACAACAGCATGATCAGCCAATCGACCGACGTGAGTTTCAAGACTGCTCCTTGACCAGCCGCGGTTTCCGAACCAGGCGGCTGAAAAGCCGCTGTCCGTTAGACGGGAGCCAGGCTGGGATTACGGAATCCAATGTTCCAATGTACGGAGGGGGACGGAGGGCCGTCCACTAGTTTTTGTAAATGTTTTCAGAAGCTCCACGCGGCGAGACTTCAGATGAGTGAACGGTTACACTAAGGGTGCATGATTCCTACACTTGCCTGGACCCCGGAAGGCGTCCGCTTCATCGATCAAACCAAGCTTCCCCTTGAAGAGAACTACGTTCTCGCGACGACCTATGAGCAGGTGGCAGACGTGATTGTCACCATGGTTGTGCGGGGCGCACCGGCCATCGGCGTTTCAGCCGCATACGGTATCGCGCTCGGCGCTCAGCGAACCCGCGCTCGGACTGCCGAGGAGTTCGCACCGGAATTTGAGGCAATTTGCGCGAAGCTCGCAGGCACGCGGCCCACGGCGGTGAATCTGTTTTGGGCCATCGACCGGATGAAACGGCTCTTTAAAACTCTCCGTACTTCCGGCGCATCGATGGACGAGACGAAAAAACGAATCCTCGCCGAAGCGCATGCAATGTACGAGGAAGACATTGCGGCTTGCAAGGCCATGGGCACATTCGGCGGCGAGCTCCTTCCCGACGCAGGCGGCGTTTTGACCCACTGCAACGCGGGTGCGCTCGCCACCTGCGGCTATGGCACGGCGCTCGGCGTCATTCGCTCGGCGGTCGAGCAGGGCAAGCGTATCCACGTTTACGCAGATGAGACACGGCCATTTCTGCAAGGCGCGCGGCTCACGGCGTGGGAATTGATGGCCGATGGGATTCCCACGACGGTGATCTGCGACAACATGGCGGCGAGCCTGATGCGCGCCGGCCGCATCCAGGCCGTGGTGGTGGGTGCGGACCGCATCGCCGCCAATGGCGATTTCGCAAACAAAATCGGCACCTACAGCGTGGCCATTCTTGCCAAAGAGCACGGCATCCCGTTCTATTGCGCGGCGCCCTGGTCCACGATCGACACGGCCACGCCCACCGGCGACGCGATCCCCATTGAGGAACGCAGTCCGGTGGAGGTGACGCATCACGGCGGCAAACAGCTCACCCCGCATGGCGTGGGCATCTGCAATCCTGCCTTCGACGTGACACCGGCAAAGTATGTCACCGCCATCATTACCGAACGCGGTGTGCTGCGCGCGCCCTATCTCGAGTCGCTGCGGCAGATGGAACTGGTCGCGCTCTAAGCACAACCGTCTACAGTAAGGAATTGTGCGACCCCGATTCGCCATCGTCCACATTCGGCAAAAATCGCTCGTGCGCGGCATCGTGCTCTCGCTGGGTGCATTCGCTGCCAGCCTGTTGTTGGCGGGCTTTCCTCACATCGAGAATCTTCGTGGCTCGCGCTGGCAGATCCTCGCTCTGCTTATAGCCGCGTGGGGCATGGGAGATGTTGCGCGCTGCCTTCAGCGCAGGTGGAGTCTCTACCACGGCGGCGTTCTGCTATTGCTTTACGCGGATCTCATGATCCTGGCGATGATCGTGTTCCTTGTGGCCTATCCGTGAGGGGGGACGGGGCCTTCGATTCTTTCTGGATGCCTGCTCCTCCCGACGACCTGTAGCATGGCTGTACGCATTGCGCGCCGACGTAAGAATGCGAACTTCATTCGATCAAGCGGCGAGTGACAAATCAATTGCTGGAGGAAGAGATGTTCAAGGGGTTTCGTGACTTTATTCTTCGCGGAAACGTAGTCGACCTTGCCGTGGCTGTCATTCTCGGCGCTGCTTTCAATGGCATCGTGACTTCGCTGGTTGCCGATGTCCTGAATCCTTTGATCGCCGCGACGCTCGGCAAGCCCGACTTCAGCACCGTGGTTCTTCACGTGGGCGGCGGAGCGATCAAGGTCGGCAACTTCTTCAACGCGGCGATCTCTTTTCTCATCGTGGCTGGTGTGGTCTATTTCGCGATTGTGCTGCCGATGAATGCGATGCTCGCCCGCTTGAAAAAACCCGATGCGCCTCCGCCTGCGCCGGAGACGAAGATTTGTCCCGAATGCCTGACCGCGATTCCAATAGCGGCAAAGCGCTGCGCGAACTGCACCCAGCTTGTGGCGTAAAACCAGCCGGATATTGGCGTGTTCCCGCTAGTCCAACTCACGCAGCGGTCGCGAAAAAGCAAAGATGCCGAGGAAGATCATCCCGGCCAAGCCTGCCATCATTGCCAGTGCATGGCCGGTTGGAATGTGCCGCGAAAGTTCGCCCGCAAGGAGAGCACCAAGCGGCGGCAACCCCAGGAAGCTCGTCGCGTAAATACTCATCACGCGTCCGCGCATTTCGTCGGACGACAGGTGCTGTATCGACACATTGAAGCAGGAGATCATGGTGATGCCGCAGTAGCCCTCGACAAATGCGAGGCACTGGGAGAGCACAAAGTTATGCGAGTAGCAGAATCCGATGATGGCCGAAAAGAAAAGCACTCCGGCAAAGGTCAGCACTCGTCCCCGGTGCCGGATCATGCCGGCGATTGCAACCGTCATCGCGCCAAGCACTGCGCCGAATCCAGAGGCGGCCAGCAGCCATCCGAGCCCGCTTTCGCCCGCGTTCAACTGCACCTTGGCAAAGTACGGAATAAAGGTGAGAAAGGGAATGCCGAACAGGCTCGCGGCCACGGTCATCCATATCAGCACAAGCATCTGCTTGTTCTCATGCAAATAGGCGAATCCGCCGCGCAGGCTATCCCACATGCTCTCGTGGCGCGCCGGTTTTTCGTCTGGATATTTGATATGCGTTAGTGCCCATAGGACGGCGAGAAAGCTCACGCCATTCAGAAAGAAGTTGCCTGCCACGCCGAAGATGGCCATGGCATAGCCGCCCAAGGTTGGCCCGAGAATGCGCGACATGTTGAACTGCGCCGAGTTCAGCGCGATGGCGTTTGTCAGGTCCTCGCGCTTCACCAGCCGCGGCACCATCGCCTGATAGCTCGGCGCATTCATCGACATGGCAACGCCATTCATGAAGGCGATTGCCGCCACTTCCCATACGGTAATCACCTTGAACCACGCCAGAGCCGCCAGCATAAAAGCCAGCAGCATCATGACTGTCTGCGTCACCAGAAGCAGGCGCCGCTTGTCGACACGGTCGGCAATCACGCCGCCAAAAAGCGTGAAAATCAGGAAAGGAATCGACCCCGCAAATCCGACTACTCCAAGCCAGAACGCCGAGTTGGTCAGCAGAAGAACGAGCCAACCCTGGGCCACGTTCTGCATCCAGGTGCCGATATTGGAGAGGAAGTTGCCGCTCCAAAAGAGCCGGAAATTTGAATTGCGCAGGGCGCGCGCCATCTGCGGGAAGCGTGTGACCTGCTCGCCCGACGACTCCATGGCGCCGAGCGCAGATTCCTGCTGCACGGTACGCATCCATTCATCGTTCGGCCTCCGCTCTTCGCCCAGAAAACGACCCCCACTTTCCTAGTGTAAGCTGAGGTGAATTGCGACGGAGCCTTTCGCGTTCGTCCTTTGAGAATCCCCACAGCATCGCAATCACTCGACCAAGGGCCAATCGGATGCTCATTCGCAAATCTTCTGCGCTTTTGTTGTTTCTCTCGCTCTTCCCCGGCCACAACGCGCCTCGATCCGCCGCGCAGGCAGCAGCTCCCACCGCATTCGGCTACTCCGATTTCGCGAAGGAATCGGCCATCGAGGCGAAATTTCTCGATGTGCCCAGCGCCAAATTGGCTGGCGAGGAATTGAAAACGCTGACGGCCGAGCCGCACATCGCCGCTTCTCCCGAAGATCGCAAGACCGCCGAATATGTGGCCGAGAAGTTTCGCGCCGCGGGCCTCGAGACCGAGATCGTCTCGTATCGCGTGCTGCTGAATCATCCCAAGGTGGAGAAGGTCGAGGCCTTCGATGCAGAGGGCAAACCGCTCATGAGCGGCCCCACACGCGAGCACGTCGAGAACGATCCTGGCCAGGACGACCCCCGTGTCGTCATGCCGTTCAATGGCTCGTCCGCTTCGGGGGACGTGACGGGCGAAGTGGTCTACGCGAACTACGGCCGACTTGAAGACTTTGACCAGTTAGCTGCGCAGCATATCGATCTGCACGGCAAAATCGTCATCGCCCGTTATGGCGCGAATTTTCGCGGCGTCAAAGTCTATCTCGCCGAGCAGCGCGGAGCGGCCGGGGTGCTCATCTATTCCGACCCGCAGGACGATGGGTACTTCAAGGGCGATGCCTACCCAATCGGCCCGTGGCGGCCTGAAACTGGCGTCCAGCGAGGGTCGGTGCAGTTTCTCTTCAAATATCCCGGCGACCCTGAGACGCCCGGCGTCGCGTCGACACCCGATCTGCCCGATTCGGCGCGCGTCTCTCCGGACGGCAATCAACCGCACATCGTTTCCATCCCCATCAGCTATCACGACGCATCGCCCATTTTGCAGGCACTCAAGGGGCCTGGTGTGCCGCAGGGCTGGCAGGGCGCCCTGCCGTTTCGTTATCACGTTGGCCCCGGCGGAGTGAAGGTCCACCTCGTCTCGCAGCAGGATTACCAACGTCGCACCATCTGGGATGTGATCGGCAAAATCAAAGGCGCGGAGTACCCGGACGAATGGGTCGTGAATGGAAACCATCGCGATGCGTGGGTATACGGAGCGGTAGATCCCAACAGCGGTACTGCGGCGATGCTTGAGGCGGTCCACGGAATCGGCGCGCTGCTCAAGGACGGATGGAAGCCGAAGCGGACAATTCTGTTTTGCAGTTGGGATGCGGAGGAAGAGGGCCTGATCGGCTCAACGGAGTGGGTGGAGCAGCACGCGCAGACCATCGACCATGCGGTTGCCTATTTCAACACGGATGTTGGTGTGGCCGGACCCGATTTCAACGCGGCCGCTGTTCCGTCGCTGAAGCAGTTCGTTCGCGATGTCACGAAGTCTGTTCCCAGCCCCGTGGCGGGCACGGTATACCAGCAGTGGCGGCTCAATCATGACAAGGGCGACGAACACCGCGCGTCGAATGCACCACTGCAACCCGGCGAGGAAGTGCGTGTCGCCGATCTCGGCTCTGGTTCCGACTTCACGCCTTTTTTGCAACACGCCGGTGTGCCGTCGACGGATGTCGGTTCGTCGGGGCCGTACGGAGTCTACCACTCGACCTTTGACGACTTTGCCTGGTTCGTCATGAATGCGGATCCAAAGTTTGTCTACCTGCAGGAAATGGCGCGCGTGTTTGGCCTCGAGTCTCTTCGCATGGCCGACGCCGATGTGCTGCCTTACGATTATCCGGCTTACGCGCGCGAGATCACTTCCTATATCGAAGCGGCCAAGCGCAAAGCAGGCGACGCCGGACTCAGCTCGATGGACTTCGGCCCGGCTCTGGCTGCTGCTGCCCGGTTTACTGCTGCGGCAGGCAAGGCGCACACCGTGCAGGCTACTCCGCCCCCCGACCCCACCAGGCTGAACCAGGCACTTCGCGCGGCGGAGACTGCACTGCTCTCGCCTGCCGGATTGCCGAACCGTTCCTGGTACAAGCACACCATCTATGCTCCTGGTGAATTCACCGGCTACTCTGCGGTCGTCATCCCAGGCGTAAACGAGGCCATCGACGCGAAGGACGCAGCAAGGGGCAGCCAGCAGCTGACTGCGCTCACTCAGGCGCTCGACCGCGCTGCGCAAACCCTTGACTCCGCCCACTAGCCCGTTAACTCTCCATGGGGGAACGCTCTGGAGAAGCGCTTCGGCTGGCCTAGAGTGTGATCCAGATCACCTTTGTTGACCCCGAAGGGTCTCGGATCATTGACCCGGCACTCTTCGGCTCGTATCTTTAAGGGTGAACATGAAGAAATCCTCCAACTCGCTCCGCATCGGCATTGCGACTGCCATCATTCTCGGCACCATCGGCTGGCTGGCGTATTCGGGCTACGGCTCGAGCAAGAGCTACTACGTCACTGTCGCCGAACTGGGCGGCATGGGCGACAAGGCATACAAGAGCAATCTCCGCGTGGAGGGATTCGTGAAGCCGGGCTCGATCGAGCAGAGCGGCACCCATGTCACGTTTGTCCTGAATGAGTTCGAGAGCCATTCGCCAAAGGCTGCGACAGGCCGCTCTCTGGTGGTGAACTACAAGGGTTCCGAGCCGCCGCCGGACACATTCAAGGACGACGCGCAGGCTCTGGCTGCTGGCACGATTGGACGCGATGGAGTTTTCCACGCCACGGAGTTGCAAGCCAAGTGCGCCAGCAAATATGCGCCGGGTCAGCCCGGTGGGATGCCTGCCAAACAAGCTTCCGCTCCCAATGGCAACCCGCGCGCTGCAAACACCACGTCGCCCGCAACAACAAAGTTGAGTTCCGATCACCCGGCTGCCGCCGAATAATCGCATGACGCTCGCCCAAGAGGCCGATAGCTCGACCGTCCTCAACCGCCCACTTTCTGCCCATCTCGACCAGGTTTCCAAACTCTTCGGCTCCTTTGCTGCGCTTCGCAAGGTTTCAGTCGATCTGGAGCCAGGCCGTTGTTACGTGCTGATCGGCGAAAACGGGGCAGGCAAATCGACTCTGCTGCGGATCCTGGCCGGGCTCTTACGGCCGACGCATGGAACGGTGAAGGTATTCGGCGACCAGGAACCCCACGACGCCCGCGCGCGCATCGGCTACATGAGCCATGCACCCATGCTCTACGACGAGCTGACAGCCCAGGAAAATCTTCGATACTTTGCAAGTCTGTATCCAGGACAGCAGTGCTTGACGCCGGCAGAAGCCTTGCGGCAGGTCGGCCTCGATGCTGACCTGCAGCGGCCTTTCGGCCAGTATTCGCAGGGCATGCGGCAGCGCACGTCTTTGGCGCGCGTGCTGCTGCCGATTCCAGAGCTGCTCCTGCTCGACGAACCGTTTTCCAACATGGATGTGGAGAGCGTGCAGCAAATGGTCGAGCTGCTCGCCGGCTTTCGTCAGGGCAATCGCACCGTTGTCATCACGACCCATCAACGCGATGCCGCCGCTCCGATTGCGGATTGGGTGTTGGCCCTGAAGGCAGGACGAGTCGCGTCGTTCGAACCCGGCAGGCCAACGCTATGAAGACCAACGGTGCGCGTTTCCTCGAAAGCCTGGGCATCCCATTCGAACTCCGCGAGTACGAGGTCGATCCCGAAGATTTGTCGGCCATCACGGTGGCGAAAAAGATTGGCATGCCTGCGGAACAGGTCTTCAAGACTTTGCTCACAACGGGTGGGCCGCACATTTACAGATTCGCCGTGATCCCCGGCGACGCCGAACTTGATTTCAAAAAACTAGCCCGCGCCGCGGGACTGCGCAAAGCCGAGATGGCTCCGCTCAAGGACGTGCAGCCACTCACCGGCTACATCCGCGGTGGCGTCACGCTGTTCGGCTCGCGGAAGCCGTTCCCTGTCTACATCGACGAGACCGCGATCTTATTCGACAAAATCAGCGTCTCCGCCGGAGCCCGCGGCACGCAGCTCATTCTCAGCCCCGAAGACTACCTGCGCGCCGCTCAGGCGCTCGAAGTGGAAGTCCAGACCGCCGACCTGACGAAGTCTGCCGCGTCCGAGGGGCACAAATGACCAGCGCCCTCTGGACCCATTTCGTGAAGGACCTGCGTATCGAATGGCGCTCGAAAGACGCCATCAACTCGATGCTGTTCTTCGCGCTGCTGGTTGTCGTGCTGTTCTCAATTTCGTTTGATCCGCGCGGGGCCTTCGCCCGCGACATTGCCGGCGGCGTGCTGTGCGTCGCCACCATGTTTGCATCGGTCAGCGCGCTCAACCAGGCGTGGGCTCGCGAGATTCGCCACCAAGTCCTCGATGCACAGCGCATGGCTCCCTCTCCTGGAGCCGAACTGTTTCTGGCTAAGGTTCTCGCCAACTTTCTGTTTGTCACCATCGTGCAGATCGCGCTCGCGCCGGTGTTCCTCGTGATGTACAACCTGCACATCGAAGGGAACCCGTGGCTGCTGGCGCTTGTGCTGCCGCTAGGCACGTGGGCGCTTGTGGCCAACGGAACATTCTTCGCCGCGCTGGCCATTCGCAGCCGCAATCGCGAACTACTGTTGCCGCTGATTCTCTTTCCGATCTTTCTCCCTGCCTTACTCGCGATGGTGGTCGCCACCGGCTCTATACTCACCGGCGAAAGCGATCCATCCCTCTGGATCAAGCTGCTGGTCGGCTACGACATCATCTTCACGACGGTCAGCTTGCTGCTGTTCGATGTGATTTTTCATGCGGAGTGACATGCGCTTTCTCTCACACTCGTGAGTGGGGACACGCTTGTTTTGCCTTCATAATTGTTAGAGTGTCCTAATCTTGGGCATCAGCGTCTGGAGGGTATTTCCAGTAGGTACTGGACGCCGCTTGAGAAACGGTCGCAGGGCCTAGTCAGCTCTGGGAGTTCAATTCTCCTGCCCTCCGCTCGCCTGCGACCGGCCTTTTGAGATACTTCGATCGACCGACCGCCATAATTCCGTTCTGGGATCGATCAGAGATGCAGATCACGCACGAGACTCGTCTCAGCAATTGATAAGTTAGTCGATTGAGCGTATTCTCTATGTAGTTTCTCAGGCGGCGTTCCAGTTATTGGTGGATACCTCTTGCAAAAACCCCGGACCGACTATCCGGGTTTTTTGCTGTTTGGACCTTGAGGTCTCTAGGAGGGACGGCACAAGAATACAGAGCAGTCGATTGTTCCTCACAGCTCTGCCGTCCACCTTCCGATGGAGACCGACGCAATCCCTCCGTCGTACACTGATAGCTGTCGAATTCAGGTTTCCCGTATGAAGAAACTCGCCATCGGGCTTTATGCCACCGTCACCGTCGCGCTGATGATCTGGGGCTTCTATCAAGCCATCTACGTCGCGCCTACGGACGCGATGCAAGGCGAAATCTTCCGCATCATCTTCTATCACGTGCCATCGGCCTCAGTTGCTTTTCTGTTCTTCGCCATTTCGCTGCTCGGCTCGATCGGCTACCTTGCATATCGCCATAGCCATCCGGAGTGGGCGCAGGTCGCCGATGCTTGGGCACTCGCAGGCGCCGAAGTCGGCATCGTCTTCTGCACGGTTGTGCTCACCACCGGGCCGCTCTGGGGCCGACGTGCCTGGGGCATCTGGTGGACATGGGATGCACGTCTCACCACCACATTGGTGCTTTGGCTCATCTACGTCAGCTACCTGCTTCTGCGCCGCTTTGCCGCCGGGCCACAAGTGCAAACACTCGCCGCCGTACTTGGCATCTTCGGCGCCCTCGACGTGCCCATCGTGTACATGTCGAACCGGTGGTTTCGCACGCAGCATCCAGCGCCGGTTTTTGGAGGCGACTCCGACTCCGGCTTCAAAGACCCACTGATGCTCCACGCCTTCGGCTGGAACATCCTTGCGTGGTTTGCGTGGGGCATTTTGGTGTTGTGCTTCCGTTACTATGTTGAGCGCCGCCAGCAGAAGATCGCCGCGAATGAAGCCCAGGAAGCCCTCGACGCCTGATCGAGAGTCACAAAACCGCAGCAAAAGGAGAGCAACATGGACACAAAAGCGATTCTCGACCATCAATTCGTTGTTGCCGCCTACATCGTCACCTGGGTGATACTGCTGGGCTACCTCGGGTTGCTGCTTCGCCGTTTCCGCCGGGTCCGCGAAGAGATGAAGGACCTGAAGCGCGGGGAGTAACCCGAATTACCACCACAGAGACACAGAGGCGCAGAGANNAAGATCCCACCTCTCCGCAAGACCCCTGTCAGGACCCTCAGTCCATTCGTTCCGAATTGGAATGCTACTTTCGTGGGAGTGCCGTTCGCATACCTATCTCCCAAACTAGATCTACTTTGTCTTCGAGTTCAAGAAATACACGCCAATGATGTGTATATAGGCAGGTTCAGACGAGCCGCCCAAGGAGTCAGACACATGCATGACCTTTTAATTGCCCTGGCATTTATCGGAATGGTGATCGCTCCAGCGATTGTTGCAGCCAAGGCAGGCTCCAACCCCTCGAACGAAGGCAACTGAGGAACGTATCGCAAGCCAGCGAACCCCCTTTCTCCCGATCTGCGTTGTCACTTCCCCATCAACCTACAGCTCGATAGCTCTCTCCTGCTTTAAGCCCCTTCTGCGTACCTGCGGGCTCCTGCACAATCAAATGAAATTGCCGATCCCCCTCCCACCCGGTAAACTGATGGTTTGAGGGCCATGTCATGTTGGTTGTCATGAAAGCGCACGCCACGCCGGAGCAAATCCAGGCCGTCTGCGAGCACATTGCACTGATGGGATTCCGAGCTCATCCACTTCCCGGAGCCCAGCGGACCGCCATCGGAATCACCGGCAATCAAGGGGAAGTCGACCGAGGCAATCTCGA
>PLKY01000253.1 GCA_003140785.1 Acidobacteriaceae bacterium | reverse complement strand
AGAGTACGGCGAGGCGTATGTGCTGGAGAAGCTGGCCCGCGAGAACATGGAAAAAGATCCAGCGCTGAAGGCGGAGTTTGAGCGCCGCGTGCAGACGGATCCGCATTTTGCGGCGAGCCCCGAGGCGCGGCTTGAATTTTTCTACGATCGGTCGCCCTGGGGAATTGCGAACCATGTGGGCGAGTATCCGGTGGGAAGGCTGTTATCGCTCGAAGGCCTGCCGTTGCAGTAGCAGCGCGGGCTTGTGCCGAGAGGTGCGCGGGGATCGCGGTAGTTCAGAATTCGATTGCAGTTTCGTGTGGTTCGCCTTAGTGTGGCGAGGAGCTTCCATCCCACATCGGAGGATGTCAATGCATCTCGCACTCATGCAGCTTCAAAGTCAGATCGATCCGGAACAGGCGAAGCATATCGCGATGATGTTTCTCGCGATTCTGCCCGTCATCATCCTGGTGGGCTACATCATTGTCATTGTGCCCTTCTGGTTCATCTGCAAAAAAGCAGGATTTTCGCCGTGGCTTTCGCTGATCAACGTGATTCCGCTCGGCGGCATCATCCTGATCTATGTGCTTGCATTCGCCGAGTGGAAGGTCGCGCCGGTTCTTCCGCCTCAAATGGGCTATCCGTATCCTCCGGCGCCGCCGCGTGTGTGAGAGACGCCGACAACGACACACATCTGCGAAATGCTTTAGCATCGAAGAGGAACACCCTCATCGATGGCTGAAGAAAACCTCTCCCGCTCTACACATCCTCGCGTTCGTTTTGCGCCTTCGCCCACTGGCTTTCTCCATGTCGGCAGCGCGCGCACATTTATTTTCAATTGGCTCTATGCGCGCCACAATCACGGAACCATGGTGCTGCGCCTGGACGACACTGATGTCGAACGCAACACCGAGGCCAGCGTCCAGTCGATCTTTGAAGGACTGCGCTGGCTGGGCCTGACCTGGGACGAAGAATACAAGCAATCCGAACGGCTGGCCCTGCACCGCCAGCAAGCTGAAGCGATCTTCGAGAAGGACCTTGCGTATCGCGACTTCACCCCCGCGCACTCGGGTGATGGCGAACAGCCGAACGCGCAAGGTGCGTGGCTTTGCAACCCAGGCATGCGCCATCTTCCGCGGGAAGAGAGCGACCGCCGCGCCGCTGCGGGCGAGCCTTTCGCCCTCCGTTATCGCGTCCCCCGCAGCCAGAATCGCGCCCTGAGCTTCACTGATGGCGTCTATGGTGAGCAGTCCAAGCTCGCCGACGAGGTAGAAGACTTCGCGCTGTTGCGCTCAGACGGGTTCCCCACCTACCACCTCGCTTCGTGTGTGGACGATGCCGATTTGCGCATCAGCCACATCATCCGCGGGCAAGACCACCTCACCAATACCTTCAAACACCTGCTCATCTTCGAGGCCCTGGGCCCCGAACCGTCCGGCATTGCCCCGCCGCAGTTCGCGCATCTACCGCTGCTGGTGGCGCCCGACGGCGCGAAGCTCTCGAAGCGCAAGCACGGCCCCGTGGTCAGTGTGACCACGTATCGCGATGCCGGCTTCCTGCCCCAGGCTTTTATCAACTTCCTGTGCCTGCTGGGCTGGTCGCCTAAGAACGACCGTGATTTTCTGGCATTGGATGAGATTCGTGCCATGTTCACTCTTGAGGGCGTCAATCGCGCCAACGCGGTCGTCAACTTTACCGAGAATGATCCCTTCGATTCGAAGGCTGTGTGGCTGAACGCCGAGCATCTGCGGGCACTGCCGATTGAGGAGCTGAGCGCGCAGCTTGGGCCGTTCTTTGAGAAAGCTGGCCTGCGGGCATCTGCGGAGAAGCTGCTGGCGGTTACGCCGCTGATTCGCGAGCGCATCAAACTGCTGCGTGATGCCGTGTCGGCTGCCGACTTCTTCTTTCTCGACAAACTTGCGCCATACGATGCGGCCGAGCTGATTCCGCAAAAAGGCGATGCGGCGACGGCGCGGCGCGTGCTTGAGACCGCGCAGAAGATCCTGGCCGGGACGCCTTTCGATCACGACTCGCTCGACAAGGCATTGCGCGCGGCCGCCGCGTCCCTCGGCCTCAAGGCTGGACCGATGTTCCAGCCCATCCGTGTCGCCGTGTGCGGAAGGAAGAACGCGCCGCCGCTGTTTGAAACCATGGTTGTCCTTGGCCGCGAAGTCTGCCTCGCCCGCATTCGCGAAGCCGAAGCCCGCCTCAAAGACATTCAGTTGAGCACAACCTTTCTCGATCGGTAAGGAATCGCAGCCCGTCAGGAATCAAATCTATGACCAACGCAAATCCGGAAAGCCCGAACACTCAGAGTCAGGACACGAAAAGCCAGGACACCCACGCTCCTTCCAGTTTTCTCCGCGATCAGATCGCCGAGGACGTGCGCACAAAAAAGTACGGCGACGCCCAGGTGCAGACGCGCTTTCCACCTGAGCCCAACGGCTACCTGCACATCGGCCACGCCAAGGCCATCTGCATCGACTTCGGCCTCGCCGACGAGTTCGGCGGCAAAACCAACCTGCGCTTCGACGACANNAAAAGGAAGAACAGGAGTACGTGGATTCCATCATGGCGGACGTGCGCTGGCTGGGCTTTGAGTGGGAGCGAACCTGCTACGCCTCGGACTACTTTGGTCAGCTCTACGAGTGGGCGCTGCAGCTGATCAAGGCGGGCAATGCCTATGTCGACGACCTCTCCGCCGACGAGATTCGCCAGCACCGGGGCACGCTCACCGAGCCCGGCA
>PLKY01000319.1 GCA_003140785.1 Acidobacteriaceae bacterium | reverse complement strand
GTGATTGAAGATGTTGTAGAACTCAGAGCGGAATTCCAGCCGCCCGCGTTCCCCCAATGAAATCGTCTTGCTGGCACCCATATCGATCTGCCACGTGCCCGGCCCGCGAAAAAGGTTACGCGGCGCGGTGCCGAACCCGCCTGCCGGAGTTGCAAAGGCCGCGGGGTTGATCCACTCTGCAACGCTCCTTCCTCCCGGCGGAGTGAGAGAAACACCTGGAACGAGGTCGGGACGTTCCGTTCCGGAGGCCCCATCCGGCGCGGTGTAGCTGCTGGGCATCAGCACATTGACGGGGAAGCCGGTGCGAGCCAGCGCCGTCGTGGTCATTTCCCAATTGCCCGCGATGGCGCTGGCAATCCCGCCCTGGTTCAACATAGGCTTGCCGTGGCCGAAGGGGAGCTGATAGACGGCGTTGCCATTGATCACATGGGTGGCGTCCCACGCGCCGCTGGCACGATCGCAGGCCAGGCACGACGGATTCTGCGGGGAAATCTCATCGCCATCGCCGCTGCCGTTGGAGCCGTTGTCGATCCCGTGCGACCACATGTAATTTGCCGTCACCAGGAGCCCGTTCGAGAACGGCCGCCGCAATGCCACGGAGAGACCGTTGTACGAGCTCATTCCGACTGAGCCGCGCCAGCCGATGGCGGGAGCAAAGGCCGGATATTGCGCAATCTGCGTGGCTGGATCGAGCAGGTTCACCACGTTGGTTTCCAACAGATGCACGCCATGGCTTCCCAGGTAGGAGACAGTGCTCACGAAGTTCGCAGGCAACTCCCGCTGCACGGAGAGGTCCCACTGCTCAACATAAGAGTCCTTGCGGTCCCGTTGTTCGGCATTCGGCGAGATGGTTCCGGGGCCGGTAAAGAACGAGTCGACCGGATAGGACACCTGCAGATTCTTAGCGCTTTTCACTGAGTACGAGGGCACTTCGTTCTTGGCGGGCAGATTCTGATCGTCCAGCTGGCCATCTTCGTGGTAAGTTCCGAATCCGGCGCGAACAACAGTCTTTCCGCCCTTGTCAGTCGACCAGGCCAAACCCAGGCGCGGATCGATATCGCCGTAGTTCTGCTGGCCGAAGCTGGCGCCCACGCCGCAGAACCCCTGAACCCCGCAGGTCGAGAAATCGAAGGGGTTGGCCAACCCGTTCGCCTCGTCGAAGATCTGGAAGACGGTGTAGCGCGCGCCGAGGTTCAGAGTAAGATTGGGCCGCCACTTGAACTCGTCCTGGACGTAGCCGATGGTGTCGTTCTTGCGCAAGTGGTTGACCGGCAGAGCACCAGTCAGACTTGCACTTTTCACCTGATTCGCTGCCAGGTTTTCCACCGTGGTGAACGTAACTTTTCCGTGTTCGCCGTATTCCTGGTTCAATTGAATGCGGCGGATCTCCCCTCCGGCTTTGAAGGTTTGCCGGCCATGGGTCAAGGTAAGGTTGTCGATCCCCGAAAATGTGTTGCCGACGTAGATGCTGTCGTAGTTGTAGTTCTGGGTCACAAATCCAGGCCCAGGACCCGTGGAAATCGCAATCTGATAGATGGCGCCGGTTTTGCTGTAGTTGTAGCTATTGGAGGTAGCGCGATTGAATCCAAACTTGACCTCATTCACGAGATGAGGATTGAAAATATGCAACAACTCGAGCGCGCCGTTGACCGGCGTGGACACCCTCTGCTGCAAGTCCGTCGCGGCAGCCGAAAGCGGCTGCGTATCAACCGACCGGTCGTAATTGAAGCGCATGAAGCCGGTGGTCCTGGAGGAAAAATGCTGGTCGAGCCGCAGCATCTCCGAGTTTTCGTTGACCACCTGCGTGCATGAGCAGGTCAGCAGGTCATAATCCGCGTAATCCGGGTCTCCCGGGTCGCTGGCTGGCGTCCAGGGCGTCAGAATTGTGTTTGGACCTGCTCCCGGGAAGGCGTTCATGATCCCGTAGACCGGCGATGTGCTAGGAACTTTTGCAATGAGCGTCGCGCTCGGCACGTCGCCGCTCACCGGATAGCCCCAGTTCTGCCGGTACGCCTCGGAAGCAAGCAAGAAGTAGGTCTTGTCGTGCACAATAGGTCCGCCCAGCGATCCGCCGAACTGATTCAAACGAAGCGGCTGCTGCGATTCGCCGTTGGAGGCCCAGGAGGGCTCGGGCGCATCGAAAACGTCGTTGCGCAAGTACTCAAATAGGCGTCCGTGGAAGCGGTTTGTACCCGAAGGCGAGCTAACGTCCAGTTGAGCGCCGCCCGTCGCGCCTTCCTCGGCAGTTGCCATCAGAGTATCGACGCGAAACTCCGCGATTGCGTCCAGCGGAATGGCGAGCCGCACCCAGGCGCGCTGCGTCTGATTCACGACGTTGGTCGCGTCAACGCCGTCATAGGTGAAGTTGCTGTCGTCGAGGCCTCGTCCGGCGAACCGAACCGACCGCTGGTTGCTGCCGCCGGTGTCGATGGCGCCGGGGACGAATGCCGTCAGCGCGGACCAGTCGCGGCCGTTCAGCGGCAGTTCGTCGGCCTGCGTTTTCTCGATGAGGCCCGTCACCGCGCTGGTGTTGCGGTCCATCAGCGCCGAAGCCGACGAGATGTTGATGCGCTCCTCGCCGCCCGCGACCTGCAGTGTCGCATCAAGGGTGCGTGTCCTACCGATTACCTGCTCTACATCAACAAACTCGAGCTTCTTGAAACCCTGGTGCTCGATGGTGACGGTATAAATGCCCACCGGCAACTGGGGAATGTTGTAGTTGCCACTCGCGTCCGAAACGGTCTCGCGGCGCAGACCGGTCGCGTTTTCAACCACCGTGACATGCGCCCGCGGCAGCAGACTGCCTGAGGCATCGGTGACCGTGCCAGTCAACCCGCTGCGATCCACTTGCGCGAAAGAGGCCCCGGCAAAGAAAAACAAAGTGCTCAATCCGATCGAAACGCTAAGACGTCGAATCGTGGCAGAACTTCTGGCGAATGGAGTTTGCTTCTTCTTGCGATGCACTGCTCCCCCCAAAGGAAACAACGGATTCTCGAGCGAATACGAAGATTCCGTGCCATACCGCCGCTCGTTGCGCGCATCGGAATCGCAATCTGGATGTTCAAGTTGTGACAGTTGAAAACACGTGTCCCCGTCTCCGGCTGCAGGCGGAGAACTGCATCGTCTTCTCCTGTAGCGGGCTTTCAAACTTTGCCGTGTGTGCGAGGTTCGATCGGTCTCAATGACGCTCACGCGTCAGTACGATCTCGGAAGGAGGCCTCGGAAGTGAATGACAATTTTGTAATCCGGTGTGGTTATATGCAGATCACGCCTTGGTTAAGGTTCGATCAAATATCGATCTTCGTGGACTAGGGATTTGTCGAACGCGAGGATCGTCCAGAACCGATGATGTTGGGTTCATCGGAAAGATACGAAGCCCGGCGGTGGAACGCTTTTCGCGCTACGCATTCACACTGCCGTAACGAAATGACAAAACTGTAATTCTCGCGTCATGCTGGCGTCCTTTTCGCGCCTCTACACTTAGCCCGTTGGCGCTGCTCTCTCGCTGCGCCATGTTCTGCAATCGATGCGAAAGCATCTGCCTGCTTCATGTCTAGTTCCCGACCCCAATTTGCAAGGCCGATTCCCGGTCGCGTAATGGAAGAAACCGAAAGAGGAGAAGGACAAATGTTCCGAAAAATTTCTCGAAATAACTCCCGCATCGACGGTCTGCGTCTGCTCGCGGGCGTGCTGGCGACGGCGTTAAGCATTCCGGCGCTCGCGCAATCCGTACCGTTCCCGACGTACACAGTCGGCCCGCAGACGAACGGCACTTTCGTCGCCAGCGACGGCACATTCCTCGCCCCCGCCGGCAAGCAGGTCAACCTAGGCACCACGACCCGCGCCAAGGCCATCGCGCTGAACCCGACGGGCAATCACACCGCCGCCGTTCTTCAAATGGGCGCCCCACAGGCCGTCACGATCTTCAACATCCAAACCGGCGCCGTCCTGCAGACCTACGAACCGGCGATCGGGGGCAAAGATACAGACGGCAGCAACCTCGGCATCACTTATACGCCGGACGGCAAGTACCTGCTGTTCAGCCAGGACGGCAATTCCTTCTATGGCACCTTCAAGCAGGGCGGCTTCGTTGCGATCGCCAGCGTCAATGCCACGACCGGCTTGCTCTCGGACTACGCCCACGTCAGCGTTCCGATGGACGTCAACGCATCCCTTGGTCTGACCACCGTCACTTGCTTCGGGAATAGTCCTGGGGGCACCAACGGCAGCTTTGATATCCCGTGCGGCTACTCCACTTCGGCTTTTTCAGATGAGGTATTGACTTCCTATCCCACCGGCATCGCGGTCTCGTCCGATGCCAAGACCGCTTACGTGGTGCTGGACAATAACGATACGCTGACCAAGATCGACCTGACCGCGGCGACACCAGTCGAGGGCAAGGAGGTCCGCGTCGGCAACGTCCCGCACAGTGTCGTGATCTCACCGGACGGCAAGACCGCCTACGTCTCTAACGAGGCTGGCCGGATTGCTACCGAGAAGGACTTCCAAGGCTACTCCAACGGTACCCCGGTCGTCGCCGCATATCCAACCGGCTCCACGGCCGGCGGCACCGTTTCCGTGGTCGACCTGGCCTCGTTTACGGTCACTGGCAGCATCTCGACCGGCTTGCACCCCACCGGCATGGCGTTCTACGGAACTGACCTGTTGGTCGCCAACACCTATGACGACACCATCTCCGTGATCAACACGGCCACCAATAAAGTGGTGCAGACGATCAACCTTGCTCTGCCGATCGGAGTGCCCGGACAGAAAGCGGCGGCCTACGGCGCCGGACCAAACTCGATCACCGTCGATTCCGTGAACAAGATCGCCTACGTCGCGCTGTACAACGCCAACGCGATCGCGGTCGTCGACCTCACCGCCAACACGAAACCCGTCCTGGGAATGATCCCGGTGGCCTACGCGCCGAGCTCAGTTGTGCTGGACACGACGGACAAAGCGCTGTTGGTCGCCAACGACAAGGGCTGGGGGACCACAGGCAACCCGAATCCCTTCGCGGGAACCGTGAACAACGCACCGCTCACAGACAATTCGACCACAACCGAATTTAGTGCGACCGGCCTCGAAACCCACCAGGATCTTGGGACCGCCAGCATCATCACTTTGCCCATCACGGCTACAAACTTGGCGACGATGACGGACCAGGTCTTTACGAACAACCACTGGGATCTGCAGGACGTTATCTTCTCGGCCGCTGGCGGGAACAAGCATGCCAAGCCACTCGCAATTCCGGAGAGGATCGGCGATCCTTCCAAGATCAAGCACGTCTTCCTGATCATCCGTGAAAACCGCACCTACGACCAGATCCTGGGCGACGTGACCGCCGGCAATGGCGACCCCACCCTGGCAGTCTTCGGCGACAACGATTCAGTTACCAAACAGGTCGGGCCCGTCACGCCCAATGCGCACGCGCTGGTCGAGCGCTTCCCGCTTTTCGACAACTACTACAACCCGAGCCGTCAGTCGGCCGACGGCCACAATTGGCTCATGCAGGCCATGGCTCCGTACTCCGACGACATCCAGTCGCCCGACTGGCTCCGCGACTACCCATCCAACGGCGGCGATGCGATTGCCTACCAGAAGAAGGGCCACCTGTGGGACATAGCTGCAAAGCAAGGCGTCTCGTTCAAGAACTACGGCGAGTACATCGAGTACAACACGTTCAACCCGCCGCAAGGTTGCACCCCGAATAACCTTTATACTGGTACCACGCCTCCCACTCCATTACCGTTCATTTTTTCGGGCAGCTGCGAGCCGCTCTGGATTGACTTCTACAACGACACACAGGCTTACGAGTCCGGCAAGGAGAAGCAGCTCTACAACTACAACACCGTCGCCTCGCACTCCCCGCTCCCCAACCTGATCAACAACACGGTCCAGAACTACCCGCAGTTCGATCTGGGCATCCCCGACCAATTCCGCGTCGATGTCTGGGAGCAGGACTTCGCCAAGGACGTGGCCGCCGGCAATGTGCCTCAGTTGGAGATCATGTGGATCAGCTCCGACCACACGGGAGGCCCGCCGACCGCGCAGGCCATGCAGGCCGATAACGACCTGGCCTTAGGCCGCTTTGTCGACATCGTCAGCCACAGCTCCATCTGGAAGGACTCGGCGATCTTCATCACGGAAGATGACGCGCAAACCGGCGTCGACCACGTGGACGGTCACCGCAGCCCGGGCTATATCGTCAGCCCCTACGTCCTCCAGGGCGGCGTCACCGACAGCACCTTCTACACGCAGGTTAACTTGATGCGCACGATCGAGCAGATTCTCAGTCTCACGCCCATGAACCAGAACGACCTCGTGGCCTCGCCGATGAGCACTGCCTTCGTCGACGACCCACCCGCGGAGAACTTCAAGCCGTGGACGCACGTACCGAACGGGTTCCCGCTGACTACGGGCGTTACCCAGACTCCGACCCAGATTGCCATCCCGGGCGCGACCGTTGCTGTCACGGTCAAGCCTCAGACCATCGTGGCCGAGAGCCCTGCGGTTAAGGCTCTGCGGGCTGGCTGGATGAAAAAGAAGACGGATATCTTCGCCGGCAAATACCAAAAGCCGGACTCCGAAGACCCGGACACCGTCAACCACATGATCTGGTACGAAACCACCAACTACACGCGTCCCTTCCCAGGCGAGAAAAAGGTTCGCCCGGCGAGCGACTTCAACAAGGCTGCACCCACCAAGGCCGACGACGACGGCGAATAAATCGCGCTCCGGCTGGAAAAGGCCCTCTCTCCGGTGACCGGGGAGAGGGCTTTTTTGTTCTCGCTTCGAATGCAAGGTCCCCACCATCTGAGTACCGTTCGACTTCCCCAAACCCAGCAAGCGATCCAATTCCTTTGCGACCGCCCAAAATACGCCCAGGGCTGTCCCGTCGATCTCCATCGCTTTAGAAGGAAAAGAGTTGCCACCAGCTGTGACAGCAGTCGCCATCCTGCCAAATCACTTCAGCGCCGACGGTCGAGCTAGAATGAGCATGTTAGCTGACACAACTACCGTCCTTATAAAAGATCTGCGATTCGCTCTTGAAGTGATGGAAGACCGTTCACATCTTGGCTTGGGTGCCGAACGAGCGGCGAAACTCCGAACTCTGATGCAGCGCAGAATCTCTGCAGCAGAGGAGGCCCTCATTGAAGAATCCGGTGAGGCGCACTCCGATCGCAAAAACCCGTAAGGAGATCATCTCTACGTAGCCGCACCTGCGAAGCAGCTTGAGTGCTTCGCCGGCTGTTCCGACACCTTGCGGGATGCCATCAACCACCGACACTGGGGGGGCGTTACTTAACCGCTTGTCTGTTTACTTGCTAGAGTGCAGTGTTAAACAGAATTTTCTGAGGTCGATCTCCGGTCTGGGTGTCATTGGATTCATCGAACGCAACGTAGAAAGTACAATCCCCGCGATTCCAACATCGCGGTACCACTTCCGATCTTCCGGCACGATATACCACGGCGCATCCACTGTCGAGGTACTCGATAGAATCTTCTCGTACGCAGTCTGGAACTGTGGCCATAGCTTGCGATCAGTAAAACCCGCTTCCTCAACTTTCCATTGTTTTCTTGCTGTTTGCAGGCGGGACCGAAAACGCTCCTTCTGTTCGTCGTGGCTTATGTGAAGGAAGCACTTTCGGAGATTATATACTTGACACGAGAAACCATCTGACTTATCCTCTACTTAGTGGACTTCTTTGGTGACTTAGAAGCAGGTGTCTTAAAGGTTTCGGCAACAATACCTTTGACATGCTTAACCACTTTGGGATGAAAGATGTGATGTAAGGCTTCATCGGTAGTCATATCCTTCGGGTGCTTCGCTTTCTTGAGAGGTTTAGACATGGCAAACTCCGTAAATCTCTGCTCTCTTATTGAACAGTTTGGCGATGAAGATAAGTGCCGCGAATATCTCGAAGCGCTCCGCTGGCGGGATGGCATCAAGTGCCCGCGCTGCGATCATGCGGAGACTTCGAAGATAGCCAACCGTGAGCAATACTACTGCCTCAAGTGCCACTACAATTTTAGCGTTACTGCGGGAACGATCTTCAACGATAGCCATCTCCCTTTGATGAAGTGGTTCCTTTGCACCTATTTGCTCTGTGAAGCCAAGAAGGGGATGAGCGCCCATCAACTCCGCCGAACCCTCGGAGTCTCATACAAGACGGCGTGGTATCTCTGCCATCGCATCCGCGTGGCAATGAAGGAAGTCAATCCCGAGCCTCTAGACGGCATCGTAGAAATGGATGAAACTTTCGTTGGCGGAGTACAGCGTGGAAAGCATTGGAAGCGCCGGGAGAACAACAAGAAAGAAGTGGTCGTTGGAATCAAGCAGCGCGGCGGTGAACTCAGATTTTTCCACGCCGAAGATGTGAAGTCGGGCACGCTGGCGAAGTACATCAAAGAGAACATCAGCGGCGACGTAGACGTGATCATGACGGACGAGTGGCCCGCGTACAAAGGCGCTCTTACTCAGGCCGGATTTGACCGACACGAAGTCCACAAGACCGTAAACCACCATGATGGAGTGTATGTCGATGGCGACGTGACGACGAACGGGATCGAGTCCGCATTTTCGCTCTTGAAACGCGGCATCATTGGTTCGTGGCATAAAGTCTCTGCAAAGCATCTATCCGCCTATCTCGATGAAATGACGTTCCGGTTCAACAATCGGTCCAACCCCTATCTGTTCCGCGATACCCTAATGAAACTCATCGAAGCGCCGGTGCTGGAATATAAGAAACTTACTGCTGCTTGACTTGATCTGACCCCGCTTTCGCTTTTAGTTTTTCAGCCATGGCTCGAAAACGTGGCATATACCAGAGAACTGAGGAAAGTTCTGATTCAAGATGTTGATCTACCTCCGTGATCCCCTCGTTGCGGCCATTGAACGCCCTCATTTCTTCGTCATCAATGCTAGTAGGGCCAAGCCTCTCAATCAACGCTGCTCGAAGATATTTAACTTGATCTAAACAGCATTCTTTAAAGT
Source organism: Acidobacteriaceae bacterium (assembly GCA_003140785.1). Lineage (GTDB taxonomy): Bacteria > Acidobacteriota > Terriglobia > Terriglobales > Acidobacteriaceae > Telmatobacter. The sequence continues at coordinate 35 of PLKY01000319.1, read as the reverse complement.
GCCAGGCGAAGACTGACCTTGCCCCCGCAAAACGT
>PLKY01000146.1 GCA_003140785.1 Acidobacteriaceae bacterium | reverse complement strand
CAGGATATGCAGAATCAGCCGAAGCTCATTCCGCAGCGGGGATCGGAGATGTTTGCCGATCATCGCGGTGCGCGGCCACAGGTTTTGGACACGGTGGCGCGCGGACAACTCCGCGAGGACAGCTACTTCTACACAGGTGTGATTCAGGGCGCGAACGGTTATCGCGAAGAGCAGAACCTGATGCCNNCCACTCGCGCGTGGGCAACGGCCTCGGCGAAATTGTAGAGCGCGGCTATAAGCCTGCTGCGAATCTGCATGACCAGGTGAGAATGTCGCAACCGATTTCGCACTACTTTTTTGTGATGACGCACGGCTACGGAGCGATGCCGGACTACCGGGAGCAATTGACTCCGGAAGATCGCTGGGCGGTGGCGGCGTATATTCGCGCGCTGCAGTTGAGCCAGGCTGCGACGGCTCAGGATGTGCCCGCCGGAGTTCGCGTGCGAAACCTGCAGGACATTGCAACCGAGGAGAATCTGCCTGCCGGTTATGCGCAGCCGTGGACGCTGCCCTCGACGGCGATTCAAGCTTATCCGCCGGTGACAAAGGAAGGCACGCCGGCGATGGCTCCGGCAAATCCGGCCGATCCGGCGATCACGATTCCGCAAACTAAAACCCCCGCGCCGGCCGCGGCGACGAAGTAAGGACGAAGGAATGGCTCACGAGACGCACGTCAAATCGCTCCCCGCTGACCTAAGCGCGCCGGCCTTTGTGGAGGTCTGGAAAACGCGCGCTTGGGTAGTGGGCGCAATTTTCTCGGTGATCGCCGCGATTCTAGCATTCCTGGATCAAGCGCAGTACGGACTTGGATGGGACCACCTGCTGCGCGCCTGGGTATTGGGATTGATGCTCACATTCGGCTGGTCTGTCGGCGGACTGGCGCTCTTGATGGTGCAGTATTGTTCGGGAGGCAAGTGGGGACTGCTGTTGCGGCGTCCTCTTGAAGCGATGGCCGGTTCGCTGCCTATCGTGCTCGTCTATTGGTTCGTCGTGGCGCTCAATATGAAGCGGCTCTATCTGTGGGCGCGGTTTAGCAGCGTCAGCGATACCACTGCGGCGTTAAAAGCGGGATGGATCAGCGAAATCCAGAAGCATTGCATCGACTTTAAGCGGCCCATGCTCAATCCCGGCATGTTCTGGTTTGTCGGCGCTCTGTGCTTCGCCATCTGGTTCTTCTACATGTACCGGCTCACCAGCCTGGGATTGAAGCGCGATTCCGACTCGCCAGCGAACACACCGTACTGGATCAAGAAGCTCGAAAACATCAGCGGACCTGGCATCGTCGTGTACTCGCTGACCATGACGGCCGCGGTCATCTACTGGGTCATGTCGATGGACGTGACGTGGTTCTCGTCGGTGTACGGATTGCTGTTCCTGGTAGGACAGGGCTACTCGGTGTTGGCGTTCGGAATCATCGTGTCGATCGCACTGTCGAAGGCCGAGCCGTTCAAAACGATCCTTCGTCAGACGGAGCAGCATGATCTTGGAAAGATGACATTTGCCTTCGTCATGCTCAATATCTATCTCGGCTTCGCACAGTTCCTCATCATCTGGTCGGGAAATTTGCCGGAAGAGATTCCCTGGTACCTCGATCGCATTCGCGGCCATTGGGGCATCATCATCACGCTCGACTTCATCTTTCACTGGTTGATTCCGTTCTCGCTGCTGTTGTCGCGCGATATCAAACGGAACAAAAAGCGCCTGACTCGCGTGTGCCAGTGGATGATCTTCGCCAAGGCCTTCGATCTGTTCTGGCTGATCGAGCCGAACTTCAAAGACGCTGCGCGCAACCTGCATTTCAGTTGGGGAATCCTGGAGTATGCAGCGGTGCCGGTCGCGATGGCGTCGTTCTGGATTGCATTCTTCTGCACGCGGCTGAAATCGCGCCCGCTGGTGCAGACTAACGATCCGCACGTGGCGGAGATTCTGGAGCCTGAACATGTCCACGCTTGATCACAACGAGCCCGAGGACGAAAAAATTCTTGGCTCGCACGGTCCGAAGCCGGAGGAAGTTGACGCATCGGCCGGATACGAGCAGACCGATGTGCGCGTTACGGGTATCGTGGTCTTCCTGACCGCGCTGGCAATATTTGTCGCGGTGGCGGGAGTGCTGTCGTATGGCATCGGCAAGGTCATCAATGCGCGGATGAATCAGGAAGACGGCCCCAACACCAAATGGACGACCGCCATCAATATCCGTGAACTGGGGAATCTGCCGAACAACCCGGAGATGCAGCATAAGGTGGCAGAGTTGACGAAGACGTTTCCGACGCCGCGCGTGCAGACCGACGATGGCAACCAGGATGTCGCCGACCTGCACGAGCGCGAAGACCTGCTTCTGGAAAACTACAGTTGGGTCGGGCAGTCTCAGGCCGAGTCGCAAGGCAAAGTGCGAATTCCGATTGAGCGGGCGATGGAGCTAATCGCGCAGCGTGGTTTACCAGTGGCGCCTGCCGTGCAACAGCAGCCTCTGATGGCCGGCGACAGCGTGCCAACAGTGGCGGTGCCGCTGACCAACGGGTTCGCGCGCACAGCATACGAGCAGGATCAGGCGACGGCGCGGGTCGAAGAAGGAAAGCAACGGCAGTATCCGCAGTAAGGGAGCAGCAGTCATGCAATCGGCGAACACAATCCGGGGAAGTTGGAGAAACGCGGTACAACACGCCGCGACTGTGATCGTGTGCTCGGTAGCAATGTTGGCGCCCACTGTGTCGGCGCAGGTTTCGAGTTACGGCGACAAGGAGACCGGTCCTTCGAACGAACAGCCCTCCGTCCTCAAGGGCATCGGCATCGCACAGCGTTTGAACCAGCAGTTACCATTAAATCTCGCTTTCGTGGACGAGGCCGGCCAGGCTGTGCATCTCGCGGACTACTTCGGCAAGAAGCCTGCCATTCTCGCCCTCGTCTACTTCACCTGTCCAATGCTGTGCTCCGAAGAACTCAACGGACTGACCAGCGCGCTGCAGATGGTCCGCTACGTTCCCGGCAAAGACTTCAACGTTATCGTCGTCAGCATCGATCCCGACGAAGGTCCGGACCTTGCGGCGGCAAAGAAGCGCAGCTACCTCAAACGCTACGGGCGTCCTGAGACGGCCGATGGCTGGCACTTCCTCACCGGCACCCAACCGAACATCGATGCGTTAACGCGCGCTGTTGGCTTTAGCTACGTCAAGATCCCCGGCCCCGACGGAAAACTGAATCAGTATGCGCATGCCAGCGCAATTCAGATCGTGACACCCGAAGGCAAGCTGGCGCAGTACTAC
>PLKY01000023.1 GCA_003140785.1 Acidobacteriaceae bacterium | reverse complement strand
CCATTATTTATTTACACTGCCTTAGTGCTGCAAGTGGAACGAGAACGCGTGTCCCGATTCTCCGAATAGGAAGAATTCCGTTTGCGATGAGGTAGTCCAGGGCGCGCAGACTGATGGACAGTGCCTGGGCGGCTTCCTGTCGGCTCAAGAGGAACTTTTCTCCAACGCGAACCGGAGGCTTCTTGTGAACATGGGATCGAGAACGTGGTGAGGATTCCATGGAAGCACGCTCCTGGCTCAAAGAATGCCGTTCTTATTTGCACAATGCTGCATTGCGTTCTGTTTTGTCCAACAACTTTTTGGAAGATGGGTATAACTTTTTGAGTTTCGATTGCCGGGCACTTGTCCGCGTGAGGCATATTGTGTCTTGTTTTCGATCGAGCGGGCCTTGATTATCTGGGAATCCTGGACGAGTTCGGAGTATGTATGGTTGACACACAATAGGAACTGGGATACGTTTTCCTCATTCGGGGACATGCCGCCGCTCGGCGGACCGGTAGCTGAGATTGTTTTTTGTATGCGCTATCGGTCTCGGCCGTTGGGACGGCTAGCAGGGCATTCGCTAGATTCTTTCCTTCTCTGCTGCCGCGCTGCTCGCCCTGAGCTGGCCTGTCTGTTCGAATATGCGGCGCAAGCGGCTTTTTGTCGTATACTCCGTTTGTTTTTCATCCCGTTGCGAACGGACGTCTATGCCAAAGATCGATCGAACTGCTCAATCCTTGTGCGAAGGCATGTCACCCCGTGTCTGTTGGATTGCCTTCATGCTCTTCTTTACGTCTGCATCCGGTTTCAGCCAGACCGGGGCTTGCCCTGCGACTGAATCTCGCCCTGTGACGCCTGCCGACGCGGCTTACAACGACAGTAACTATGGGGAGGCAGAGCAACTCTACACACAAGCATTGGCGCGCGAGCCGAACAGCATCACGCTTGGTGCTTCCCTGGTACATACTCTGCTGCACGAGGGGAAGATCACAGAAGCTGCCCAGCGCGTACAAGCGATGCTGGGCGCCGATCCCCATTCCGCGGCCGTTCTCACCGCTGAGGCGGAAGTGCAACTGCGACAAGGGCAGCCGTGGCAGGCAATGCAAGTGCTCGATGCGGCCGAAGGCGCGGATCGCTGTTATGCGCGCGCCCATTTGATTCGCAGCCGCGCGTTGCGCATCGACTCGATGTATGCCTCGGAGAGAGCGGAGATCCAGAGGGCCTACGAGATGGACCCAACGAATCCCGACATTTTGAACGCGTGGAGCAGTGTAATTTCGCCCGCAAATGAGATTGCAGGAACCCATGAATCGCTCACCACGATGAAGGATCTCGATGCGGATACACGGCAGAAGGCCGAGGCTTCGGTCCACTCGATGATGCCGCTGCTGAGCGAAAACTCGCAAACATGCAAAGTTCTGCCTTTGATCTCGACCGCCACGTTGCGGCTGTTGCCTTCAAAGCAGGATGGCAAAAATATTGACGGCTTCCGGATCGAAGTTCGCTTGCCGAAGGGCGCTGCCCGATTGCAAGTCGATACGGCCGCTTCGGGCCTCTTCATCACTCGAGCGCTTGCTGTAGAGAACGGCCTGCAGCAAGGTGCAACCGATCCGCCGGGAACCGTTCATCTCGACAGCGTGCAGATCGGCCCGCTCGAATTTCGCGATTGTATGGTGGGCGTGAGCGATACGCCCTTTGCCGGGAACACCGATGGCTCCATCGGTACGGATGTCTTTGCATCCTACTTGGTCAAAATCGATCCCCACGCGGAAAAGCTCACACTCAGCCCGCTGCCAGCGCTCACCGGAGTCCTGCCCGGCGATCGCCCGGCACTGCCGGAGCTTGCAGGATTCACTCCCGTGTATCACCGGCGCCAATATTTGCTTGTGCCCGTCATGCTCAACAACAAATCGCGCAAGCTTTTCGTCCTCGACACAGGAATGCGCCTGAGCACAATGACGCCGGAGACCGCACATGCGCTTTCCAACATCAAGGTGAACTTCACGAACACGCTGCAGACGGCCTCAGGCCCGCCGGCACACGTATATCGCGATAGCTTCGACTTTCAGTTTGCGAATCTGGCGCTCAATCATCGGAGTCAGATCCTGGAGTTCGATCCAGCCACAATCGATCGCAATGCCGGTTTCGGAGTGGATGGCTTGCTGGGCTTCGACATGCTGCATCAGCTTACACTGCTTCTCGACTATCGAGATGGACTGGTCAAATTCGAATCGCCAAATGCCGAAGCCGCACCCGCCGGCAGCAAAGAGCCGGCGACAGAGACGGCATCAGCGGCCGCGCCGGCGACCGACAATGGTAGCAGCAGTTGCGCGCATGACGATACGGATCGTCCCATTGACGCCACCATTGAAGCGACAGTGCAAGGCACATTGGACTCAGCACACCTGAAACCGGGCAAAGAGATCTGGATAAAGATCGCGAATGGATATATTTTTCCGGGATGCACGCTCGACCGGAATTCGACTATCTACGGCCATGTTGTTGCAGCCTCCGGGAAGCGGAATCCGGACGCTTCAGACCTTGCGGTTGCATTCGATCACGGCGACTGTCATGGCCAGGGGAAGAAGGAATTATCACTTCGGCTTATCGGTCTGGTGGCGGCGTCGGGCTCATCGGCACACTTGCATGATGTTGTGCCGGCCGAAGTGGCAGGAGGGGTAAGGCAAATCTCCGACACCATCGCCGCCACGACCGGCTACGATGCAAGGCTGAGTGGCACAGACGTACCGGCCATCGTGCATCCTGGAATGGTGATCGGCATGCCCATGTTGAAGCTCGAGCCCGAAGGAGGCCCGGGATGCAGCGCCAAAATCAGTAGCACCAATCGCAGCGTGGAGCTTGGGACAGGAGTCGAGCTGATTCTGGGCGCGTATGGGCCAGCGGTTCATTAGGAGCTGGATCGAACGGGCTCGCGCGGAATCCAGCTGGTCCGCGCGAGTGTGCGACTTTCAAATCTGATTTTCCGATTCTGATCCTTCTTCAGTGTGTGCTTGCGGTTTGCTTTCCTGAAGCGGGCTCAATTGGTCCGGGCTCGGTTCTTCCCAACGTGTCGTAGAGCGGTTGAACAGCGCTGACCTGCGGGTCCTCCCTCGCCACTGAAACTGCGAGGACGCGAATGTTCTGATTCGACGGCAGGGTGAGAGTCTTTGCGTTCGCCGGGAGATCGATTCCGTAAACGAAGAGATAGCTGTACTGATAGGGCTCGTTCAGGCCATCGGGCGTATGGTGATGCGAGGCATACCACGCCAGTGTCGCCGGCTTGATATAACCTGCGCGCAAGCCGAGATAGTCGTCGGGATAGCTAGGGGACCAGTCCGGCGATCCAGTGTTGTTGATATCCCACGTGGCGTGATTGGCCGAAACTGCCCAACCTTTACGTAACGGAACCTGGTGCGCCGGTTCGCTGTCGCCTTGTTCACCGCCTTCTGTTACAGTGTCGGGCCGTGGTTTCCAAACCCGTGTGTCCCATTGCCCAATAAGTCCTCCCCACTCTTCCACGGTCAGCTTTTCTGAGTGCGAGCCTGCGCGGAAAACTGCTTCCTGATCCTGCTCGGCGGAGGCCGCGAGCACGTACACACGATTGAAGTCGCCCGCAGGCAGATCGATGGCTTGCCCCTTTGCGACAACTGCGTCGGGTTTGCCGGTCTGGGCCTGCCCAAGCGCGAAGTCAACGCCATTCACACTCAGTTGCGATGGAAGCATCTCGGCCGGCAGAGCATCGCCTTTTCTGTCGAATCCACCGACAGATTTTGCATCGTCGTTGCTCGCTGCCGCCAGATCGTAGCTCAGCGTGACCGGCTGCGATTCAACCGGTTTTAGCGGGACGAGTGCTGTGCCAAGCCGCAGAGCAAATGTACGCGGTTGATACGGCTTGAGCGAGGTTTCGAGCGCGCCGTTGGTTACGGTCGCTGTGCCGAGCGGCTGCTCCTGGCCGTTCACCTCGCGCGCCTCCGCGATTGGCCCTGCGAATTTGATCTGAACATTCTCCGTTGGTTTTCCATGCAGCTCGACGAGCCGCACGATTGTCTCGTCGCTCTTCTCCGCTTTCTTCAACGCCAGAATTCGAACGTGCGGATCGTTTACCTGAACCACGGAAAAACTCCGCCCGAGAGCACCGGTGTGCTTTTCTGTTTCAAAGCCGATGAGCGGCGTGCTTAGTCGGTAAGCTTGCCAGTCCGTTGCACCATCGCGCCAGTCACCGGCATGTCCGGCGATCCCGAAGAGAATCTCATGATGGCCCCAGTCTTGATTCTCCTGGTCGGTGAAGTCACCCTTCATTCCAGAAGCTGGGCCTGGTGTACGAATCAACGTCAGACGGATCGTGTGGTCGTCGCGCTTGTCCGATCCGTTTTTGACGTCGGTGAGGATGGTCGTTCCCCATGCGCCGCTGTTGTCGGTCAGATCGATCCAGTGGTGCGAGGCCACTTCGAATTGCCGCTCCTGTGCGGTCGGCCGCTCGACCGTGCCGATCTCCCAGTTGTACGTCGCGTTGTTGTTTGCCGCCGAAAGCGGAAACACCGCTTTGAGGTTGGCGCCTAGTGTTCGCCAATCGATTGACTCGCAGAACTCCACTCGATTGCCGGCGTCACCGGCCGAGAGGCGGACCGTCTGCACAAACTTCGAGCCTTCAGCTTCACGAGAGATTTCGACCGCGACACGTGCAGGCCCGTCTTCCACGACGCGAATCTTGGCAGGTCCGCCTACATATGCGCGCGGCGCGGCCTGCTCCTGGTCGAAATCCATGTTCCAGGCCGGCCAATATCGCGGAGCGTCATTGGAAATCGCCAGCCGCATGGGCGCGGAGAGCAGTTCCTTGTTCAGCGATTTGTCGAAGATGCTGGTTACGTCGCCGTCGTGGTCGATCGAAACTCGATAGCGCGCGTTCTCGAGTGAGGACTCGCTCACCTTCAATTCTGTTTTAGGCAAGGGTGCTTCGGCGCGGCGAATGTCATAGACTGCGTAGCCGACCGACGGCACTTTCGCGACAAAGAGCACCTTGCCGTTTTCGACCTGCGCCGGGACATCGTGGCCATCGGGTCCGACGACGCGCACCGCCTTCGGAGTTGCGCCCGGAAATTGAATTGCGCCCTCCACAACGTCTTCGCGTTCGATATTCAGCGGGTTGTAGACCGCGACCGGAATTCCGCTCGTTTGTGTATCTAAGGCGGACGCCACAGACTGCGTTGCGCTGGTCAATATATCGGCAAACTGGTTGAGTGCAATCACGTCGTCGTTCTGCGCGAACTCATAGGAACGCGGCGTCGCAGTTCCGGCGCCGGTATCGTGAAACTGACCACCCATCACCAGCGTCCATGCGTCGTTGAGCCGTTGCTGCGGATAAGGGCGCCCTCCCATCCAGGCAGCCGCGACCGAAGCTTTCTCCGCGGCATCAGCCAGAATTTCGTTCCTGCGGTTCCAGCGTTTGTGGTATGCCTGCGATGTGAGAGAGCCCGCCGAGTGATTGATCAGTTCCAGGTCGCCTTTGTACCGAGGCATCCGGGATTCCATGTCAGGTTTTATATCGAGAAACATCTGGTCGGCAGCCGAGGAAATCACGCGCACCGGGCCATCGCCCATGCGAACCGCCGTGCCCTGGTTGTCTATGGTTGTCAGCGGCTGGCCGAAGCCGAATCCCGGAGGCGGAATGACCGCGTCGCTTTGCGTCACTGTTGCCTCCAGCAGTTTCACTGACTCCTCGTCCACTGCTCCACCGATGTCTCCCGTGCCGACGTAGTGGTAATCCGCGAAAACTCCTGTCGCTTTTCCATCGATGTCGATGCGGCTCGGCCAGTCGGTCTCGGGCCTCTGCCGGCGGCCGCTTTGGGCTTGAGTCGCGGCAGGTGGAGGCGGCGTTTTGCTCAGATCGGTGCGAATGCGGCTTCCATAGCTTCCAGGGTTCAGCGCCGCCAAAACCGTTTCGCCATCCGGGCCTTCCCACACTCCCACGTTGAACGGAATGCCTTCAGGTGTTTCTTCGGGCGATCCTGGGCCTCCAACTTTCGGCGCCGGCTGCCACGCCGCACTCAGCTTTTGCGTCGAGAATCCTTTCACGCCCGCATGCGCCAGAATGGTCGGAAGCGAGGCAGGAAACCCGAAACAATCCGGCAGCATGTATTCGGCGCTCGCTTTGCCGAACTCCGATCGGAAGTAGGTATTGCCGTAGAGGACCTGGCGAATGATCGACTCGGCGCTGGGCAGGTTCACGTCGCCCTCTTCCACGGACGAGCCGGCGGGATACCAGTTTCCCTTGGCTACATACTCTTTCAGCCGCGCATAGTCGGCCGGATAGTACTCCTTCATGAGCCGGTATCGATTCGAGCCCGTCCAATTAAAGACGTAGTGCGGATACTTGTCGATGTAATCGAAGTTCACCCGCATCGTTTTCAGCAGATACTCGCTGANNGAAACTCCCATCGCCATTGCGTATCGAGGTGGGCATAGGGAACAACGTAGAGCGTCGGCTGCTGCGTGATGTCCGGGGCAGTCATGGTCTGCGCGCACACGGGAATCGCAAGGGCTGACAAGGCAAAGAGTGTCCATCTCGTCGCAAAGCGAAACATAAATCCTCCATTAAGACAAAAGATGAAAAACTTTGAGAGGCGCGGGGCCGATGCGGGACGCCGCCGTTCGTCACATAGAGCGAGAAACGATGGTATCGATTCCACCGCATGATGGTAAGATTGCCCAATTCGAGTGTCAAGCCCAGTGTCAAGTCCGGTTTGTCACTCTTCTCGGATAGCGCTCACCCGAGTAAAGCCATAGAGTCAAATCGCAGTGCACAGCATAGGAGGAACCATGAGTGCGCTTGCCGGATTCCACTTCGAGACAATCTTCCAGGATCTGGGCTATGCGGCCCGCCAGTTTCGGCGGAACCCGGGCTTTGCCATTACTGCGATTCTGACGCTAGCGCTGGGCATTGGCGCAAGCGCTGCAGTCTTCAGCGTGGCATACGGCGTCCTCATCGATCCCTTCCCTTACAAGGATGTTCATACGCTGGTTACGCCGAAACTCTGCTGGCCTGAACTCGGCGAGTGCGACTGGCGCGCCTATACGCCGCAGCAATTCAATGAAATCGCGGAAAAGACCGATATCTTCAACGGGGTCACGGCCTCGACCGTGGGAATGGTCGAGCTGACGGGGAACTTCGAGCCGCAGCGCCTTCGCGGCAATTACATTACGCCGAATACCTTCGATGTACTTGGCGTGAAGCCAATCCTCGGCCGCGCAACAGTGGACGTCGATGTGCAGGCCGGCCATGAAGAAGTCGCCCTCCTGAGCTACCGCTACTGGCAAGCGCATTATGGCGGCAGTCCTTCGGTTCTCGGCCAGGTCCTCAACGTCGACCGGCATCCGCGCACCGTCATCGGAATCATGCCCCCACGCTTTCTTTGGCGCGGCGCCGACGTTTACCTCCCGATTCAGATGACGAATGCCCATGAGATAGAAGGACAGCGCTATTTCGCGCTCGTGGGTCGCCTCAAACCGGGTGTGACCGACGCTCAGGCTGCCGCCGAGCTGCGGCCGATCTTCAACGACTTTTACCAGACGGCGCCGTTTATTTTCCCAAAGAATATTGGCCTCGGTATCCTGCCTTTTGACGAAATGTTCAAGTCGAATCTGGCAAGCACCCTTTACCTGCTGCTGGCTTCGGTCTTTGTCCTCCTTTTTATTGCGTGCGTGAATGTGTCGAGCCTGCTGTTGGCGCGCGCCGTTAATCGCGAGCACGAGTTTGTGGTGCGCGCGTCAATCGGAGCATCGCGCATGCGTCTCGTCCGCAATGCACTCACGGAGTCCCTGCTGCTCGCGCTGACGGCGCTGCCTGTTGCGCTGGCCTGCGCGTGGATAGGCTTGCGGGCCATTCTGCGCATTGTGCCGGCGGATACGATCCCCGATGAAGCCGTCGTTACGATGAATTTGCCGGTCCTGCTCGGCTCGCTTGTCCTCGCCCTGGCAACGGTGTTGATCTTCGGTCTGGCCCCGGCGTGGCATAGCGCTAATCCACGGCTGGCCGCCGCGCTCAGCGGTTCGCGTTCTGCGGGCAGCCGCGCGCAACGGCGCCTGCTCAGCGGATTTGTTGTCACCGAAATCGCACTCTCGCTGGCGCTGTTGATGCTCGCAGGGCTGATGGTGCGCTCGCTCGTTGCGGTTGAGAACGTGCCCGTTCCATTCGCTCCCGATCGCACGCTCATGATGCGGATTCCGCTCCCGGACGTCCGCTATCCCACGCCAGAGAGCCGCTCCATCTTTTTCCGCGAAGTACTTGATCGCGTTCGCGCGATTCCTGGCGTGAGCACCGCAACCGTGGACGCGGCGTTTCCCTTCATGGATATCTACGGAGACCGCGTCCAGATTGGCGGCCAGGCTGAAGATAAGCGCATCGTGGCGATCCACCTCACCGATCCAGAGTTCCTCGCAGCTTCGGGAAGAAAAATGTTACAGGGACATTTCATCGATCTGCGCGAGGTCTCCTCGCAGGCCCATGAGGCGGTGATCACTGAAAACTTCGCGAAGCGTTACTTTGCCGGCGAGAATGTGATTGGCCGAACCGTCCGGCTGCCGGATTTCAGGCCCGACCGAAAGAATAAGCTCGCGAACGACGCCTTCACCGTCGTCGGCGTAATGAGCGATCTGCCTTTCTTCGTAGGATTCCGGGAAAACTACCCTCACATCTTCCTGCCATACACAGTGGCTCCCGCAGCTGCGGACGCGTTGATTATTTCGACGACGCTGCCCGCGGCCGATCTGACAAATCCTGTGCGCCTGGCGGTGCGCGCCTTCGACAAAGACCAGCCTATCGTGGATGCAATGACGCTTCGCCAGATGCTCGACATGTACGGCTACGCGGGCCCGCGGTTCTCCCTGGCTTTGTTCGGGACATTCGCGGGAGCTGCGCTTTTACTCTCGCTGGTCGGAATCTATGGAGTCCTGTCGTTCATCACGTCCCAGCGCACCCAGGAAATCGGCATTCGCATGGCTCTCGGCGCCAATCGGGGCGACGTGATGTGGTTGGTACTGCGTCAGGCATTCCTGCTGGCACTGCTGGGTGTCGCTGTCGGGCTACCGTTGGCATTTGCCGCGGGCCGGTTCGCCAAGGGCGAACTGATTCAAACGTCGCAGCATGACCCGTTCGCGCTCATTGCGGCGATCTGCATCCTGCCGCTGCTGGCGGTTGCCGGAACTTACCTCCCGGCAAGGCGGGCCGCGTCGCTCAACCCAGTTTCGGCTCTGCGCTCTGAGTAGTATTTAATCGGCGGATTACGACCGGCCTCATAAACATCTCGATGTCAGCGGCAACCTCTGCGTTTGTGCGCGGGGCATCGAATGACCTAGACTCTTGACACGGCGGGGGATTCGAGCCGTATCGATCCATGACGAAGAGAAACACGCCACCCACTCTTAGTGAAGTTGCCCGAGAAGCTGGTGTNNGGTACGACAACTGTTTCGCGTGTCATTAACGGCGGCGAGCGAGTAAGCCCGAAGACGCTGGCCCGTGTTCGCCGTGTGATTCAGGCAATGGGTTATATGCCGAATCAGGCGGCGCGCGTCCTGAAAGGCGATAGAACTAAGACGATCGGCTTGATCATTCCCAGCATCGCAGATCCATTTTTCTCAAGCTGCGCTGAGGCCGCTCAAGCCGTCGCACGTGCCAATGATTCGTTGTTGATTGTGACGGCGTCTCATAACGACCCGCATATCGAAATTGAGAATCTGAATATTCTTATCAGCCACAGGGCAGATGGATTGATTATTGCACCGGCTAACTCACGCAGTCAGGTATTGAGAGAACTCCTCAATCGGCTTTCTGTTCCGGTGGTAGCTATCGATCGTCCCGTATCCAACTCATCGATTGCATCTGTGCTGACAGATAACTCTAACGGCGCTAAGTCCGCAACACAGCATTTAATCGATCATGGTTATAAACGGATAGTCTGTTTGACTGGCGAGAGTACGCTTTTCACGATTCAGGAACGCATTCGCGGTTACCGCGAGGCAGTCGAGGCAGCGGGTCTGAATCATACGCTTAATACCTCTATTAAGGATTACAAATCCGCGGAGTACGCAATCGAAAGCATGTTCGCCGGCGCCAATCCGCCCGATGCACTGTTTACGCTGAAGAACAGCACAACGATCTACGCATTTGAAGCTTTGCAGAAGCACAACATTCCCGTCCCGCAAAGGGTCGCCCTCCTGGGATTCGATGACTTCGAATTAGCCTCGATGCTGCGGCCTTCAATCAGTGTGGTGCAGCAGCCCGTCGAGGAAATTGGACGAGTTACCGCGGAGCTACTTTTCGATCAGCTTCTTGGCAGCCAAAACAGCGGACGACCTAGTCCTTCTAAACGCGGCAGGCAGATTACGCTCGAAACGCGTCTTATCCAGCGCGCCTCCTGCGGATGTTCGTCAATTGCGGGTTGAGAAGACAAGATCGGCACCCACGAGTGAGCGCCGATCTTGGTAATTCTCGACATCCTCGATTAATGCCGAGGATAGTCAACCCTTACAGTCAGAATTTCGAATGGATGAATCTGCGCTGTAACAGTGTCATTCGATATGGCCAAGGGGGATCCTTGGGGCGTTTCCATCAGGTTAGTGACGGTTGCGCTAGTGGCGCCAGGGGGCACATGGAATTGAACGTCGCCTGACTTTCCCGCCCCTTCATAGACGCGGAAGATCAGGCCGTTGCTATCTTCCGCTTTTTTGAGAGCTGTAAGGATGACGTTCTCAGGCTTCACGGTTATATACGCAAACGATGCCGGAAGGCTGCCCGAGTGCGGCTGTACCTGTATCGCCTGAAGCCCGTAGTTGTATTCGTAGCCGTGTCGCACAGTGAGCGCCTGTTCCCAGGTTCCGCTGTGCGGGTAAAGTGCATAAGTGAAATGGTGGTGTCCGCGGTCGGCTTCGGGATCGGGCCAAACCGGCGAGCGCAATAAGGAGATACGCAGCACGTTGTCCTTGTCGTCGTAGCCGTATTTTGAGTTGTTCAACAGGCTAAAGCCATGCTGGCCATCGCCCAGATCGGCCCAGCGCAGTGCGGGTACTTCAAACTGCGCCTGCTCCCAGCTGTTGTTGCGTGTGGTTGGCCGCTGGATGGCGCCGTAGGGCACTTCATATGTCGCTTTATTACTGGTCGCGGCGAGCGGGAATGCGGCCTTCAGCAACACATGCGTTTCATGCCAGTCAATATCATTGACGACATCGACCTGATCGGCGTCTTCGTCGAGCGTAATCTCCTGTACGAATTTGGAACTCTGCCAGGTACGCGTCACTCGAATCGCGCGACGCAGGAGTCCCTCGCCGACCAACTCCACGGAGTCGACCTTATCAATTGGTGTGAAGTGATCGAGCGTTCCAGGATCGATGTTCCAGGCATCGTAATCCTTCGGCAAGTCGTGGAACGTCTGCAGCTGGTTGCCGCATGCACCCTTCGCCAGCGTCTCGAAGTGCGCCTTCTTGTCGTAGAGGCTGGTGATACAACCCGACTGTGGGTCGACCGTGACTTTTAGTGCGGCATTCTCGAGCGTGAATCCATCCGCTTTCAGATCGCTTGCGAATGGTCTTGTGCCCGGAACAACGTGCAACAACTTATAGCCCATCGAAGGGACTTGATCGGCTTCGATCAGGAGCTGATACGAATTGGTTTTCGGATCGCTCTTAACGACCTGCGACGGGACTACCTTGTTTGCCGCATCCAGTACGGAGAAGCCGCCAGCAGCAGGCGCCGGCAACTGCACGCTCACGCTGACAGGTCCGGAACGCTCCCACGCAAGGGGATTGAGGACCAGCACGGGTACGCCGCCGGAGACGCGTGTATCGACGTTGGCGGCCAGAGTTTCAATCGCGCGCTGAGAGATTTCATTCGTTGCCCAGCGCACCTGGTCGTAGTCCTGCTGTGCTTCTTTGTAAATGATTCCGATCCCTGAACCGGCTGCCAGATCGTGGAAATCGTTGAATGTGATTTTCTTCCATGCCTCTGTCAGCTCATCGCCGGGATAGCGGTCGCCATCGAGCCATGCCAGCGACGCATATTTCTCCGCATTGATCGCCCATTCTTC
The DNA here is from genome assembly GCA_003140785.1 of Acidobacteriaceae bacterium. Taxonomy (GTDB): domain Bacteria; phylum Acidobacteriota; class Terriglobia; order Terriglobales; family Acidobacteriaceae; genus Telmatobacter. The sequence continues at coordinate 22,715 of PLKY01000023.1, read as the reverse complement.
GCTGTCGCGCATGTTGCGCTTGTGGTTCGCCTGGGTGGTCATCACGCCGCGGTGGTACTCGAAATAGAGTTCGCTTTTCCAGGTCGGGATGGCCACCTTGCCGTCTGGAGGAGTAGGCGGTGGAGTGTATCCTTTGGCAATCGAGTCATAGTCCCATACTTGCGATTCGGGGACCAGCTTGTTCTCGAATTCCGTAAAATAACTCTGCGCCGTTCCGAATTTCATTGATGGGACAACTTTGTCCGGCTGCATCCAATGCACGCCCTCGTCCAGAATGGCGCGCGTGGGGCCGCCGCCGTGGTCGCCGATTCCATACAGATCCATCATGCCAGTCAGGCCGGGAGTATGTGCGCGAGCGATGGTGAAGTCATAGCTGAGGCGGACTGGGTTCAGATTATTGTTGGCATAGTCGTGCGGAAAGTAACTGAGAACCTTGCTTCCGTCCGGCGATTCCCACCAGAACAGCTTGAATGGGAATTGGTTGGTGTCATTCCATGCCGTCTTCTGAGTTACGAAGTAATCTATGCCCGATCTCTTGTATATCTGCGGTAACTGCCAAGTATATCCGAATGAGTCGGGGTTCCATCCGATGCGTACGTCGACGCCATATTCCTTCTGGAACCAGCGTTTGCCTACAAGAATGGAACGGACCTGAGCCTCGCCATCAGGCATGTTCAGGTCGGGTTCAACCCACATCCCGCCGACGATCTCCCAGCGCCCTTCCTTGATGCGCTTCCTAATCTCGTCGTTCATCTGGGGATATTTATCGGCAATCCATGCGTTGTACTGTGCGGCCGATTGCGTGTAGGTGTAGTCGGGGTACTCGTTCATCAGTTGCAGCGCGGTGCCGAAGGTCCGTTTGACAACATCCACCGTCTCCGTCCAGGGCCACAGCCATGCTGCATCAATGTGCGAGTTCCCCGTGAGGTGGAGCGAGACCTGCTGCAGCACCGGCTTCAGCCCTTCCATGGTGGACTGGGCCTGTTTGAGCGATGCGTCGAACTTTTCCTGATCCTGATCATTGAGGGCGCGTACATCGATTGCATCGATAGCTTTCTCCAGGATCGCGGTATCTGAGGAGACATTCTTAGAGATACTCGGGATGAGCAGTGCGGCAGAAAGAAACTCCAGGCGCAAATCCTCCGGATTGGGTCGGTTCTCTGTGAAGTCGATCTTGAGCTCTGTTCCGCCGAAGGTCTTGGTGTCCACTGTGTGCAGGAGCTTAACGGCGACCAGCACCTTGTCGCCGGGCTTCGCCTTATCGAAAAGAACGATAGGCTCCAGGTCATCGCCCAGCGCCACGCGGCGCCCGTTGAAGTAGAAGATCTCCGGCATTGGCCCGTTGGCATAGGCTGCAAAGGAAAACCATATCCGTGCGCCCGTCAAATCGTATCCATGAAAGCTCTTCGGAACTTCGATCCAACGCCGGAACCACACGGCCTCATGACCCGTTTGTGTTTGGGCCTTTGCGACTGGCCATGCGGAGTCGTCCAGGTCCGGCGCCTCCCCGTGAGTCAGATCGCCAATGTGATAGCGCCACTCATCCGCGGGTAAGCGATTCAGCTCTGTCAGGCGACTGACCACAGCATGTGCAGGCTCGCCGAGGCTCTTGATTATTTGCGCTGCCTGGTCTGCCGTCTGCGCGCGGACTGGCACGCGGCCAACCAGGCCAACGACAAAAAGGAGCAGTACCGCTGTCGCGGATCCTGTGCACCGTTTCCTTCCGATAATTCCAATGCCTGTCTTTGTTTTCATTTGTTATCCCCTGGCTCATTCAGCGCGCGGAACCGGTATTACCGCTACTCCCGCACCATCATCCCAATACCGCGCGGATCATAGCACGCTGGCAGTCGTTTGTGGAAACGATACCATTTCGGCCGCGTCCGTGAGACAGAGACGAGCAGGATCGCAAAGGGGGGCATGAACGGGAAGTCTCCGCGGCCTTAAAGCACGCCAGCAGCCCTGCGCAAATTAAGTTATAGCGATGCGGCATCGCTTCCGTTCGACACTTAACCTGGCCCCTGGTAGCTGCAATACAGTTTTGTATGGTATCGTTTCCAGAGCAAGACTTTGGGCATGGAGATCGGGTTTCGGATGACGTGCTAGTCGGAAGATACCTTAGTGCTGTCGTTGTCTCAAAAACTCGGCTTAACTAAGATTGCCACGGGCATCTGTGTACTTTGCGGTGATTAAAATATGGCTCTGGACGATGGACATGTGCTGACGATCGGCGTCGATCTGGGAGGAACGAGTCTAAGGGTTGCCGCCTATACGCCCGAACTCGGAGTCTTGAAATCAATCGCAATGCGCACCCGTTTGGAAGCGGGTCCTATTGCGGTAGTCGACGATATGTGCGACGCGATTCGGCTTTTGATCGATGAGCACCGAAACGGTCGGACATTTTCCGGTATCGGCGTTGGATCGCCAGGACCTCTTGAACTTCCAGCGGGACGTCTTCACCATCCGCCCAATCTTTCGGGTTGGGATGGATTTCCATTGCTCGGCGAGATGCAGAAGCGTCTGGAACAGACGGTCGTGCTGGAGAGCGATGCGAATGCGGCCGCGCTGGCGGAATATGCATTGGGATTGGGAAAGACGCTGGGCATCGAGTCTCTCTGCATGTTGACGCTCGGAACCGGCGTCGGGAACGGAATCGTTTTGAATGGCAAACTTTGGCACGGGGCAACCGGCATGGGCGGTGAAGCCGGGCACATGACAATTTATCCCGACGGCCCGAGCTGTGGATGCGGCAACAACGGCTGTCTGGAAGCCTGCGCATCCGCTACCGCTGTGGTGAATGCGGCGGAGCGGATCATTGCCGCAGGCAAGGCGCCCGGACTTGCCGCGCTGAAAAGCACGGGCACGTCGCTCAGCGCGCAGGTTCTTGCTAAGGCGGCGCTCGATGGCGACCTTGATGCTAAAGAAATCTATGCGCAGACTGGGCGTGCTCTTGGAATCTGCCTGGCGGGGCTGATCAATATTCTCAACCTGCCGCTCTATGTGGTTGGAGGCGGAATGGCAAATTCGTGGGACCTGCTTTCGAAGTCTCTCTTCGAGGAACTGGAGCGCCGGAGCTACGTCTATGCACTCACTGCGCAAGGCAGACCTGCTGCCAATGGAATGCCCTGCGGAGGCACACGCGTGTTGCCTGCTAGGCTCGGCGCGGAAGCAGGACTTCTGGGTGCGTGCATTCTTCCGTTGTATTCCTCAGACACCGCTTAGCCCAGTCGGTGCACAATATTTGACAATCGGGGTGAATGCACGTTGCCTCGTCCTCATCGTCGGCGTTTTATTGAACTCGGTATTTGCAACCTTGGGCTTGTGCTCCTGTTCATTCCAGGGCTTGCTCGCAGCCTGGCGAACAAGTGTCACTTAGAACTCATCCAGGTCCTGGCTGCTTCTCAGTCCGCCGGAACAGCGCAAGGCGAACAGTCTGTTTCGGCCGGTTACTCAAGCGCGTCGATCGCGATTGACTATCCGCAGAATGGTTCAATCTTCCCACCTGAGATCACGCCGCCTGTCTTCATCTGGCGCGATCGCGATTCTTCTTCAATAACGTGGCGAATTGAAGTTGCTTTTGCCGACGGCACGAAGCCTCTGGTCGCAAGCTCGAAGGGTGAGCCGATGCAGATCGGGGAGGTCGACCGAAATTGCATTTCAAGCACAAACGAGCTACCGTTTTTGACTCCCGAGCAGGCGGCCGCGCACACCTGGAAACCGGAAATCGAGAGCTGGACGTTCATCAAGGAGCACTCACTTGACCGGCCTGCAAGAGTGACCATCACTGGTCTCGATGCTACCGGTCGCTCAGTTGTACGCGGTCGAGTGACGATCTCCACATCGCGCGATCCGGTCGATGGACAAATCTTCTATCGCGATGTGCCGCTCATGCCGTCGGAGGGGAGGAAGGGCGTCGTGCAGCCCTTATCACCCTCGCTGCTTCATCTCATCAATTGGCGTATTCGCGATATCGGCAAACCCGAAAGCCGCATTGTGATGCATGATCTGCACACGTGCGCCAACTGTCACTCGTTTTCCGCAGATGGCAAGACAATGGGGATGGACGTGGATGGGCCGGGTAACGACAAAGGACTGTATGCGATCGTTCCAGTGCAGCCGCGGATGGTCATTCGCAGTGAAGACACTGTTTCCTGGAATGCCGATCGGCGCGTGGGACAATCGCGCGTTGGCTTTATGTCGCAGGTCTCGCCGGATGGACAGTACGTTCTTTCCACTTTTGCCGGAGAAGATCAGAGCATTCCCAGCTCTTACTTTGTCACTAACTTCAAGGACTATCGCTTTCTGCAGGTGTTCTATCCCACGCGCGGAATTCTTGCATGGTATAGCCGTGCTACAAGGCGGAGGCAGCCACTGCCGGGAGCCGATGACCCGCGTTACGTGCAAACGGATGGCGTGTGGAGTCCGGACGGAAAATATATTGTCTTTGCCCGGGCAGAGGCGAAGGATTCCGATCCGGTCGGTCAAAAGTCTCCGCTTGAGGCCAACGACCCGAACGAAGTGCAGATCAAGTACAGCCTTTACCGGATACCGTTCAATGGCGGGCGCGGCGGTAGGCCCGTACCGATCGGTGGGGCATCGAACAATGGAATGAGCAACAACTTTCCCAAAATCTCTCCCGATGGCCGCTGGATTGTCTTCGTGAGGTGTCGTAATGGGCAGTTAATGCGGCCAGACAGTGAGCTTTATATCGTTCCGTCGACAGGCGGAAAGGCACGGCGAATGCGGTGCAACACATCGCGCATGAACTCGTGGCATAGCTTTTCGCCCAACGGCCGTTGGATGGTGTTTTCATCCAAGAGCCGTTCGGCCTACACGCAGATGTATCTGACACACATCGACGCAAACGGGATTGATAGCCCGCCTATTTACATTGAGAACTCGACGGCCGCGAACCGTGCAGTAAACATTCCGGAGTTCGTCAATACGGCATCTGGCGAGATCGAAAGCATCGATTCTCCCGCGTCCGACCTATACCGCCTCATTGATGAGGCGATGGATCTGCAAGCGCAGGGAAACAATGCGGCAGCAGTGCCGAAATGGCAAAAAGCCCTTGACACAGATCCCGAGGCTCCTCGCGCCAACAACGGCATGGGGATCGTTTTGGGATTACTGGGGAGATCCGGAGAGGCTATTCCTTATTTCCAAAGGGCAACTCGAAGTGACGGTAATTTCTTTGAGGCCTATTACAACCTCGGAATCGTCTTTACCCGCATGAACCGTCTCACTGACGCAATTGACGCATGGCGGAACACCATTCGGCTTCGGCCCGGCTTTGCTCAGGGGCATGAGAACCTGGCATTCGCGCTCTATGCGGCAGGCAAGTTCGCGGATTCGCTCACGCAGTTACGTTTGGCGCTTGAATTGGAGCCCAATCAATTGTCGGCACTCAACCTTGCCGCGAATCTGCGAGCGACATGTCCGGATTCTTCATTACGCAATGGCGCGGAAGCCCTGGCGTTCGCGAAACGGGCTGAACAAATCAGCCGTGGAGAAGATCCAGCGATTCTCGACACGCTGTCCGCGGCTCAGGCCGAGAATGGGAGTTATCCCCAGGCAATCAAGACCGAGCAGGAAGCCCTTGTCCTCGCGGCAAGACTCGGCGATAAAGTACTTGCAGCGACTCTAAAGTCCCACCTCGCGCGGTACCTGTCGAATGAACCTTTGCGCATTCCTCCGGATACGGGATCCTTCTGAATGCCAAAATGCTGTGAGAGGTAAAGTGGAGTGATCCAGCGAATACGCGCGCACGACCGCAGGACAAGTGTTCCAGCTGTTGAAGGTTTGGTGTGCATACGCAGAGATACGTGGCGATACGCTGCGGAACGTGGGGGGCATTCGTTGTTGCTTGCTTGTGGTTTGCTGTTTGGCGCTTTAATCCTGGTTTTCGCGTCAAGCGCATCCTGGTCACAGGCAATACCCGACGCGCCTTTGCCGCAGCAATCGCAACAACAGGGTATGGCCAGCGGCGCTGCGCAGAAGGCCAGCTTCGACGACCAGCACCGCCCCATTACGGCTGGCGGTTACGTGAAGACCGGTCCGGTGATTTTTCAAAATGTCGCTGCCCAGGCTGGCTTGGCCGGCTGGCGCAATATCACCGGAACTTCAGCGAAACATCTCATCATCGAAGCCAAGGGTTCGGGCGTTTGTCTCTTCGACTACGACCATGACGGCTGGCTCGATATCTACCTGGTGAATGGATCGACCCTTGACGCGCTCGCGGGGAAGACTTCGCCGCCGCATGCGGCGCTCTTTCGGAACAACCACGACGGTACGTTCACAGATGTAACGCAAAAAGCGGGCGTCGCCAACGATCGTTGGGGGCTGGGTTGCGCCGTCGGCGACTTTGACAACGATGGCTGGCCCGATCTCTACGTGACGAATCTCGGCAAGAATCGCCTGTACCACAACAATAAGAACGGCACATTTACCGATGTCGCCGAGAAAGCAGGCGTGGCGCTTGACGAAAGCTCAGGGAGCGTCGTAGTCGATCATACCGGCGCAACATTCGGCGACTACGACGGCGATGGGCGTCTCGACTTATTCGTAGCGGGATATATCCAATATGACTTTGAGAACCCGCCGCTCGCGGGCACCAAAGGACTCAACTACGCGTCGTGCCAGTACAGGGGGATCAACGTGATGTGCGGTCCGCGCGGTCTCCAGGGTGCGAGTGACCACTTGTTCCACAACAACGGAGACGGCACATTTACCGACGTGAGCAGGAAAGCCGGAGTCAGCGATCCCAACGGCTTTTACGGCCTCGGGGCGGTGTTTGTGGATGTGAATGGGGATGGCAAAGTCGACCTTGCCGTAGCCAATGATTCGACACCGAATTATCTCTACATCAACAAGGGAGACGGAAGCTTTGACGACCAGAGTTACATGAGCGGTTATGCGCTCAACGGAGATGGCCGCGAGGTTTCTAACATGGGCATCGCGGTTGGCGACTATGAGAACAACGGCCATCTCGACCTGGTGAACACGGTCTTCTCCGACGATACTAATGTGGTGTTCCACAACGACGGCAAGGGCAACTTCGAGGACTATAGCGACCGCACGGGACTTGGTCCGCCGACGGTTCCTTTTGTCGGCTTCGGCGACGGGTTTCTCGACTACGACAATGACGGATGGAAAGATCTGCTGGTCGTCAACGGACACGTTTATCCAGAGGTCGACGAACACCCCGACTGGGGCATGAGCTATGCGCAGCGACCGCTTCTTTTCCGCAATCTCCGCAACGGCCGTTTTGAGCTGGTGCCCGCAGTCGAAGGAACAGGTCTCGCCGACGTGTACATGGGGCGCGGAGCTGCATTTGGCGATCTGTTCAACGATGGTAAGGTCGATGTGGTGATTAACAATCTCGACGGCGCTCCGGTATTGCTGCGCAATATGAATCCAGATCAGAACCATTGGGTGGAACTGCAGTTGGTGGGCGGGCCGAGTAGCCCACGGGACGCGGTCGGAGCCACTGTATACCTCGCCGCAGGCGGGATCCGGCAGCGCGGCGATGTGCTCAGCGGCGGCAGTTATTTGTCCTCGAACGATATGCGCGTTCATTTTGGGCTGGGGGAGACAGCGACGGTTGATCGGGTGGAGATTCACTGGCCTTCAGGCAGAAAGGAAACGCTGTCGCTGCCTGCAATCGATCGGATCTTTACCCTTGCTGAAGGAAAGGGAATTATTGGAGCACTGTGCGGCGGCAAGGCCTGTGGCAGGCCAACTCGATAGCAGCGTTCGAGCCGATTTCGCCCACTTGTTTGAGCGTGCGGTAGACTCAGGCGGTGGAGGAGCCCAGTTGTCGCGGTACGCCTGCTTTGTCGGATGCCTGTTGATGCCGGTACTGCTTGCTGCCTCCGTGCAATCTCTTTGGGCTCAGGATCAACCAAGGAAAGTGTCGAGCATGGGCAGCAATTCGGGATTCGGCGAAAGGCCCATCTACGATGCACAAAAGCGACCTATTACCGCGGGCGGTTTTGTTGACGCCGGTCCAGTCGTCTTCAAGGATGTGACCAAAGAAGCTGGACTCGCCTTGTGGACACATACGATGGGCGCTAAGGACAAACGACTGATCATCGATACGAATGGATCGGGCGTGGGGCTGATCGATTACGACAACGATGGCTGGCTCGACATCTATCTGGTCAATGGTTCCACCTTCAATGCGCTGGACGGCAAAGAGACGCCGCCGCATGCCGCACTGTTTCATAACAATCACGACGGCACGTTTACCGATGTGGCAGCGAAGGCCGGAGTAACCAATGATCGATGGGGCTTCGGTGTAGCGATTGCTGATTACGATAACGATGGCTGGCCTGACATCTTCGTCACTAATTACGGGAAGAATCGCCTCTATCACAACAATCACGATGGAACGTTTACCGATGTGGCCGAGAAGGCGGGCGTCACGCTTGGTAACTGGTCAGCCGGTGCTACCTGGGGCGACTATGACAGTGATGGACGGCTCGACTTATTCGTCTCCGGCTATGTCCATTTCGATCGCAATGATCTGCCCTATGAGAAGACCAAGGCGACTGGTTACTCCTACTGCGAGTTTCGCGGCGAGCCCGTGATGTGTGGACCGCGTAACCTCGCGGGCGAACCCGACCATCTTTTTCACAATAACGGCGATGGGACATTCACCGACGTCAGCGAGAAGGCCGGCGTAGCGGATAGTGTCAACCGCTACTACGGACTCACGCCCGTGTTTGTGGACGTGAACGACGACGGCAAACCGGATCTGCTCGTGGCCAATGATTCCACGTTAAGCTATCTGTATCTGAATCGGGGCGACGGGACCTTTGACGACGTGAGTTATACGTCCGGGTTTGGTTTGAATGAGGATGGCAGGGAAGTGGCAGCGATGGGCGTCGCGGTAGGCGACTACATGAATAATGGCCTGCTTGATTTTGCCATCAGCGATTTTTCGAGTGAGGCAAAACTGCTCTTTCAAAATGAAGGGAACGCCAGCTTCAATGAAGTCTCGATGTTTTCCGGGATTGGCAAAGTATCCATACCTTTTCTTTCCTGGGGTACAGGTTTCCTGGACTACGACAACGATGGCTGGCTGGACCTGATGTTCGTCAATGGCCATATTTATCCCGCAGCCGACCGGCTGGATTGGGGCACCTCCTACGCACAACGGCCTCTTCTCTTTCGCAATCTCCACAACGGTAAGTTCGAGCCCGTTCCCGCGGTTAACGGCACGGGGCTGGCGGTCGTCACGTCGGGACGCGGAGCGGCATTTGGCGATCTGTTCAACGATGGCAAGATTGACGTGGTTATCAGTCCGATCGACGGCCAGCCGGTGCTCTTGAGAAATGTCAACCCCGACCATCATCATTGGGTGGAATTGAAACTCGTGGGTGGCCCGCGGAGCCCGCGAGACGCAATCGGCACAACAGTCCATTTAACTGCCAACGGGATGCAGCAGCGTCAAGACGTGCTCAGTGGTGGAAGTTATGTTTCAACGAACGATCCGCGTCTCCATTTCGGTCTGGCCGACGCGACAGACGCCGGGGTTGCGGAAATTCACTGGCCCTCAGGCGCCAAAGAGATCGTCAAGCTGCCGGACGTCGACCGCATTTTTACAATTACTGAGGGTAAGGGCATCACGAGTGCGATGTGCGGCGGACAAGCGTGCCCGGCAGAAGCGACGGCTTCGGCCCATCCCGCCACTCCAGGGAAAAGACCATGAAGCGTGGGCAGGGAAGGCCTGCAGCTCTGGTGTTTGGAACTTTCTGCTTGATGCTTTTCGCGGTTCGGCAGATCCTCGCCCAGTCTTCAGCGCCCGGCGCGCAGCCTTCATCTCCGCCGCTTTCATCCTCAGCCGTTCCGGCCCGCTTTGTGGATGTCACGGAGAAGTCGGGCGTGCACTTTATCCACCAGGCGCTGCATACGAGCCGCAAATACCTGCTCGAGACCATGGGTTCCGGAGTGGCGCTCTTCGATTGCGACAACGATGGACGGTTAGATATTTTTCTGGTGAACGGGGCGCAGTATGCCGATCCCACTCCCAAGGGCTTCATCCCTCAAAAGACCGGACCCGAGTATTGGAATCGCCTCTATCACCAGAAAACCGATGGAACATTTGAAGACATTACCGAGAAGGCGGGGCTTAAGGGAGTTGGCTACGGCATGGGCGTAGCGGTCGCCGACTACGACAACGATGGCAACGAAGATCTCTTTGTCACGGGATACGGCGGAAATCGCCTCTACCACAACAACGGAAACTGTACATTTACCGATGTAACCGACAAGGCCGGGGTCGCCGGCAGCGGGTGGTCCAGCTCCGCGACGTGGGTCGATCTGGACAGCGATGGACTGCTCGACCTGGTTGTGGATCGCTATGTCACCTGGGATTGGGAAGACGTGTGGTGCGGTGAACATCGCGAGGGGTACCGCGGCATTTGCCATCCCGATGTGTTTCAGCCGATCTCGCTGCTCGTGTATCACAACGACGGCAACGGCCACTTCACTGAGGTGGCGCACAAGCTGGGACTCGACAAACCTGCAAAAGCGCTAGGGATCGCAATCGCGGACTACGACCGCGACGGGCGGATCGATATCTTTGTCGCAAATGACTCAATGCCGGAGTTTCTCTTCCACCAGAAGCCCGATGGAACCTTTGAGGAGGTTGGTCTGGAGTCCGGGGTTGCAGTGAACTCCGAGGGACAGACGTATGCCGGCATGGGCATCGACTTCGCGGACTATGACAACGACGGATGGCCGGATCTGGTGGTGACCGATCTTGCGAGGCAGGTTTATGCGCTCTATCACAACAACCGAGACGGTACGTTCGACTATGCCTCTCTTACAGCAGGGCTCACCGGCGCGTCGCAATCCCATTCGGGATGGAGCCTGCGATTTGTGGATTACGACAACGATGGCTGGAAAGATTTGCTGATTGCGCAAGGGCACGACATGGATAACATTGAGGTCGTCTCACCCATGCTTCGCTATCGCGAGCCCATGCTTCTGCTTCGCAATACGGGCAAAAAGTTTGTCGATGTTTCTTCGATTTCAGGGGACATCTTTCACGAGGCATGGGTAGGACGCGGCATGGCGATCGGCGACATCAACAACGACGGCCGCATCGATGCAGTGGTCACTACGAATGGGGGAGCCGCGCACATTCTTCTCAACGAGACGGCCACCGCGAACCACTGGATCACGCTTCACCTGACCGGGCACAGGAGTAACCGGGACGGGATTGGCGCGGTCGTGAAGTTGACAACTGCCCAGGGTCCGCAGTGGGTCACGCTGACGACCTCCAGCGGTTATATGTCGGCAAGCGACCCTCGGGTGCATTTCGGGCTTGGCGACAGCGCGGTTGCGGATAGTATCGAAGTCCGTTGGCCAAGCGGAGTCGTGCAGACTCTCACGAATGTCGCGGGTGATCGTCAGATTCAGATCGATGAACCTGTGGACGCCACTCTCCTTTCTCCGATCAAAGCGGCCGCAAAACAGTAGGTCCTCCAAAGACCGAGGCGATTGCGCTGTCAAGTGCACAAGCCTGCGTCAAGTTTTTCGATCTCATCCATCTCTATCTTCGGTTTCATCACTCTGGTTTCGTTTTCGATCGTTGCACAGGAAGAGCGGTCTCCGGCTTGCCATACCAAACCCATTTGGCAACGAACGCGACCGGCTTTAACTCGGGACGAAGATTGCGGAAATACTGGAAACCTAAAAACTTCTTGACAATAGGAAGTCGCACCAACTATATTGGGCGGCCATGGAATCGTTACCATTATAAAGTGGTATCGATTCCATTCCAGCGGAAACAAGTGAGCCAATATCGGTAAGTACTTCCGATGTCGGCTATCGCGGTTCACCGTCAAGAGATGGAAGAGAAATAAGGAGACCCCGTGATGCATACACACAGACTGCAGGAGAGCCGCAACTGGCATCGGCCAACCCGAATCTTCGGGATTCCATTTGTCATTGGATTCGCAATCGCGTGCCTGGCCCTGCTGGCCCCCCGTACCGCTTCCGCGCAGGCAAGCGCCGGAGTCACCGGAACTGTTACAGATTCCAGCGGAGCCGTTGTTGCCGATGCAAAGGTGACCATCACCAACGAAGGAACGGCGATCTCCGATCACACCACTTCAAGTAGCGCTGGAACCTATTCCTTCAAAGGCATAACGCCTGGAAAATACAGCCTGGCAGTCGATGCTCACGGCTTTAAGAAGTCGGTCATGCCGAACATCAGCATTGATGTCAGTACTACCGCGACCATCGACGTTACGCTTAGCGCGGGCGCCACAGACGAAACCGTGCAGGTCACCGCCAACGAGATTGCATTGAACACGANNCCCAGCCGGAGTTAGGTAGCACGATTGAGCCGATCGTGGTAGAAGCGCTGCCCGCCGAAGTCGCAGGCCGCGGCCGCCAAATCGACCAACTCCAATTCCTCGCGCCTGGCACCACCGGCAGCACCTTCTCTCACCGCATCAGCGGAGGCGTCGACTTTGAGCAGGAGATTCTCTATAACGGCATCCCTGCCCCGCAGCCTGAGACCGAAGGGTACACGACCAACTTCAATCCGCCCTACGATCTCGTGGAAGAGTCCAAGGTCGAGCGTTCAACGTTTTCCGCACAATGGGGCCTCGGACAGGGTGCGTTGTCATACGAGATGAAGTCGGGCACCAATCAGTATCACGGCGAGTTATTCGAAATCAACCGCAATAGCCTCTTTGATTCGGTCGGCTTCTTCAATGAGAAGTCGCAGGGTGGCTCGGGCGTGCCGCCGACCGACCATGAGAATAACTACGGCTTCGACATCGGAGGCCCCATCCGTATTCCCCACATTTACGACGGCCGAAACAAGTCATTCGGGCACTACAGCCAGGAGTGGTACAAGCAGAACAACGAAGATACGGACATTTCAACTGTGCCTACGGTCGCCGAGAAATCCGGGGACTTCACCGACTGGGCCGCTGCCACCGGAAATAACATCTATGACCCGACAACCGGCCAGATCTTCCAATACAACGGGCAGCTCAACGTGATTCCGCCGGGAAGGATCAGCGCGGCCTCCTCGGCGCTGCTGCAATACGTCCCGAATCCGGACCGTCCAGGATCGGGCGCGGGCGGATTGATCAGCAACAAGACCTTTGCTCCCTTCGTCAATCCCAACCTTCAGCATGTGTGGGGTTTCGTCGTCGATCAGACTTTGACGCCGACGCAAAGCCTGCACTACACTCAGTGGCGCAACAGCTACTCTACCCACAGCTTCGACTACCACCCGCTGGTCATCGCTCCCAATCCGCTCAACAGCCAGAAGTCTGAACCCTCGCTGGGCAGCGTCTTCCTGCTGAACTACACCAACACGCTCACGCCGCACCTGGTGATGACGGCTGGAATCGGCTGGATCGGCGAAATCAACAACCAGTTCAACATCACCAAGGGCTACACCTCCTCGCTGGTGACGAACGAGAACATCCCACCGAATATCACTTTTGGAACTGACAGCGACCAGAACGATGACGCCCGCTTTTACACCGACTGGGGCACAAGCGGCTCCTGGTTCCAGTCCATCAACCGCAAGCTGGGAATCGCGATTGTGAACAACTGGTTGTGGTCGAAAGGGCGCAACACCTTTAATTTCGGTGGCGAATTCCGTCGTGCCTATCAGGACGACAACGAAGAGCAGACCGAGGGCGGTCACTTCAACTTTAGTCCGGCGCAGACCTCGACCAACCCCACCGTCGCGAACTTCTCCCAGGAAGGAAACGCCTTTGCCAGCTTCTTGCTCGGTCTTCCTGACTCCTCCAACCGCAGCAACTCACAGGAACTGGAATTGCGTAACCTCGATCTATCGCCCTATGTCCAGGACGACATCAAGATCACTCCAAAACTGACTCTGAATCTGGGTGTCCGTTGGGATATGCAGGTTCCGTTCACGGAGAACCACAACTTAATTGTGTTCTTCGATCCGGATAAACCAGGCACGGATCCCGCAGCAGGTGGAATTCCGGGATCTGCCACCAAGTTTGGCAACTGCACCGGATGTGCCGGATTCGACCATGCTGCAACTCATTTTGGTCACTTCGGCCCGCGCTTCGGCTTCGCCTACGAGCTGAACTCGAAGACCGTCATCCAAGGCGGCCTGGATATCGCCTTCCTGAATGGCGGCGCCTATGAATATGGCACCGCCAAGGTGGCCGTCAACTACGGCAACCTTTTAACCGGTTCATTTGCCCGTCATTCGACCGGGAGCAACACATCGTCTAACGGTGTCTGGGATGCGAACCCGCTCCCAGCGGTCAACGCCACGCCCTTCAGTCCGGGGCTCGGTGGAGGCGCGCAGATTGACGCCCTCAGCGGCAACAAGGACGGCTACGCTCCGTATAGCCAGCAGTGGAACCTCAACGTGCAGCGCGAACTGCCCTACAGTATGCGCGTGCAAGCAGCGTTTGTCGGCAATCGCGAGGTCCACCTCCCGAGCCAGAATAACGAGATCAATCAGTTGAATCCGTCATACCTTTCGTTGGGCTCCAAGCTGAGCGATCCGTTTACGAGCACTGCTGCGGTCGACGGGGTCAATTCTCCCTATCCCAACTTCGTCAATGACTTTGGCGGGTCGGCAACCGTGGCCCAGGCCCTTGTGCCTTATCCGCAATACTCGAAGATCTTCAACAACTTTGAAGGATTTGGCACAACCTACTACCAAAGTGCGCAGATCGAGGCCGAAAAGCGCTTCACCAACGGGTTGAACTTCCTGATCGGTTACACGCTCTCCCGCCTCATGGACAACACCAGCAGCGGTTTCTCCAGCTTTACCTCCGGCGGCATCAACAAGTACAACCAGAAGCCGGAATGGGCCATCTCCACTCAAGACGAGCCGCAAACAGTAAAGGCCAGCGGCACGTATGAACTGCCGATCGGCCCCGGCAAGAAATTCGTCAACAACAGAAAGCTCGGCAACCTGGTTGGCGGATGGCAGGTCGGCTGGATCCTGGATTATGAGAGCGGCCAAGTGCTCTCGATAGGCGAAAACGGCACTCCGTTTCCCAACGGATTCGATCGTCCCGACCGCAATTCATCCGTCAGCTTGAGCACGGCGCACTACACGAAGGCGCGCGATTACTTTGCTAAAAAGATCGGCGTCGCTCAGATGTGGAACCCGGCATCATTCACTGTCACTCCTTCGCAATACGTCCTCGGTACCGCCCTGCGCAATTACGGCGGCATGCGAGGCGCCCCATGGGCCGATGAAAACCTGAACGCCCGCAAGCACTTTTACATGGGCGAGCGGTTCCAGGGCATCCTGCAGGTCGACTACTTCAATGCATTCAACCGAACGCAGTTCAATAATCCTGACACCAACGCGAGCGACTCCACATTCGGTCAAATCGTGTCAGCGGGAACCCTCGGCAACTATCCCGCAAATCGACAAGGCCAGGTTAGCTTCCATTTGACGTTCTGACGTTCAGCCGATCGTAAGGTTGGGTTGATCATTGTTTCACTGTCAAGCCGGGTTGCCGAAAGGCAGCCCGGCTGTTTTCAGCCCCGATAAGCATTAGCGGAGCAGTGCTTCCGTTCGTGAAACAGCGCCAATTGGAAAATGAAAGTCAACTATAATTCTCGATAATGAAGATCAGGCGATTAAAGTTGTTGCATTGGGCGCTGTGCTTTCTGCCGGTTTGGCCGACGATCGTCGTCGCAGTTGCGGAGGCTTCTGCCCCGCAGAACAGCGAAGAGGTGACGCCGGCAGTCCAACAGCTATATGCAGAGGCTAAGGATGCCCAGCAACGTGGCGACGATACAACTGCGATTGAAAAATACAGGGCAATGATCAAGCTTGCCCCCCATCTAGCCGCGGCTTACAACAACTTGGGCAGACTCTACTTCAATGATCACGATTATTTACACGCCTCGGAAGCCCTCAAGCGCGGACTGGCCCTAACTCCGGACATGCCTACTGCATCGGCAATGCTTGGCATGAGCTATTTCCAGTTAGGCGAGAATGAGAAAGCAGAGGCTCCTCTTCGTGTAGCGTTGCGCGCCGATCCGAAGGATGACCAAGTGGAAATGATGCTCTCGCAACTTCTCATTCATGAGGCCAGATTCGATGAGGCAGCTTCGCACCTGAATGAATTTCTTGCACGAAGTCCGAAAAACCAGGAGGCATGGTATCTGCTAGGCAAAACCTATCTGGAGTTGTCGGAGGGCGCGCTCAGGAAGATTAATGAGATCGATCCTGACTCGGTAGTTGCGCACGAAATTGCCGGTGAAATCGATGTCAGCATGCACAACTACGATCTCGCATTAGTCGAATATAAGAAAGCTGTCGATCTGGCCCCACACTCACCCGGCACACATATGCATATGGGCGACGCTTACTGGAATATTGGAAAATGGGAATCGGCGGAGCAGGAATTCAAGACGGAATTGACAAATGATCCCAATAACTGCCTTGCACGCTGGAAGCTGGGGAATTCGATGCTCGAAGCCAACGACTCAAACGAGGATGCCCTGACTCAGCTGAATGGTTCAATAGACCGGTGTCCCACGCTCATGCAGGCGCGTGTGGATCGGGCGCGCGCACTTGTCAGGTTAGGCAGGCAGCCTGAGGCGCTGCCTGATCTCTTGACAGCGGAGAAGGACAGCCCGCGCGAACCGACCATTCACTTTCTTCTCGCAGCGGTTTACAGGGCGCAGGGAAAGACTGCGGAAGCGCAAAAGGAAATGGTGACCTATGGCACTCTGCAGAGGGAGGCCAGTGCCTCAATCGCGCAACAGGCAAATGACGCCAGCGCCATCAAGAGCGCTGCGCACTAAGAAAGACATGCGCTTAAGCCTGGGAGCAATCTGTTTCCTGCTCTTCGTCGCGCTTTTCATTCCCCGCACCGCTCGACCTCAGGCAACCCCGGTTCGCGAAGCTGACGCGCAGTGCGCAGGCTGTCATGCGGAAATTTATCGGAAATACCTGACGACTCCGATGGCAAACGCGAGCGGCCTTGCGACCGATAAGCTGAAACCTGCCACGTTCCTGCACGGACCATCCGGAGTCGAATACAAGATATCCACGGTTAATGGAAAGGCACTATTGGCGTCTCGCTCGCCGAATGGATCCGAGGGATTCACCCTGACTTACTTTCTCGGTTCCGGCCACCTTGGAACTACCTATCTCTACTCGATAGGCAATTACCTGTTCGAGTCTCCTGTTGCCTGGTACGCGGCCTCGAACAGCTACGACATGAAGCCGGGCCTTGCCGACATTGCGCAGGCGCCGCCTCCACTTCCGATGCAGAGCAGCTGCATGCGATGTCACATGAGTTCGGTGCGAAACGCCGACCCCGGAACGATCAATCGTTATGAAGGCCTGCCTTTCCTGCATTCGGGAATTACGTGCGAGGCTTGTCACGGGGATTCGCGAGAGCATGTGTTGACGCAAAGCAAGGGAACAATTGTTAATCCGTCAAAGCTGGATGCGGGCCGGAGAGACTCGGTTTGCATTAGCTGCCATCTGGAAGGAGATGTGTCAATAGAACGTGCCGGGCATAATGCCCTGGACTATCGCCCAGGAGATTTAATCTCGAGTTATGTCGCGTATTACGTTAAGTCTGGCGGGGATTTGACAGCACGAGGCGTGAGCGAGGTGGAACAGCTTAGCCAAAGCACTTGCAAACGCGTAAGCGGGGAGCGCATGTCGTGCACGAGTTGTCATGACCCGCACTACACTCCGGACGCTGAACATCGCACAGCCTTCTATCGGAACAAATGTTTGAGCTGCCACAGTCAGCCGGAGTTCGCAACTGCACACCACCCGGAAAATCAGGACTGCACGAGCTGTCACATGCCTGCCGCAGGCGCAGCGAACATCCTTCACGTGGCATGGACGGATCATCGTATTCTGAAGATTCCGGAGGCACCGAAAACTGAGGCACCGAGAACCGGCGAACGTACTCTTGTTCCAATCTTTTCTCCCGGTGCCTCCGACCGCGATCTGGGTATGGCCTATTATCAATCGCTGCTCGAAGGCGATCGATTGTTCGAGTCCGCTGCATGGGAGCTGCTTAAACAACAGCAAGCGACGATCTCGAACGACAAAGATGCTCTTGACGCACTGGGGAATCTTGGTGCCGAGCGAGGAGATAGTCAAACGGCAGAAAGCGCCTTCAGCAGAGTTCTCGAACTCGATCCCCGCGACCTTACAGCGCTGTCGAACCTTGCTATTCTCAGGGCGAAAGAGGGAAAGCTTAAAGATGCCATTTCAATGCTTCATGTGGCGTTTGACGATAACGAGGATGTTCCCGGCCTGGCAATGAATCTGGCGCGGGTGGAGTGCATGGCAGGCGACGAGACTGCCGCTCGCACCACGTTGAAAGCAGCTCTCTATTATTCTCCAAACCTCGATGATATGCGACGTATGCTGGGACAGATGACTGCGTGCGCCGACAGAGGTAGAAAGTAAGTGCCATGGCAACGATGAGCCGCCGAATGAAGCCGCTCGTTCTCGCATTCTTCACTTGTTTTGCGGTATCCGTCCTATGTCAGCAGGCTTCTGTAGATACGCTTGCACAGGCGCGTTCCCTTTTGGCCACGGGCAAGCTGGCAGATTCCGAGTCGGTTCTCCGCGATTATATCCATGGGCACCCCTCGTCGGCGGAGGCACATTTTCTGCTCGGATATGTGTTGTTTCGTAAAAAGGAAGCCAAAGAGTCACTCGGCGAGTTCACTGCAGGTGCGGCTCTTCGGCGACCGCATGCGGATGAACTGAAGATTGTCGCATCCGACTACGTCATGTTGGGTGACTATGGCGACGCGGATAAGTGGTTCACTGCGGTCGTCGTCGAGAAACCGGACGATTACGACGCCTGGTATCTGCTTGGACGTGCCAAATTCAACGAGAGTAATTTCACTGCTGCCGTTTCGAGTTTCGAACGCGCATTGACCCTGCGTCCGAAGCATGTGGATGCAGAGAACAATCTGGGATTGGCGTGGGTGGAGTTGAACGACACCGAGAAGGCACAGGCCGCATTTCAAAACGCAATTGATTGGCAGGGAGAGGCGCCCACGGATCCGCAGCCGTTTCTCAATCTTGGGTCTCTGTTCGCAGATCAGACTAACTTCGACAAGGCAATTCTTTACCTCGCAAGGGCTGCTGCGCTGGCTCCGGACAACCCCCGGATTCACGAAGAACTGGCCCGGGTCTATGCCGCGCAGGAGAAGTTACCACAAGCACAAAGCGAGCTTGAGAAGGCTGTTGAATTGGCGCCCAAGATCCCCGGTTTACATTTCAAACTCGGACAGCTCTATCGCAAGGAAGGACTCAGTGAGCGTGCCGCGCTGGAGTTCCAGATTTGCGCGCAGCTGAACAGCACACATTCGTCCGCTGCGACTCCTAACCCTCCTCGTTGAATTCAGTGGCTCTCTTTCAGACTCTTTCCCAACAGCAATAAGGATTGCTTACTTCGAACCGCAGTCTCCCGCCCCGACGAGTCCGTACAGGTGATTTCTGTAAATCTAGCCAGTCGGCGGAGCTAAGAGAAAGCAGGGAACACCGCAGGCGCTTTCGATCTAGGTTGAGCTTAAGTTTTTCCATTGCTGGGTTTAGATTTGTGCAGATTTGTCGGGCGAATATATAATGGTGTTGTAACTCGCCCTTTAGATGATCCGCTCTCGGGCTCCAAAAGATGAGTGGATAGCAGGTATTTCTTCCCTGCTGTAGGAGGCAAAATGCCTCAGAGTAATCCAGCAATTCGATCGGCTTCGGGCCGTTCTTCCGCGGTTCAACATGGACCACTTACGCGACAACTTCTGTCCGGCGCAAACTGGCTTGGAGCAGATGGCTTCCCTGGCCCTCGGGTCTGGTCCGATGATGTTGAAGAGGTCTTAGCCTTTTTGAAGCGGGAGAGCCGTTTCGCGGCGTTCGTTTCTGTTATCCAAAAGGCCAGAAATCCTCAACATCGTGATGCACAACTCGCCGAGGCGAGAGCGGCGTTCCATCAGTCCAGAAACGGCCTTCGAATCCTCCAATGGGAGCCTATCGGAGAAGGCGGCAAAAAGGGAGATCTCCTTGTATCCCTTGCCAACTCGCCAGCCGTGTTCGTCGAAGTTAAGCAGCCCAGTTGGAGGGCCGAGCGCGTGCCCCAGAGCCGCGCAGAATTGAATCGGCTTTCTACCGAGGAGAAGCAGCGACGTTTCGACCGGGTGAAGCTGGACAAGTTTATTCCGGGAGTTTGCGAGGGCAGTGCTGTAGCTCCACACCATGATGGGCGACAATCGTAAAGTTCGACCGCATTGACTCACCGTTTTTGTTACCGAGCGAGGGTCGTTGCCTCATTGAAAATGCTACCCAAGGTGAAGGCACCTCGGAGGGCAAAATGAGGAGACAGATCAAGCTGACTACGCGCCGAGATCTGACGGCTGCAATCAGCCAGCGCTATCAAGCGGCGGATCGAAACGGAAAGAAGCTGATCCTGGATGAGTTTGTTAAGTTGACAAGTTATCACCGCAAGCACGCAATCCGGCTGTTGACCACCGAGGGGCATACCTATCAAGGGCGAAAGGTTGGGCACCGCATCTACCTGGAAGCGGTGAAGGAAGCACTGATTGTGTTGTGGGAGGCATCCGACCGGATTTGCGGCAAACGATTGAAGTCTTTGCTGCCATCTTTAATCGAGGCCATGGAGCGGCATGGGCATCTGCATTTGCAGGATGGCGTGAAGGAGCAACTGTTGGCCATCAGTGCTGCTACTATCGATCGGCTGCTTCGTCCTGTTAGAGAGATGGCTTCAGGAGGGCGTAAGAAGAAAGCCGCTCGGCTAAGCCGCGTGAGGAAGTTGGTACCAGTTCGCACCTTTGCAGATTGGGAAGGCATTGGCCCCGGCTTCATGGAAATGGACATGGTGGTTCATTGCGGAACGAAGCTGGTGGGCACTTTTGTGCATTCGCTGGTGTTGACGGATGTGGCTACTGGTTGGACTGAGTGCCTGGCCATTCCGGTTCGCGAGCAGACCCTCATTGTGGAAGCCATTACCGGTCTGCGGCGCAGACTCCCATTTCCCCTGCTCGGGCTTGATACAGACAACGATAGCGCATTTATGAACGACACGCTGTGGGACTATTGCCAGAAGCAAGGCATCGTCTTCACCCGCAGCCGCGCCTATCGAAAGAACGACCAGGCATGGGTCGAACAGAAGAACGGGGCGGTTGTTCGCAAGCTGATTGGTTACGGCCGGCTGGAGGGCCTCAGTGAAACCGCGGCATTGCGTCGACTCTACGAATCATCTCGCCTTTACATCAACTTCTTCCAGCCGTCCTTTAAGTTGAAGTCGAAGACGCGGGAAGGTGCGCGAGTCCACAAGAAGTATGAACTCCCGGAAACACCTTGCCGTAGACTGCTTCTGCGAGATGATGTTTCCTCTGAAATCAAAGCGGCACTGAAGCGGCAGATGGAACCGCTTGATCCAGTGTTGCTGTTGAAAAGCATTCGCGAGGCGCAGGATATGCTGATGGCGTTGAGCAAAGACAGAACGCCGGAGACGGCGGCGCCGGATGCTTCTACCTTTGTGAAGAGCTTAGCAACAGCATGGCGCACCGGCGAAATACGGCCGACGCATCGCCAGGAAGCGAAACCGGGCAAACATGGCAGAACGCGGCCTGATCCCTTTGCCGCAGTCTGGCCAGTGTTGCTTGGATGGCTGGAAGAAAGACCTGATATGGAAGCCAAATCAATGTTTAAGCGATTGCAAGCCAGCGGTTTCGGCGAATTCCACGACGGGCAGCTGCGTACTTTGCAGCGCCGAGTTCGCGTTTGGCGGAAGCAAATCGTACAGCAACTGGTTTACGGAGCTGAGCCTCAATCCACACAGAGACCAATCGACGAGTTACATCTAATACCGACAGAGCAGAACATCGAGGATGCCGCTTCGCGGCGGCTTGAAATATGAGTTTTTCAAGGCATGGGGAAATCTTTCCATCCGATGGGGCGCAGACCCTCGGGTCAAACGCCCCAGCTCATCGTCTGGATGAGTCTCCAGTTGGCTATTCCTTGACGGGTTGGTCTCCACCATTGCCCGGCTCCGCTTCACCAACCAGCACAAGTATCCTGCAGAAAGGTCCTGACGGTCGAAAGATTTTCATCGCAGTCGACGTCAGATTTTGGGCAGAAACACGCGAAATTCTTCGGTAACATTTCTGTTTGAGGCAACACGACCGGAANNGAAGATCGCTTGACGCCAGACAACACCACACCACGATGGACGTGGTGAGACGAAATGCACTGCATAAGCTCACCGATAGCTGCCCAAACCTTGCGGTTGTTGTTGACGATTGCGTGATCTCTGCGGTAGGTCTCCCCGGACTTGCCGAATATGTAACTCAGGAGTTTCTGCATCCAAATCACGACCCTAGCGATCCGGACGACTTCTACACATACGAGCGCCTGGGTGCTGTTTTGTTTCTTCGGCCTGAAGCCGAAGGGGGCGGCATCATCGAATACAAAGTCGATTTTGTTGAGAACCCCTTTGTGTTGCCGAAGTGTGCTTTGCCGCCTGAGGTCTGCGCCCTGTTTACAAAGCTACGGGATGAGACGGAAGAGCGAGAAGCAGCGCGATATGCTGGCGTCCCGAGCTTTCGGAGCATCATGGAAGGTCGTTGGGCCAAAGAGCAGGCTCCGTCCGCATAAGCAAGAAGAGGGGGTTCTGGTGCAAATAACAAGGTCGGGTGGGTTACAGTAATGATTT
>PLKY01000090.1 GCA_003140785.1 Acidobacteriaceae bacterium | reverse complement strand
CTTCGACTATCTGCGCGACAATATGAAGTTCGAGCTTGAGGCCTGCGTGCAACGCGGCCACTATCACGCCATCGTCGACGAAGTGGATTCGATTCTCATCGACGAAGCGCGCACTCCGCTCATCATCTCCGGACCCACCGAGCAGACGACCGATAAATACGCACGCGTGCGCAAGATCATTCCCACGCTCCAACTGGGCGAGGAAGTAGAATCGCTCGATCACAAACGTCAAAACGAGCTTGGCATTCAACTAGGCGAAGGCGAAAAGTATTTCTCCGGCGATTACGTCGTCGACGAAAAGCATCGGACGATTGGCGTCACCGACGAAGGCTGGATCACGATCGAGAAGGCTCTCGGCATCGACAATATCGCCGATGCGGAGAACTGGGACCTGAAGCACTACGTGGAAACAGGCATCAAGGCCCACGCGCTCTACAAGCGCGACGTGGACTATGTGGTCAAGGACGGCGAGGTCATTATCGTCGACACTTTCACTGGCCGCCTGATGCCGGGCCGCCGCTGGAGCGATGGGCTGCATCAATCCATTGAGGCCAAGGAAGGCGTCAGCATCCGCAAGGAAGACCAGACGCTCGCGACCATTACCTTCCAGAATTATTTTCGCCTCTACAAGAAGTTGAGCGGCATGACGGGCACGGCCGAAACCGAGGCCGCCGAGTTCGAGAAAATTTACAAACTCGAAATCGTGGTCATTCCCACCAACAAACCGATGTTGCGTAAGGAGAACTCCGACGTCGTCTTCCGTACCACAAAGGAGAAGTACAAGGCCGTCGCGGATGAGATCGCCGAACTGCATGAGCAGAAGCAGCCGGTCCTGGTGGGCACCACGTCCATCGAAAAGAGCGAACTGCTTTCGGGAATTCTCGCGCGCAAGGGAGTGCGGCACGTCGTGCTCAACGCGAAATTCCACGAGAAAGAAGCCGAGATCGTCGCGCAGGCGGGCCGCCTCGGCATGGTCACCATTTCGACGAACATGGCCGGGCGTGGCACCGACATCCTTCTCGGCGGCAACGCCGACTTCATGACGCGCCAGGAGCTGGTGAAAAAGGGCCGTGCACGCGCCGTCAGCCTTGCCGAAGGAGCCATCAATCCATCCGCACCGAAGGGTTTCCTCCGCTTCTACTATCAGGGACAGGAATTCGAGGTCTCCGAACCGGAGTGGGCCGAAGTGAACCAGGTACACGCCGCGGCCGCGAAACAGGATCACGAAGATGTGGTTGGCGCCGGTGGACTCTTCATTCTCGGCACCGAGCGGCACGAGTCGCGACGCATCGACAACCAACTGCGCGGACGCGCGGGCCGCCAAGGTGATCCGGGTGCATCGCGCTTCTATCTTTCGCTTGAAGACGACCTGATGCGCATCTTCGCCAAGCAGTGGGTCTCGACGCTGCTGGAGCGGCTGGGCATGGAAGAAGGCGTGCCCATTGAGTCGCGCATGATTTCCAAGCGCATCGAAGGCGCACAGAAAGCCGTCGAGTCGCAGAACTTCGAATCGCGCAAACACCTCCTCGAGTACGACGACGTAATGAACAAGCAACGCGAGGCTGTTTATGGCTTGCGTCGCCAGTTGCTTGAAGGGGTCGAACAGCGCGAGCTGATATTGGAAGATTATGTCGGCGGAATTCTCAGCGGCCTTCTGGACGAGTTTGCCGGCGAAAAAGTGCGCCCAGACCAATGGAACATCAAGGGCCTGGAAGAGAAGCTCATAGGCCATTTCGGCCTGAGCCTTTCCGCCGCGGGCATCGACGCGCAGGTTCTCTCACGCCACGAACTCGGCGACTCCATCTTTGAAAAGCTGAAAGAACACTACGAGTCCAAAGAGAAGATTCTCGGTTCTGAAATGATGCGTCATCACGAGCGGATGATCATGCTCAACGTCATCGATGGGCTGTGGAAGGACCACCTGCTCTCGATGGACCACCTCAAAGAGGGCATCGGCCTGCGCGGCTATGCGCAGCAAGACCCGCTCGTCGCCTACAAGCGGGAATCCTTCGACATGTTTGAGGCCATGATGCTGAAGTTCCAGGAAGACACGGTGCGCTATCTCTTCCGGATGCAGATCCTTGGGCCCGATGGCCAGCCTTTGAACGCCGCGCCTGAACCGCGCCGGGATGTTCCCCCTGCGCCGCCAGTGGCCAGCGCGGCATATCCCATTAATGGCAATGGCGCGCAGCCGCGGGAGATCTCGATGCCCACCCGCCAGCCTTCGACCACGATCGACGCTCTCGAGAAGGAGTTTCAGCGCAAGAAACAGCGCGAGCTTGCTGTGGCGAGCCGTGCGGGAGCGGGCGAATCGAGCGAGCCTGCCCAGCGGCACACAGGGGAAAAGGTGGGCCGCAATGATCCCTGCCCCTGCGGGTCAGGCAAGAAATACAAGAAGTGCCACGGCGCCGAGAAATAGGTCACAGGGCCGGTCAGCGGAACGAACTCAGGCCCCTTTGGAGCTGGACCGGCTTACTGGGCCAGAGCGAAATTGAGATCCAGATCCACGACCGTCTGCGCCGGACCAGGTGCGAATCTCCACTTGCGCACCGCATCCTGAGCTGCCTGGGACAGCATGCCATTGCCGCTCACCGGTTTCACATCCGTAACCTTGCCGTCTGGGTCGACGGTAACTTCAAGCTTCACGACTCCGCTAATTCTCATGCGTTTCGCGATCTCGGGGTAGACCGGCGCGACACGCGATTTCACTGCACGCTCATCCGCCGCTCTGCCGGAAAGCACAAACACAAACGCCATTGCGAGCGCTATTAATCCCGATCGACGCAATGCGAACCGCGCGCTGGTCTTCCACCCAATTCCCATTCCACCCTCCCGACAAGCCGTATGGGAATTGTATCGGCGCAAGGTGAAACGACTTTATCCGATGGGTGGATTTGTGCATGGTTGGTCCGAAAGCCGTCTCACGGAGCTGCCCAAACTGCAATTCAAGAGATGCGACAAATTGGCTCTCAGCCGCGACGACCGCTGGACGCAACGGCGTCAAACGTCAGATCCTGTGCCGACGAGTTCTGTTCTTCGCGCCACAGGTCGAAAAGCCGTCCATAGCTCAGAGTCACGTATTGAGCAGGATTCACGCCGATTCGTTCCGCGACGCGGTCAATCCATGCGGGCTCGCCCTCGAGCTCGGCAAAGTTGCCGATCGGTGTCTCGTCCAGCACACAATGGCCTTCCCCATCGTTCCACTCGGAACGCCATTTTTCGTAGCGAAACACGGCAACCAGCCCGAGCGATTCAAAAATCTCCGCCAGTACTTCGCCGTCGGCCACCACCGTCTCGGTCTCAATCCGGTGCTTGTGTCGGTCCTCGCCCGGGCCGTTTTCCGGCAGCCGCTTATGCGTGACGACACATCGTCCGCCATAGTGCCGGATGCGCAAAATCTCCGTGCGCGCGCGCATCGCCCGATCGGGCGTGTCATAAAGCACATTGCTTTCGAATTCACGCGGCGTTTCCAATCGGAATCCGGCTTCCTCAAGCCGCCTCGCCAATCCCTCCAGATCGTCCACTCGGAATTTAATCTCGGTCTCGATCGCCATGGTAAGTGAGTATACGGCAGCGGACGAGCGACAATAGACCTGTGAAGACTCTTCGCCTGTCTGTGGACCCCGCGCATCTCGATCATGCAGGGTCACGCCGGGCCATCGCCCAGGCAGCCGACACACTACGCTCTGGCGGACTGGTTGCGTTCCCGACCGAGACTGTTTATGGCCTCGGCGCCAACGCGCTCGACGCTGCCGCAGTGGGCCGCATCTTTGAGGCCAAGCAGCGTCCTGCGTGGGACCCGGTAATCGTTCACATCGCGGGGAACGTCGCGAAAAATCCGATGCTGCAAAATCTGGTTTCGGAGATTCCTTCACGTGCGCGGGAACTGATGGTGAGTTTCTGGCCAGGCCCTCTTACTTTGCTCCTGCCGCGTTCCGCGTCAGTACCGGACGCAGTCACTGCCGGGCGCGCCCTGGTCGGTATTCGCATGCCTGCGCATCCAGTCGCCTTCGAACTCATTCGTCAGGCAGGCGTGCCCGTGGCCGCGCCCAGTGCCAACGTTTTCGGCCACATCAGCCCCACCACTGCTGCCCACGTATTCGATGACCTCGACAGTCGCATTGATGTGGTCCTGGATGCGGGCCCAACGGAACACGGGGTGGAATCCACGGTGCTCGACCCAAACCAGCGCCCGATGATGATCTACAGGCCTGGCGCCATTACCCAGCAGCAAATTCGCGAGATTGCGGGCCCTGTGGACTACTTCCAATCCTCCATCCAGCCCCAAGCCACGCCTCGCGAAGCGCTGCCCTCGCCCGGCGTCGGACTGCGCCACTATGCGCCTCGCGCGCGGCTCATCCTGGTCGACGCTCCGCTGGCCGCACTGCCGGGTCGCATCGCAGAGGAAGCCGAGCGAAATGCGTCAGAGCGCCTGGGTTTCTTGCTTCCCGTCGAGATTTCCGCTTTGGAGTTGATCGCCTCCCACCCCACTGCAACCGTTTTTCCCTGGGGACACTGGAGCGCTCCTGATGAACTGGCGCGAAACCTGTACGCAGGCCTGCGAGCGCTTGACGCCCAAGACTGCACGATGATTGTTTGTCCGCAGCCGCCCGCCGATGGGCTAGGCGCTGCGATCCGCGATCGCCTTTGCAAAGCCGCTCACTAAAACAATGCGCAGTCCGCTGCGTCCAAGCGTGAAATCCGAAGAAACGAATCTGCACCCTACAGCCCGTTCTCGCCCACTTTATACATGTATTTAATCGCCGATTTATAAATCAGGACTTTGTCGCGCCCGCGTACTTTCAACGTGCGGCGGTCGTACCACTCGATGCAGCCCTCCACATGCTCGCCATCGGCAAGCACAATCACCATCGGCGTCTGCGATTGGATTTGTTTCTGAAGATAAAACAGCTCGGCCTGCCGCTGTCCGCCCTCATCTTCCATGCCGTGATGCGTAAAGTGGAATGGAAGGGGTGCCTTCCTTCCATTTCGAGGAGGGGACAACGAAGCAGGCACTTTCGGCTCGTTTTCAATCCCGGTCAATGCGGCTTGAGTGTTCATGGTTACGATCCTCCTTGTTTTCGTGAGGCCCGACACCGAAACAACAACAATTTCAGAAGACGCGACGCACAGCAATGATGTTGTATCTGCACTGGCTGCAATTTGGATCGGATGCGCGTTTCGCAGGAGTCTCCTGAGCCAGAAAGACACACGTGCAATACCACAGGGGGATCGCTCGTCGTGCCGGCTTCCGGTCCAGGAGTTTGCCTGATTCTACTCGAAAAGATGCCCGGCGATTGTCACAGGTTGCTTTTTCGTTTGGAGCGCTCCGGTCAGCGCTCGGCCAGACTCACAGCCATCGCATCCAACGACAGTGATCGAAGCAGATTACGCCGCATTCCCTGCTCCACTTGCGCCAGCGCCCTTGCGGCGCCGTCAATCCAGTCCACGGTGAGCCCCTGCGCCAGCCGTTCTAATTCGGCGGACATATCCACATTCCGCACCAGTGCGGGAGCGCCCGCTACCATCAGCAACAGGTCCTCCACCAGGCTGCCCAGAGCGCGCAGCAAGTTGACCGTTTTCTCCTGCCCGTCCGCTCCGGCGCGGTAGGTCTCCGTGACACGAAAGAGTTGCGAATAGTCCGGTTCCTTCAGCGCCGTTATCAACACGATCAGCGCGTCCTGGCGGCTGGCGAGATAAACCTCTAAGTCGAGTTTCAGCGCGCGGCCCACCGCTCCTTCTGACAGCCGCGCAATCAGGGCTCGTTCCTGCGGCTTCAGCTCCGGCCTGCGCTCTGCGAGCATCGACTCCAAGTCGCTCGCCGGAAGCGCACCCAACCGGTAGATCGTGGCCCGCGAACGAATCGTCGGCAGCAGTTCCTGTGGGTTTTCGGTGAGCAAGACCAGTGACGTGTGCGCCGGCGGCTCCTCCAGCACTTTCAACAGGCTGTTGGCCGCCTCTTTCATGAAGGCCGACGATGTAAAGATCGTGAATGTGCGGCTGGCCTCTACCGGCGGCCGGTAATACGCCACGTGAATCACCTGCCGTACCTGGCCCATCTTGATCATGAGCTGCGGTGGATCAGGCGGCACGATCAGCACATCGGGGTGGGTCTGAACGAGGATGCGCGTCTCGCGTTTGTCCGCATCGCGCATCTCGTCGCGCGCCGCAACGGCCTCGGCCACGCGCTCTTCGAGATTCGCCGCCTCTCCGATGCGCTCGCAGTTCCGGCATTTGCCGCAGAAATCGGGCAGGCCATCCGATTCGACCGGCTGCAGGCAGTTCACTGCGCGCGCCAGCATCAACGCCAGCGTGTATTTGCCAGCGCCCTTCGGTCCGGCGAGAATCATCGACTGGGGAAATCGGCCCGCCGCAATTGACTCGCGCAGATGCGTCACTGTGGCCGTGTTGCCTAGGAATTCCTGGAAGCCCACGTTTTGAGTTTAGTGCAATCGCTGACACGAAGGGCACCATCTAAATGGGACACATCCACGAATTGAGCGTGGTCACCGTCCAGCACCTTCCGGCCAATGCTCTGGCCTGTCGTCTTGCCCGTAAAATAGAAATTGAAGCTCAGGCGACCGATGTCGGACCAGGCAGAAAAGAACTCAAAACCGACCAACCGGGCCCCGAATGAAGCCCGCAAGCCCGACCTGCGGAAGTACGACGAAGATCCGGTCGGGAAGGTCTACGATTCGCGCCTCATGCGACGCCTCGGCCGCTATCTGCTTCCTTACAAGTGGCAGGCTGCCGTTTCTTCTGCTGCTGTGACACTCAAATCCCTCAGCGATGTGTCCGGGCCGTTTCTAGTCATGGTGGGAATCGACCACTACTTCCCGTCTGGATCGAACTCGGGCCATGCCGCAACCCCCGTGGCGCACGGCTTCGGAGCCGCTGACTGGCTCACGCGCCATCTCAGCTCGGACCCCATACGGGGCATCACCCAGCTAGCTGGGATCTATCTGGCTCTGCAGATCTCCGCCTATCTCTTTGAATTCATCCAGACCTACCTGATGCAGTGGACCGGCCAGA
>PLKY01000055.1 GCA_003140785.1 Acidobacteriaceae bacterium | reverse complement strand
GACGCCCGTACCGGTCAGAAGAAAGCACCCCTTCGGAAAACTGTTATTGCGGTAGAGATACTCCACCAGTTCCTCCGGCCTCCGCTTCATTTCCTTCAGCGTAGTCGCGCCGGAAAATGCCAACACACCACCGCGTCGAATCTCCAGCGCAATTTCCGTGGTAGCAGGCAATGGCTCATCCGCGACCAACAGGCAGGGCCCGAGCGCGCAACTGCGGTCGTAAACCTTGGCCTGCGGAAGATACAAGGGATTTTCGCCTTCAATGTCCCGCGAACTCATGTCGTTGCCAATGGTGTAGCCGGCAATCTTCCCGCCCGGGGAAACAAACAGAGTCAACTCCGGCTCCGGCACAGACCACGAAGCATCGTCGCGAATCGCCACTTTCGCCTCCGGACCCACCACCCGANNAACCCCGCGAGCGAAGCGAGCCTAACCCCCAACCCCGCGATCCTCAACCTCGCCTCCCGCGCCGACTGGCTCCGCTGCCTCGCCTGGCTCCTCTCCGCCCTCCGCCCCTACGGCCCCTTCCCACCCCTCATCTTTCAGGGACCGCCTAGTTCCGGCAAAACTTGGGCCGCCCGCGCCCTTCGCTTCCTCCATCCGCGCGTCGCGGCTGCGATAGTACGTCACGCCTGCCGCCCACACCTCCTGACTGCCAATGGGCGGAAGCAAATCTTGTGGCGCCACCGCATCCGCCGGCTTCGCGTCAACCATCAGTCGCTCCAGGCAATCCCGCAGATGTTCGCGTGAGACCAGATCATCCCAGGAAGACGCATTCAAGGTGTAAAAGCGGCCAGCCTGCTCGGCCAACAAACCGCGGCGGGAACGGTAGAGTTTCATGCAGAAGAGTATCGGACTACGGCGACGCTACTGGCAACGTCTCCAACTACTGGCGCAACCTAGGTACCCGCCACCAGCTTTTTGAGAGCATCGACATTCCTCCGGTCATCTCCCGGCTTCTCAATCGGCGTTTCTGCGATGAACGCCGCATGGGCCAGGCGAAGATCGTTGAGCAGCACCCGAAACGTTTCCTTGCCGATCATTCCCTTCCCGATCTGCTGATGCCGGTCGAGCTTCGATCCCCGCGCCGCTTTGGCGTCATTGCAGTGCCAGACCTTGACGTGATTCAACCCGACGGTGGCATCGAGATGCTGCAGCGTCACATAGAGCCCTTCTTCGCTGACAATGTCGTATCCCGCAGCGTGCGTGTGGCAGGTGTCAATGCACGCTCCCACCGGAACCGCGCCCCGCAGACGCTCCAGAATCTCCGCCACCTGCTCGAAGCTGCCGCCCAGCGAGAACTCCGCTCCAGCCGTGTTTTCGATCAGGATTGTCAAGCCTCCCTTGGCAAGGTCAAGCCCCTGCGTCGATGCTGCGATCGCAGCAGCGGTACGCACGAGCCCCTGCTCGCGGTCACTACCGCGAAAGGACCCAGGGTGCAGCACCAGGTACCCCGCGCACAAAGCAAGCGCACGCTCCACCTCGCCGCGAAACGCCTTCATCGACTTCTGCAGAAAAGTTTCACTCGAGCTGGCAAGGTTCACCAGGTAGTTCGTGTGAATCACCAGCGGCTTAAGGTCGTACCCTGCCCGCAACCGATTCATCTCGGCGCATTGCAACTCGCCCAGCTCATACGGAGCCCACTGGCGCGGGCTGGACGAGAAAATCTGAAACGTATTGCAGCCCAACCGATAGGCGCGCTCGGCGGCGTTCTGCACACCTCCCGCGGAAGAGGTGTGACTGCCAATGCGGCGGGATGTCAGGCGGGGCGGGCGCTTCGGCGCGGACCGCTTGAGAATATCCTGTTCGCGCGCCATCGAGCGGGGCATGGCAGAAGTATATCGAGCCGTGGTTGGTTAGCGGGACGGGCAGGCACGCTCGTCCCGCGCCCGACCTTCATCGGAATCAATTCATCGTGATAACAGCCCGGAATCGCACCTTGCCGTCCGACACCCGGTCATACGCCTTGGCGATGTCCTCGAGTTTGTAGGTCTCCGCCACCACCTTCACTTTGCCCTTTGCGGCATAGTCTAGCGCCTCATACAGATACTCCGGCCCGTTCTGGCTGGAACCAATCAGCCGCACGCGCTTGAACATGAGTTCAGGATTGTAGTTCAGCGGCTCGTGGCCAACTCCCATCAGAATGATGCGGCCATCGGGACGCATGCCCTTCGCCGCATCCGCGGTGGCGGCCCACGAATTCGAGGTCGCCAGCAAAACGTCCGCTCCTCCCGCGGCGAGCAGTTTCTCGCCGCTCTCAACCACTTCGTCGGCTCCCAACTCGCGAATCATCTTCTCCTTGTCTTTCGACTTGGTCACCGCGATGGTCTCGAAGCCCGACGCCTTGGAGTACTGCAGCGCCAGATGTCCGAGTCCTCCAATGCCAACCACTGCGACTCGCTCGTGCGGCTTAGGATCGGCCGCCCGCAGACCGCTCCATACGGTGTATCCCGCACAGAAAATCGGCGCAGCCTGCTCGTACGCAAGCGCGTCCGGAATCAGCATCGTCGCGTCCGCGTGGGCGAGCATGTATTCGGCGTGACTCCCCTGTGTGGAAATGCCGGTAGAGATGTTGTTCTGGCACAACTCCTTCTTGCCGCGCAGGCACCATTCGCAGCGCCCGCAGCCTTTTTGCACCCAGCCCACGCCGACCCGGTCTCCGACTTTGCGGGTGGTCACACCGGGACCAACTTCGACAATCTCCCCCACCGGCTCATGCCCCAGGACGCGCGGAAACTGCAGCGGGAACAGACCGTGGGTCAAATGCACGTCCGTATAACAGAGGCCACTAGCACGAATTTTGATGACGACTTGATTGGGACCGGCCTTGGGAGTCTCCCACTCTTTCACTTCCCACTTGCCATTAACAGAGGGAACGACTGCTGCTTTCATGAAGAACTCTCCTGGGGGATCGCTACCGCAGAATTGTCAATAATCTTTTCGTTGGATGCTCTCCCAACCCGGCGGATTCATTCCACCTGCCCTATTTGCGGTGCGAGTGCGGCCAACGGTAGACTTAGAAACGAACCATGTGGGGACAGCCGCCTCGGCTGTCCGTCGAGCCAAGCTCGACCTTCTTGCGCTTCGCTGCAGGAGAAGCCGCCCAAAAGGTGAACTTATGCTCGTCGTCATGAAGGCCCAAGCCACCGAAGAACAGGTGCACTCCGTTTGCCAGAAAATCGAAAAACTCGGATATCGCGCCCATCCCATGCCCGGCGCAACCCGCACCGCCATCGGCATCACCGGCAACAAGGGCGAGGTCGAACAGGGCACGCTCGAAGAAATGCCGGGCGTGCAGGAAGTCATACAGGTCTCGAAGCCCTACAAGTTGGTCAGCCGCGACACGAAGCTCGACAACACAGTCATCCGCTTTCCGGGAACTGCCGCGACGATCGGCGGACCTGGGCTGACGATTGTCGCCGGACCGTGCGCCATTGAGAGTCGCGAGCAGGCCTTTATCGTGGCTGAGCGCGTGCATCGCGCCGGAGCACAGTTTTTCCGCGGCGGCGCCTACAAGCCCCGCACTTCGCCCTACGCCTTTCAGGGTCTCGGTCTAGACGCATTGAAAATCATGGCCGAAATCAGGGACAAATTCGGCCTGCGCATTGTCACCGAAGCCATCGACAACGAAACCCTCGAACTGGTCGCCGAGTGGGCCGATGTGATCCAGATCGGCGCGCGCAACATGCAGAATTTTTCGCTGCTCAAGCATGCAGGGCGCCTGCGCAAGCCCGTCCTGCTCAAGCGCGGCTTGAGTGCTACTCTCGATGAGTTCCTGATGGCCGCCGAGTACGTCATGAGCGAGGGCAACTACGAAGTCATCCTGTGCGAGCGCGGCGTTCGCACCTTTACCGACCACACACGCAACACGCTCGACCTCAGCATTGTCCCGGCAGTGCAGCGGCTGAGCCATTTGCCTATTCTTGTGGACCCAAGCCACGGCACGGGCAAGCGCGACCATGTGCTTCCCATGTCCCGCGCCGCAATCGCCGCGGGCGCAGACGGCATTATCGTGGAAGTACATCACCAGCCGGACAAGGCCCTTTCCGACGGCGCGCAATCCATCTATCCCAACCAATTCGCCCTAATGATGGACGAGATCGAGCAGATCGCCTCGGTGGTTCATCGCAAGCTGCCGCGCGGCTTGCAAATGGAAACCGGTTCGGCGGACACGCATGTCGCCAAGGCCCACTAAGCCGAGAATTCAACGTAGACGACGCGGCTGGTTCTACCGCATCTCTGCAACTACTCTGGCGCTCCTGCCTCTGGCCGGTTGCCGCCCTCACGACTTTCCTCAATATCCCGCCAACTACCGCGAATATGCCTACGTGACGAACGGCGGCAGCGGCACTGTTTCCATCTACGATGTGGTCAACGTTCGACTGGACCGCGAGCTGCAGGTTGGCGCGAATCCTGTCGCTGTTACTCCGAGCGATACGCGCGACGAAGTCTATGTCGTGAATTCCGGCATCGCCGGTGGGCAGGGATCGGTCTCCGTCATCAACGCCGAAAACAACAGTATCGCGGCGACCATCTGGGTACATAAGCAGCCGGTTGCTCTTACGCTCGATCCAGAGGACAAGCTGGCCTACGTCGCCAACTCGGCCTCGAACAGTGTTTCGGTCATCGACCTGAAAGCACGCCGCGAAGTTTCCGTCATCGGCACCGGTGAGGAACCCGCCGCGGTTCGTGTTTCCCCTGATGGCAAGACGCTTGCGATCGCTAACCGCCGCGGCAACTCGGTGAGTCTCGTCGACACCTCAACGCGTCAGGTACGAACCGTCTTCGAGGGCTGCCCCGGCGCCAATGATGTCGTCATTCTGCCGGACTCGACCAAGGCATTCGCCGCTTGCTCCGGTGGCCACCAGATTTTAGCCATCGCGCTGGCCCATGCCGCGCATCCCGGCCAAAAAGATCAGGTCGCGACCGATCAGGTCGAATCCCTGCTGGATGTTGGCCGCCAGCCGGTCCAACTCGCGCTCAAGCCCGACGGCGGCGAGATCTTCGTTTCAAATTCACTCAGCGATTCCATCTCCGAAGTGATTACTGGGACCGACGACGTACTGGGCGCTTACCTGATGGGCGCCGATCCGGTGCGCGGCCTTGTTTCTTCTGATAATTCCCTGCTCTATGTAGGGAACTTGCGCTCGCAGGAGGTCACTATCTACGCCATCGACGATGGCAAACGCACAGGCTCCATTCACGTCGGCGACGGCCCATCGGCGCTCGCCTTCTCGGCTTCCGGCCATCTGCTATTTGTCGTCGATGCCCGCTCGGGTGACGTGGCCGTGGTGCGCACTGCCTCGCATTCGCTTTTCACCATGCTGCCCGCAGGCCGCAGCCCCAACGCGATTGCTGTGAAAGCCTTCAGGCTGCCTTAATTCTCTGCAACGGTCGCTGAGATTCGATTCGCGCGGTGCCCTCCGAAAGCGTGTATCGTGCGAGTTCCCGCGAGGACTTCGCCGCAGTGCAGGACGCCTTTTGGTATCAGGTATTCAGCTCCGGCATTCAGCGGAATGTGCAGACCATCAATGACGAGGGTATAGCAACCCTGCACTACGATCATGTACTCGTCGAACTCATGCGCATGCGCGGAGGAAGACGCTGTTTGACTGCACGTCCAAAACGCCATCTGGCTCCCGTCCGCTCCGTCGAAAACGTATCCCTTCACTCCGGATGTTGCATTGTTCGCGGTCGCGATCCTGTTTGCCGCGTGCTTCATGAACATAGGGAAATCATTCATGACGGCGATTCTAGCACCCACCTGATGCCCCGGCTGGCCCGGTCTGCGACGATGCCTGTTCCCTGTCCACTGCTCGCCGTTCACTTCTGTCCGTTGAATCGCGTCACGCTGAATTGGGCCCCGGCAAACAAGATCAGGCCCGAGATATACGCCCAGAACAGCAATCCCACCGAGACGTAAAATGGGCCGTAGAGCGCCTTGAGATCCAGGTACGGCAACACCGCGACATAGATATTCTTGGCCAGCAGCCAGATGACTCCGGTCACCACGGACGTCCGCAGCACGTGGCGCGCGGGAATCCTGCGATTGGGAAGGATCCAGTAGATCGAAAAAAAGAACAGAATGGACGCGATGCCTGTCGAGAGCGCAAGCCACAGATAGCTGATTCCCTCAAAGAAAAGGTTGTCGGTGTGGTGAAAGAACAGCACATCGAGAATCTTCCGCTGCCACGTGCTGAGGAGGATGCTCACCATGGCCAACACCACCATTAAAATTGCAAGGCCGAATGCCACCATCTGATTCATGACGTAGTTTCGGCTCTTGGTCACGCCCCAAGCCTGGTTCAGCGCCACCTCAAGCGGGAGAAAGATTCCCGTGCACGAAATCAGAATCATTACCAGCGAGAGCCATTGCACGCCCTGCCGAGATGCAGCTGCCGCAAGGCTGGCCGCAACCCAATCCTGGTTTGACGGCAGGAAATAGTGCACCATTTCGCCGACCACGCGCACCATCATCGACGAATGAAAGACAGCCCTCGACAGTGTGTAGAGCAGCACAATAAACGGGATGAACGAGATGATGGCGTTAGCCGCCACGCTGAAGGCATAGGTATGCACTTCGCTGTCGAGCAGGTAGCTCAGCACCGGTTCGCAGCTCCGGCGCAGGCGATACCACTTGGATTGGGTAACCGGAGGAGCCGGCCCTACGGCGCATACGGTTTGGGCCGCCGTTTCGCCGACAGTACGGGTATCTGCGACTTCTACCACATCTGAAACTTGCACCAACGGCGTCTCCCTCAACGAATGGCTTTAGGGCGGGCGCCTCAAATCCAAACTCCGCCGACTGTAATACCTTTCTTTAAGAATAGATGCATTCACCCCTCGCCAATGATGACGAAAGTTCTCAATTCAGGGGCGCGATCGATCTTCCCCTTGGCGCGAAAGCCGAGGCTCTGCTGCCTGAAAATCTGCCCCCGGAAAGTTCGGCATCTTTGGGCGCCATTTTTTCCTGGCACGGAGCATCCGCACTCCTGCAATCGCCTGCGCCGCGAGTCGACTATGGACCGGTATCGCAGACTCAGCACTCAGGGACAGGGAACTGGGCAATCACAGCGTAGATGAGTTCCTGCATCAGCCGTATGTCATCGTCCAGATGTTCCAGCGACAAACGAAAGCCGTCAGCCCTTCTAGCGGCTTCCGTAGAAGGGCAGGCGAGTTTACAGAGACTCATTCGCAGGTGAGAGTGATAGGCGCGGACGGATTGATCAAACCTCTCAAGAATGCCGGCGGCCTGCGCCATCCGGACCTTTGAGTTTGTGGCGAGGGCTTTCAATATCTCGGTCGATGTCCTTTCGGCGGTGACGTTCACCACAAACAGGCCAAGTTGCTGCACCCGCCGCGACTTGTCAAAGATGGGGAAGCAATAATCGAACCAATAGCCGATCTCTGGAGTGTCACGCACATGGCCCACAATCCAAGCGGATCCTGGCTTGCCTGTGCGCAACACCTTCTCGTAGGTTGGTTCGATCTGTCGTGCAAGTTCGCCCACGATTTCGCGTGTGCTCTTTCCAATGTGTTGTTCCACTGGAATCCGAGTCTCGCGCGTGATGGCAGCGTTGAGTGACTCCCAGCGTGTCTGCGAATCCAACAATATGATGCCAAGGTTCGAGGCGCGAACGCCCGCGACGAGCAGCTCTTTCATGTAGTCCAGGTTCTCAAACCTGCGAGGGTTCCTGTCTCCCATTCGTACGTGGCCTCACAGGTTGAGATTCAGGAACGCCTCTTAACGTTTTTTCCAAACATATAAATGATTATCGTCAGAAATGCTCGATATCTTCAGATGCTGTGAGGCAGCCGCGCGGAATACTGCCGAGCGCAAGTCCTTGGCTGAAAAGTCTCCGAGCGGAACCTTGAGCGCGGTATCGCCCGAAAGATCGGTTAACTCTTTCAACACCTGCTGCATGAGTTCATGGTGCTTGCCATGCCGTCTCTGCCTCAGGCTGGAGAGAGGAACTTTTTCAACCTCCGGCTCTCCCACCGCTTCCCTCTTCTTGGACTTCTTACTTACGTCCATGCTATGAGTCTAAAGCAATAGCTTGGTATAAATTCTTTATAAGTCACATAGTAATGTGATTGAACAAAGTGTTCACGGCAAGAATGAACTCGTTTGCTTACTCAACTAGAGTTTTTTAGAGATGCGTCAGGATGCCGCTCCGTCGGACATTCGCGCTCGAACAGGCACCTTGATTACGCTGGTCGACGACGACAGCCCTTTCGGGCTTCCACCAGCAGAATTCTGAAAGTAATTGGATTAGTCGTCCACGCTTTCTCGTCCGCAACGAACTTCCATCCATTTTCCGGCGGCGGGATCGCCGACCATATTCGCCATAAATTCGCCTATCCTGAGGAATATTTATTAAGTACTAAATACGCGCAAAAGAATCACCAAAGAATATGTAAAAGAGTCCTCCAATTGCGCTACTATGTCCGGCGTACGACATACACTCAACAGGACGGACATGACAGAACGATGCTTCAAGAAGAAGGACTCAAACCCTCCGATCTGTGGCGTGCACAATGTTCTGCTTGTACTTGGTGAAACTCCGATTGACCCGCTCGCCCCTTATCTCGGACGCGTCACCTGCTTCATTTGCCCCATCAGTGAATTGGTGGTTCACGATTCACATGGGAATTAGCCGCGAGATTCGAACTGATCGGCTAGCTGAAGATCATTGAAATCGCGCTCCACCATCGTGATGGAGCGCGAATTCGGTCATCACGGCTTTCCGGCTTCCGCCCGTTGCGAAGCGTTCGCTAGCAAAGGGCCGCAGGAGTGTGTGCATTGGTCGCGGACAGAGCACGCGTTTCCCTCGTTTCCGTGGGGGTTCACCGTGCCGAGTCACCAGGCGGCGGTTTCGCGTGGAGTACCGGTATTTGAGACGCCTTACCCGTATGTCTACCTCAACGAAGGCTTTAGGGCAGCCACCAAATCAAGAGGGTTATGCTGGCCTTTTCCTAGAAATAGACGGAATCGGTCCTCGATTGCAGTGACGAAGGTTCACGGTATGGGGCACGGTTCCACCCATTTTCTCCTTGCATCCCCATTCATTTCCTGCCATAACTGGAGCACGGCGCGCCGGGAGGCACGCAGGTTCTCACCAATGGAAGGCCGTTCGACTTGGATGTTTTGGTTCTTGACGAGCACAACCTCAAATTCGGTAGGTCAACGAGCTGCCGCAGCGCACGGATTCACGAGTGCGTGGGCGGCTCGCGGTGTTTCTGGGCTTTGAGTCTCCCGACACGCCATGCGTTTTCTCACGCGATGCGTGCGGGCGTTGTGCCGGCTAAAAGAGAAGGAGTGAATCGATGAAGGAACAAGGTGTTGTGAAGTGGTTCAACGGGGCAAAGGGCTACGGTTTCATTCAGCGGTCGAGCGGAGAAGATGTCTTTGTCCACTTTTCCGCAATTCAGGAAGAAGGCTATAAAACCCTGAACGAGGGCGAGGCCGTCGAGTTCGAGTGCCAGCAGGGCCCCAAAGGCCTAAGCGCGGCCAATGTGATGCGCGCTTCCTAATTTTGCTTTCGCGTTTTGCTTTTGCTTGGCCGTGGTTTGAATCGGCCGGGCGTTGCCTGGGTTTCGAGCTTCCATTTACCGTCGGACCCACTTACAAATTGAGCTTCTTCAGCGCCCACTGAGCTGCTGCGCGCAAGCCTTCGTCTGCCGCGCTGGCCCACTCGCGCAGCCGCGTCGCAGATTCGCGCACGCCGCTGTTTCCCATGGCAATGGCGATGTTGCGCCTCAACCCTGCGAACCCGGCGCGACGCACCGGCGAGCCGTTGAAGACGCGCTCGAATTCGTGTTCGTCCATCGCCGCCAGAGCCTCTAGTGCCGGATTGACAAGCTCGGCGCGCGGTTCCAATTCGGGGTCCGCGCTGATGGGCGCTTTGCGATTCCAGGGGCAGACATCCTGGCAGATGTCGCAGCCGAAAACCTGCCTTCCCATGCCTTCCATCAGTTCCGGCGCAATGGGGCCTTTGTGTTCGATGGTCAGATAGGCGATGCATTTTCTTGCGTCCATCTGGTAGGGCGTGGCGAGCGCATTCGTCGGGCAAGCGTCGATGCAGCGCGTGCAGCTTCCGCACCGGTCAGGAATTTCAAGGGGGACCTCCGGCGCCGTGGGCGCTTCTATCTTTTGGACAGGCATCGAGGTGAGTAAAACCGCCAGAAATCCAAACGACCCAAGCTTGGGATGAATGAGGCAGGTGTTCTTGCCTGTCCAGCCGAGCCCTGCTGCGGTGGCCAGAGACCGCTCGACCACCGGCCCGGTATCCACATAGGCGCGGGCTTCAAATGCGCCGAAATCCTGATGGAGGCGGTCCTCCAATGCGAGCAGCCGCTTCTTCAGCACCTTGTGATAATCGGAGGGCCGCCGCACGCCTTCGCCATCCACGCGGCTGGACCAGGCATAGCGCGCAATCCATCCAGCCTGCCTGTCTGCCGGGGCAATGGACCGCGGCGCAGCGGAGTTATAGTTCGCCAAACAAACGATGGCCGATCGTGCCCACGGAAACGGCGTACCAACCTTGGCACGAACAAAATGTTTCCTCTCCTCGTCCATGCGAGTCAAATAGGTCATGGAACCTGCACGTCCTGCTTGCACCCACTCGGCGAATCGTGTCGCATTGCGCGCTTCATCGGCGTATGGCAGCGCGACCAGCCCGGCCTCGCTAAACCCCGCTTCGTTCGCGAAATCTCGTGCAACTTCGATTGTCAGGTCAGTAACCGTTTTCTCAATCCCCGTGCCGGTTTTGTTAACATTCAAGGGAACTTCCCCGTTATAGCTGCGTACCTATTTGCAACATGTTCGATAGCGGACGCCAGGATCACAACCGGACACCCGAAACCGCAAACCAGCTTGGACGCAAAGCGTGCATCCACTGTGATATCAGCATATTCCGCCACAGGCTAGTTTGGCAGACCGGGTGCAACTTCAAGGTCAGGTAAAAGCCGATTTCGTCAGCTCCTCCCCTTGAAACCTGGAGTCTGCCGGAGTCCACAGGAGGTACTTATGAATGGCATTCTTTCCCATAACCCGACGCGGAACGAGGACACACTGCTTATCCCGCCCGGGGAGCTACACGAGCTGGTGCGCGGCCAGGAGCAGGGCTTTGTGGAGCGGTTGACGCCCCTGGTGAGCAGACAGAGCGTGACCCTCGACCTGACGCACGTTGAGCGCATTGACGCTGCCGGCATCGCTGCGCTGATTTCTCTCTACTGGTGCGCCGATACCGCGGGAAATCGATTCACCGTGGTGAATGCATCCGCGCACGTGGCAGAGATTCTGGCCCTGGTCGGATTGGACCGCATTCTGGTCTCACGGAATGCGGCCCCCCGCCCGCAATCCGAATGCTGCTTTGCCGAACCGGCCGCATAAGCTTGCCGTTCGGGCAAACCTGCGCGGCGGTAGCGCGGGTGGTGCGGAATCATCTCGATCGTCCCCGTTGGAAAATACAAACTTTGACAATTCAATCCAGATTTTCTGGTAATACGCCAGCGTAGAATCGCTCCTGAACTTTCTCCGGCTTTGGGCCCTCTGATTTCTGAAAGTGAGCGTTCTTCGTGCGCGGATTTTCTCTTTTCTTCTGGGCCGCCCGTGTCCAGCTCTGGATCGTCCTTGCTGTCGCTTTGTCGGCTGTTCCGGCATGTGGGCAGGATGCGGATTCGGCAAAGCCATTTCTCGCCTCTGTCTATAGGCATTATGCGAATCATGGTAAAGGGATTGACTTCACTGGACCCAAGGCCCGAGGCGTCTTCGACTCCTCGCTGATCGCTCTGCTGCACGCGGACCAGAAAGCCGTGGGACCCAACGAGGTGGGCGTGCTGGACGGCGACCCGATCTGTAGCTGCCAGGATTGGGATGGAATCTGGGATCTGAAGATTACGGTTGAACTGGAACGCGACGGGCGCGCAAAAGCGGCGGTCTCGTTTGCGCTGTTTGCGCCCAGGGCAGGAGGGGACCCAAATCATCGCTCGCTCGAAATGACGCTGGCGCCCCAGGGGGCCCAGTGGCGCATCTGGGACATCCTGGACAAATCCGATCCGAAGGCTCCCTTCGATTTGCGGGCAGAACTGGAGAAGGAAATCCGCACGTCGAAGCAGAATTCGAAACCGAAGAACAACCGCTAAGAGTCACCCTGCGGATTTTGGTGCGAGGTTCGGCTTTGTGCGGTCGCCGACGTAGAAACCCAATCAGTTTCAGTGCCTTTCCCAAGGGCTGTGACGATGAGCACATGCAAGTGTATACTTGCGGCGCTATTTGTTATTGCGAAATTGTTTGACTCCGCATGGCGCAGTCAAAGTGTGTGAGTGACTGCACGCGCTTGGTTTTTCACCCGAACTTCCCGCGAACGAACCGAGCCAACCTGCCGTCACCCTCTCTGGGCGCCGTAATTGCGGATTACTGGTCCCTTGCGACAGCATTTGTCGTCAGGGGCGAACATCCTACACGGAGGCTTCATTCCATGGCGCGTGCAGTACTGGATCCGCAACTTGCCGACAAAGCAGGTTCAACCTCAAAGGCAGCTACAACTCAATACGTTTACTTCTTTGGCGACGGCAAAGCGGACGGCAATGGCCGTATGAAAGATGTGCTCGGTGGCAAGGGCGCCGGCCTCGCTGAAATGACTAATGCGGGCCTGCCCGTCCCTCCAGGATTCACGATTCAGACCGAAGCCTGTCGCGAATACATGCGTGGCAAGCTCAGTCACCAGATTGAAGACGAGATGCTCACAGCTCTCGAAAAGCTCGAAAAGCTGCAGGGTCAGAAGCTCGGCACAGGCGAGAATCCCCTGCTGGTTTCCGTCCGCTCCGGCGCCAAGTTCTCCATGCCGGGCATGATGGATACGATTCTGAACCTTGGCTTGAACGACACCGCCGTCGAAGCGCTAGCGAAGCGCAGCGGCAACCCGCGCTTTGCCTACGATTCCTATCGCCGCCTCATTCAGATGTTCGGCGACGTCGTTCTCGACATTCCCAAAAAGAAGTTCGAGCACATCTTCGATGGCGTCAAAGCAGCAAAGAAGGTCAAGTTTGACTACGAGCTCGGTCCCGACTCGCTGCAGAAGATCATTGCCGAGTACAAGAAGCTGGTGAAGAAAGAGACTGGGAAGGAATTTCCGCAGGACCCGCTGGTGCAGCTAGTCGCCGCGCGAGATGCCGTATTTCGCAGCTGGCAGAATGAGCG
This sequence comes from Acidobacteriaceae bacterium, assembly GCA_003140785.1. Lineage (GTDB taxonomy): Bacteria > Acidobacteriota > Terriglobia > Terriglobales > Acidobacteriaceae > Telmatobacter. Next base: position 12,571 of record PLKY01000055.1, on the reverse strand, counting down.
CGCCAAGACGTATCGCCGTATAAACCATATCGATGACTGGCTGGGCACAGCTGTCAACGTGCAGGCCATGGTGTTCGGCAACCTCGGCGAAAATTCAGGCACGGGCGTCGGCTTCACCCGCAATCCTGCAACCGGCGAGCACATGTTCTTCGGCGAGTACCTGATGAATGCGCAGGGTGAAGACGTCGTCTCGGGAGTGCGCACACCGAACCCGATCAGCGAACTCGAGAAGGCCATGCCCAAGGTCTACGAGCAACTGAAAGACATCACCCGCCGCATGGAAAAGCACTATCGCGACATGCAGGATTTCGAGTTCACCATCCAGGATGGCAAGCTCTACATGCTGCAGACCCGCAACGGCAAGCGCACGGGCCTGGCCGCTGTGCGCGTCGCCATAGACATGGTGCGCGAAGGCCTGATCACGCAGGAAGAAGCCATCTTCCGCGTCGAGCCGAACCAGTTGTACGACTTCCTGGTTCCGCGACTGGTTGAAAAAGGCGAGAAGATCGAAGTCCTCTCCACCGGCCTTCCGGCATCCCCGGGTGCGGCAGTGGGGCAGATCGTCTTCTCCGCGGAAGATGCCGTAAAGTATCACACCAACGGCGCCTACAAGTCCGTCATCCTGGTTCGCGGCGAAACCACGCCGGAGGACATCGCCGGCATGGAAGTGGCATCCGGCATCCTCACATCGCGTGGCGGCATGACTTCACACGCTGCAGTCGTCACCCGTGGCATGGGCAAGTGCTGCGTGGCCGGCGCCGGCGACTGCACCATCGACGAAAAGAAAAAGGAAATGCGCGTCAAGGGCAAAGTCTTCCACGAAGGCGACTGGCTCTCCCTCGACGGCACCACCGGCCGCATCATCAACGGCAGGCTCAACACCCTGCCCGTCAATCCCGATAACCCCGACCTCATCCAGTTCATGGGTTGGGTCGACGAGCGCCGCCGCCTGCGCGTCCTCGCCAACGCGGACATCCCGCGCGACGCGAAGCAAGCCCAGGCCTTCGGAGCCCAGGGCATCGGCCTCTGCCGCACCGAGCACATGTTCTTCGCCGAAGATCGCCTGCCCCACATGCAGGCCATGATCCTCGCGAAAACCGAAGAAGACCGCCGCGCCGCCCTGGCAAAACTTCTGCCGATGCAGCGCGCCGACTTCCAGGGCCTGCTCAAATGCATGGGCTCCCTGCCGGTCGTCATTCGCCTCCTCGATCCGCCTCTCCACGAGTTCCTCCCCAAGCGGGAAGACCTCCTGGTGCAGATCGCGAAACTCGAAGCCACGCATCCGAAATCGCCGAAGCTCAAGGAACTCCACAAAATCCTCGAGCGCGTCGAAGAGCTGCATGAACTCAACCCCATGCTCGCCCTGCGCGGCTGCCGCCTCGGCATCACCTATCCCGAGATCACCGAAATGCAGGCCCACGCCATCTTTGAAGCCGCCGCTGCGGTCAAAAAGTCCGGCGCCGACCCGCACCTCGAAATCATGATCCCGCTCATCGCCGGTCCCGAGGAGTTCAAAGCTCAGGCCGCTATCATCCACGCCGTCGCTCACGATGTCTTCATCAAAAAAGGCCTCGCCGTCGACTACAAAGTGGGAACCATGATCGAGCTGCCCCGCGCCTGCATCGTTGCCGACAAAATCGCTGCCGACGCCGAATTCTTCAGCTTCGGAACCAACGACCTCACGCAGACCACCTTCGGCATCTCCCGCGACGACTGCAACAAGTTCCTGCCGGCGTATCTCCAGCAGGGCATCTTCAAACAGGACCCCTTCGCCGTTCTCGATCAGGAAGGTGTCGGCACGCTCATCAAGATGGCCGCTAACAAAGGCCGCTCCGCGCGCCGCGACCTTGAGATCGGCATCTGCGGCGAACATGGCGGCGAACCCGAATCCGTCAAGTTCTGCCACCGCGCCGGACTCGACTACGTTTCCTGCTCACCCTACCGTCTGCTTACCGCACGTCTCGCGGCAGCCCAGGCGGCCATCGAGGAGCAGAAAATCTTCAACCCCGATCTCCGTACAGGGAACTCTAAGTAGTTTGCTCTGCCCGCCGCGCGAGTTCGCTTGCGCGGCGGGCGTTGCAACACTCGGTGAGGTAGCTGTACGGTTCCGCCGCGTTTCTTTTTACGTTCTCTTCCTTACGAACGAAACGCGGCGGATTACTTGTTGCGGAATTCGAGCAGCGATTCACGAATCGGCGCTCGTGGGGCACGCCTCGTGGCCTGTAGGCCAGTGACCTGACCGAAGCTCTTTCTGCCGCATGTGATGTTGATCTGTCGTACTTGCAATCATCCCGCCGCGCTCCTGGCAGAGGAGCGCGGCGGGCTTTCCCTTTGCACGATTGTCACCCTGAGCAAAGCATCTGATTCCAGCGCGCCGTTATTTGCGTCCTGAAGTAATTCAGGCGAGCCGAAGGTCCCGCGAGGTGCCCCGCTCCCGGCTCCCGGCTACCCGCTCCCAACCGCGCCCCAGGTGACTTCAGTGATTCACACCAAAGCCCTGGCCCGTCGGTAATCTTGCGTCCCACCGCGTTCGCGGATCACACTACTCTTCGACTGGACTCATCGCTGGTCCCGCTGCCTAGGGTCCCCGAAAGTGCCATGGGCTAAGACCGCTCCGCCGAACGGCCATGAAGTCCGCAATGGGAACACTGTTTTTCGTTGGCCAGGAGTTACCCATGAAAAAGATTCATCTGCCGTTGGTTTTCCTCGTCCTCGTCGCCTCTGCCAGCGTTGGCGGGGCCTCCGAGCCCAATGCGATCCGCGGCCGGCTCCCCCACGACGCCATCCTCCAGGGATTCCCCTGCGCCCACGGCGACGCCTGGTTCTATCCCGACGGCGCACTCAATCAGTGCACCCTCGCCCGCCCCGCCACCCTCGGCGACCTCCGCGTTCCCCCCGGCTCTGTCATCGAGCTCTGGCCCAGCGGCGCCCCCCATTACCTCATGCTTCCGCGTGAAACCGTCCTCGCCGGATTCCGCATCCGCGGCGGCACACGCCTCGATCGGTCCCGCGGCGCCACCACCGCCTTCTACCGCAACGGCGGACTCCGCTCCTTCTATCTCGGCCGCAATCAGCTCGTTCAGGGCGTCCCCTGTCGCGGCGGATCCTGGAACACCCTCTCCGACCCCAGCGGCGGCCAGAACCTCGTCGAGTTCTACGACGACGGCAAGCTCGCCTCCTGCAAACTCACTCGCGACTACAGCGGCCTCCGCACCGGCCAGCGCATCCTCCTCCCGCACCTCACCACCGCTCCCGACATCGCCAAAATCGCCACCGCCCAATAACCCAATAACCGATAAACCGGGTGCCCCATTCTGGTCGCGCCCGTCTTTGGCGCGAGCAGGACCGGGGTCCCCGCCACGCCCGATGTTGGCGTGGTGGCGTGAAGCGTGGGCATCGCGCGAGGCGCGATCAAGAAACCAAAGTTTCCTCCCCCGTCATCAACCCCGCGTATATTGATCCCGACTCCCTCAAATCACCCCGTAACACCGCAGGAAAGGCACTCCCATGGAACCCCTCACCACCGTTGGCCTCGTCCTCCTCGCTATCATCCTCATCTTCGTCCTCATCACCCTCGTCAAAACCATGTACACCGTCCGCACCTACACCGCCGGTGTCGTCGAGCGCTTCGGCAAGTTCAACCGCATCGCCCAGCCCGGCCTTCACTTCCTCGTGCCGTGGTGCGAAACCGTCCGCTTCATGGACCTGCAAATCCGCCAGGCCGACGTCAATGTCGAAACCAAATCCAAGGACAACGTCTTCGTCACCATCCCCGTCTCCGTCCAGTACCAGGTTCTTCCCGACAAGGTCTTCGAGGCCTACTACAAGCTCAGCTCCCCGCAAAAGCAAATCGAGAGCTACGTCTTCAACTCCATCCTCGGCCACGTCCCCACCCTCACCCTCGACGAGGCCTTCGAGCAGCAGGCGCAGATCTCCGCCGCCGTTAAACGCGAGCTCGACGCCGTCATGAGCGAGTTTGGCTACAACATCCTCAAAGCCCTCGTCACCGACATGGTCCCTGACGCCAAAGTCAAAGCCGCCATGAACGACATCAACGCCGCTCAGCGCGAACAAACCGCCGCCCAGGCCCGCGGCGAAGCTGAAAAAATTCTCAAGGTCAAGCAGGCCGAAGCCGAAGCCCAGTCCAAAGCCCTCCAGGGCGAAGGCGTTGCCAAGCAGCGCCAGGCCATCATTCAGGGCCTCCAGGCCTCCGTCGAGCAGTTCCAGACCGCGGTCGAAGGCTCCACCGCCCGCGACGTCATGTCCATGGTCCTGCTCACACAGTATTTCGATACGCTGCGCGACATCGGTACCGCCGGCCGCTCCAACACTATCCTGCTGCCCAACAATCCCGGCGCCGTCAACGACCTCCTCACCCAGATCATGGCCGGCCTCGGCGCGCAAAGCAGTTTCGACGGCAACTCCGCCGCCATCCCGCGCCCCGTCGCTCCCACCACGACCACCCCGCGCTAGCCGAAATCTCCGGGCACCCGAATCCGCGGGTGCCCAAGCCGGACATCACGCAAAACACTCTGCGGAACCACCGCAAAACTCAACAAAAGAAAAAACTCTGTCATCCTGAGCGAAGCCGCGAAATTTGTTGCGCCGCATTTGGCGCAACAAACAATTCAGGCGCGAGTCGAAGGACCTGCGGTTCTGCTGGAACCTTCGCAGATCTCAACAAACAGAAAACTCTGTCACTCTGAGCAAGCCGAAGGCGACTCGAATCGGCGCCGAGTGCGTATCATGGTGCCATCGTCGACTCCCCTCCGGAGGTATTTTGAAGACCCGCTTCCTCGTCACAGCATTCGTTCTCGTTCTCTCCGCTCACGCCCAGGCGCCGCTCTTCAGCGCGCCCATCTCGCCGCTTACCGCACAGCAGCGCGCCGCCATGACCGGCAAATCCTGGAAGCCCGGCTGCCCCGTCTCTCTCGACGACTTGGCCTCCGTCCGCGTTACGTACTGGGGCTTCGATAACCAGACCCACCAGGGTACCATCGTCCTCCACAAACGATTCGCCCAGGAAGCCTACGACATCTTCGGCCAGCTCTACTCCGCCCGCTTTCCCATCTACAAAATCGACACCTGGGAGAACTACGGCCCCGACGTCTACGCCGAACAGGACATCACCGTCGGGTTCTACTGCGAGCGCGCCGACGACGACCCCACCCAGTGGAGCAGCCACGCCTACGGCCTCGCCATCGACCTCAACCCCCGCGAGAATCCATTCCAGAATCCGAAATCCGGCTGGTGGCCGCAAAGCTCCGCCGTCTTCGCGCCCCGCGACAACGGTCAGGGCAAAATCTCGCCCGACTCGCCCGCTTTCCGCATCTTCATGCGTCACAGATGGGTCTGGGGCGGCTTCTCCGCCGGCGATCCCGATCTCATGCACTTCACCAAACTCACCTACGGCGGCTCCGGCAACCCCCTCGACCGCCCCTACACCGTCACCGGCCTCCAGTCCACCCCCGAAACCGCCCCGCCCCAATAAACCCATCGATGACCCGGGTGCCCCATCCTGGTCGCGCCCGCTTTTGGCGCGAGAAGCGTGGCCATCGCGCAAAGGGCGATCAGGGCCGAACGCCGAACGCCGAACGCTGAACGCTTTCGTAATCTCCCTCGTATAAACTCACACCACAGAATCCTCCCCAGAGGGTTTGCATGCTCTTCCGCCCCGGCTTTTGTACTTCCCCGGAACCATTCCCCCCATCCCGGGTCTAAATCAAAGAGGGCGGCACCGCAGTAACGGGACCGCCGTGCTATCACCGTGGTCCCGTAACGGTACCACCAGGCGCAGGAGCCCCCATCCTTCTGCAAAGGCAAGAAAACACAGGTATTTCAAGTACCTGTGCGGCCATGAGGAAGCTATGATCACTCGGGCGTTTTTCTCCTTCCCACGCAATCCCCGGCAATCCAGCCCCAACTCCGCCAGCCTCCCGCGCCGCGCTATCGCCCTCGGCCTCGTCGTCCTCCTGCTCCCCTGCGCCCAACTCGACCTCTTCGCCCAGGCCCCGCAAAGCTACCCGCCGCCGCAGACCGACCAGCAGCCACAACAGGATTACCCTCCCCCACCCCCCGACTACCCACAGCAGGCGCCAAACCAGCAGTACCAGCAGCAGGCGCCGCCGAGTTCCTATCCCCAGCAGCCGCCCGACCAGCAATACGTGCAGCCGCCCCAGTATCAACAGCAGCCGCCTCAATACCAGCAGCAGGCGCCGCCCCAGTACCAGCAGCCCTACCCCCAGGATCAATACCCCCAGCAGCAGCCCGGCTACCCCGACCAGTCCTACAACCAGCCCCCGGCCCCGCCGCAGCAAACGCAGCCGGCCCTCGCTCCCGATCAGATCGACCAGCTGATCGCCCCCATCGCGCTCTACCCGGACTCCCTCATCGCCCAGATCCTCGCGGCCTCCACCTTCCCTGAGCAAATCGCCTCCGCCGATCGCTGGCGCCAGTCCATGGGCTACGCCTCGCCTCAGGACATCGCCGCCGGAGCCAACGCCCAGCCCTGGGACCCCAGCGTGAAAGCCCTCACCGCCTTCCCCCAGGTCCTTTCTGAACTCGACCAGAACCTCTCCTGGACCACCGAACTCGGCAACGCTTACTACAACCAGCCGCAGGATGTCTTCAACGCCATCCAGGCCATGCGCCAGCGCGCCCAGGCCGCCGGCAACCTCCAGTCCACTCCTCAGGAAGCCGTCACCAACGACCAGGGCTACATCGACATCGCTCCCGCCAATCCTCAAGTCGTCTACGTCCCCGCCTACGATCCGTGGGTCGTCTACGGATCCCCCATCGCCCCCTGGCCCGGATTCGCCCTCTTCGACGGGCTCGGCTACTACGGCGTCCGCTTCGGCCCCGGCCTCGTCATCTCCGCCTTCACCGGCCTGCCCTGGGGATTCTTCGGCTGGGGACTCAGCTGGTTCGGCAACTGCCTCTTCTTCAACCACGAAGGCTACTTCCCCCAAGGCCCCGGCCTCCGCGACTGGGGACTCCGCAACGGCGGCCCCCGCTATGGCTGGAACCGCTCCTTCGCCTACGCCCGCGCCTATGATCGGGGACTGAATCGCGGCTATGACCGCGGCGCCTATACCAACCGCGGCTATGGACAGCGTGGCTACGCGAATCGCAGCTTCGGCCAGAATCGCGGCCTCGAGAATCGTGCCTACGGAGAAAACCGAGGCTTCAACGATCCCCGCAACGGATTCGCGAATCGCCCCGGCTACGCCAACAACAACGGTCGAGCCCCGCAGCAGCAGTCCTTCAACCGCATGCCCGCCTTCAACGCGCGCCCCGGCTCCGGAAGCTACGGTGCCTACGGTCGGCCCAACGCCAACTACGGCTCCGGCTTCAACAACCGCCCACCGCAAAACTTCCAGAACTACGGCAGCCCAGCCCAGAACTATCCCCGCCCCTCAGCCCCCGGCGGACTCAGCTACGGCAACGCCTTCCGCCAACCACAATCGAACTTCCGCTCCGCGCCCACCTATCGTGCCTACGGCGGTTCCTCCGCATTCGATAACCGCAGCTTCAACTCCGGCTCTCAGCACTCCAACTCCTTCAACGGCGAAGGCCGCACCCCGAGCACGCCCCACTTCAGCGGCGGAGGCTTTGGCGGAGGAGGCCACAGCTTCGGTGGTAGCGGAGGCCGCAGCTTCGGCGGTGGCGGTGGTGGGCACTTCAGTGGAGGAGGCGGCCACTCCAGCAGTCACGGTGGCGGCGGCAGCCACCACCGCTAAACCCCCGACCCGGGTCCCCCGTCCTTACCAGAAACCATCCGGTGCCCCATCCTGGTCGCGCGGCGCTCTTCCGCGCGAGCAGGGTGGGCATCGCGCTCGAGCGCGATCACTTCTCGATCCCCGAGCCCCGACCACGCATCGCCCCCAAGCGCTATCATCGTGATTTCCCGATGACCACCACCACCGATCCCACCCCAAAATCCCAACTCCGCAAGACCATGGGCTTCTGGGACGTCCTCCTCTTCAACATCGCCACCGTCGTCGGCCCTCGCTGGATCGCCGCCGCCGGCCACAACGGCACCTCCTCCATCAGCCTCTGGATCCTCGCCGCCGTCTTCTTCTTCGTCCCTGGCGCACTCGTCATCAACGAACTCTCCTCCCGCTTCCCCGAAGAAGGCGGTCTCTACGTCTGGGCCAAAGAAGCCTTCGGCCCCTTCCACGGCTTCATCGCCGGCTGGACCTACTGGATCTACACCGTCTTCTATTTCCCCGGCCTCCTCCTCGCCTCAGCCTCCATGTCCGCCTACGTTTTCGGAGCCCACGGCGCTACCCTCGCGCAAAACCGCGCCTTCCAGCTCGAAGTCTCCCTCGGCCTCCTCATCGTCGCCGTCGGACTCAACATCGTCGGCCTCAACATTGGCAAATGGCTCCAGAACGCCGGCGGAGTCGGCACCTTCCTCCCCCTGGCCATCCTCGTCGCCCTCGGAGCGCTCGTCGCGTTTCACCACCAATCCGTCACTCATTTCACTGCGCGCAACATGCTGCCCACCCTCAACTGGGACACCGTCAACTTCTGGTCGCAGATCGCCTTCGCCTTCACCGGCCTCGAGCTCGTCTCCGCCATGAGCGAAGAAGTCCGCGACCCCCGCCGCACCTTGCCCCGCGCCGTTTATGGAGCGAGCGCCCTGATCGCCTTCATCTACATCGCCGGAACCTTCGCCGTCCTCGCGCTGGTCCCCGCGGCCGACCTCGATCCGCAAAGCGGCGTCTTCCACGCGATCACCATCGGCTCCGTCGCGCTCAGGATCGGATTCCTCGGCATCCTCGCCGCCCTCCTCGTCACCGTCGGCAATGCCGGCGGAGTCGGCTCCACCGTCGCCGGCATCGCCCGCGTCCCCTTCGTCGTCGGCATCGACCGCTACCTCCCCGCCGCCTTCGGAAAAATTCACCCCCGCTGGCGCACTCCGTGGGTCTCGATCCTCGTCCAGGGCGCAGCCTCCGGCCTCTTCCTGCTGCTGAGTCAGATCAACGACACCACCCGCGGCGCCTATCAATCCCTCGTCGACGTGGCCATCATCCTTTACTTCATCCCCTTCCTCTATATGTTCGCGGCTGTCATCCGCCTCGGCCGCCGTCCTGACCGCGCCTCGAACCCGCACGCCATCCTCGTCCCCGGCGGCCAGTCCGGCGTCTGGATCTGCGGCGCCCTCGGCTTCTTCGTGGTCCTCATCGCCATCTTCTTCTCCGTCATCCCCCCCGGCGACACCTCCAGCAAGACGCTCTTCGAATTTAAAGTGGTCCTCACCACTGTCGCAGCCATTGCGCTCGGCCTCATCCTGTACTGGCGAGGAGCCCGCTCCAAAGCGACACAATTGTAACCATCGCGGTTACACTCTGTGGTTGCCGGGGCGCGTACTTGTAATCCTTCGCGGATCTCCAGGATTCTGCTTCTCTATCCGCGATCCTCTATCCGCTGTACCCTGACGAAATGCAGCGTCTCCTCGCCGGCTACAAAAAGTTCCGCCGCGAAGTCTTCCCCAACCACAAAGACCATTTCCATCTCCTCGCCGACAGCCAGCACCCCGACATCCTCTTCATCACCTGCGCCGATTCCCGCGTCGTCCCCAACCTCATCTTCCAGACCGAGCCCGGCGACATGTTCCTCTGCCGCGTCATCGGCAACATCGTTCCGCCCTACGGAGCCATGCTCGGCGGCATCTCCGCCACCATCGAGTACGCCGTCGAAGTCCTCCACGTCCGACACATCATCGTCTGCGGCCACTCCGACTGCGGCGCCATCAAAGCCGTCCTTCCGCCAGATCCCAACGAATCCGCCCCGCGCGATCCTCGCACCCCGCGCGATCTCTCCCGCCTCCCGCTCACCGCCAAATGGCTCGGCTACGTCGAGCCCGCCTGGAAGTACTTGCCCGCGGGCATCTCCGACGCCGACATTCCGACTCTTCACACGGCGCTCATCCGCGCCAACGTCGTCGCCCAGCTCGAGAATCTAAAGACCCACCCCGAAGTAGCCCGAGCCCTCGCCCACAACACCCTCGAAGTCCACGGCTGGTACTACGACATCCTCACCGGAGCCGTAGAAGCCTGGGACCAGCAAAGACGCCAATTCCTCCCCCTCGAAGACTGGGCCTCCGATGTTTCTGAACGCTGAACGCGAACGCCGAGCGCTGACCTCAGTGCGCCCCGACCGGTGGCTTGGCCCCAGGCCGCGCCTTCTTAAAAAACCAAACCAAAATCACACAAGCAAAACAAATCAAGCTCATCCACCGGAACACATCCACAAACGCCCACAGCAGCGCCTGCTGCCCCAGCCGCTGATACAGCGTCCCCGCCGCCGCATGCTCCGCGTTTGCCGCCGCCGTGTGCTGCGTCAAATATCCCGTCAGCCCGCTCAGCTGCTGCTCAAACCAGTACTGCGTCTGCGGCACAGCCCCGCCAATCTCCGTCTGGTGCACAGCGCTCCGCCGCACCAGCAGCGTCTGCGCAATCGATATCCCAATCGACCCGCCCACGTTCCGCAACAGATTGAAAATCCCGCTCGCGTTCCCGATCTGATCGTTCCTCAGCGTGCTGTATGCCTGCGTCGTAATCGGCACAAACACAAAACTCAGCGCGAACCCCGTCGCCACAATCGGCACCAGCAGCGTCCACGGACTCAGCCCCAGTGTCAGGTTCCCCAGCATCAGCGACATCACACCGAACCCCACAAACCCAAACGTCAGCAGATACCTGGGGTCCACTTTGTTCCCGAAATACCCAATGATGGGCATCGCCACAATCGACCCGATCCCGCGCGGCCCCACCACCAGACCCGCCGTGAACGCCGTGTACCCCAGCAGCTCCTGGTAAAACAACGGGAGCACCGTGATCATCGAATAGATACACAGCCCGAACAGCAGAATCAGCGCGCACCCCAGCCCAAAATTCCAGTTCTTCAGCGTCTTCAGATTCACGAGCGGCGTCTTGCTCCGCCACGAATGCACCACGAACCACGTAAACGACCCCACCAGGAAGAAGAATGCCCACCGGATCCACGTCGCCCCAAACCAGTCGTCCTCCTGCCCCTTGTCCAGAATGATCTGCAGGCACCCGGTCCACACCGCCAGCAGCCCAAACCCCAGCCCGTCAAACTTGCTCGCGTGCCCCTTCGTGATGTACTCCGGGTCCTTGATGTACCGGCCGATCATGAACACCGCCAGCGCGCCCACCGGAATGTTGATATAGAACGCGTACCGCCAGCTGTACGTGTCCGTCAGCCACCCGCCCAGCGTCGGCCCCAGCACCGGAGCCACCACCACCCCGAACGCGAACAGCGCCATCGCCGCCCCGCGCTTCTCCGGAGGAAAGCTCTCAAGCAATATTGACTGCGACAGCGGCTGCAGCGCGCCGCCACCCGCGCCCTGGATTACGCGCGCGATCAAAATGAATCCCAGCGTCGGCGCCGCCCCGCAGAAAAACGAAGCAATCGTGAAGATGATCACGCACGTGATCAGGAATCTCTTCCGCCCGAACTTCAGCGAGAACCAGTTGCTTGCCGGCAGAATCACCGCGTTCGCCACCAGGTAGCTCGTCAGCACCCACGTCGCTTCATCGTTTGAAGCCGACAGCGACCCCGCGATATACGGCAGCGCGACGCTCGCGATCGCCGTGTCCAGCACCTCCATAAAGGTCGCCAGCATCACGGAGACCGCGATGAGCCACGGATTGATCCCAAAATTCTGCGCCTGCTGACCGCTTCCGTCCGCCATGCCCCTCTGCCAATTGTAGAAATCTGCGTGGGTGAAAACGACGAAGCCAAAACTACGAACGTCGAACCTGAACTACGAACGCGGAAACCAGACCTGTGGCCTGGATGCGAATAGAGCCGACGAAGCGAGGAACTCCAAAGAAGATGACTACTGGGGAAGAGTAACCCGGTTCGCCTTTTTGATGCGTCAGGACCTACGAAAAGCCCAAATCCCCCCGCCCCTCCATATAAATAGGAACCCACCGCCTCCTGTCCGCTGGCTCCCGGCTCCAAGCACCCGGCTCCAAGATCCTAAGCCCCCAGGCACCCAGCTACAGACTACCGCCTACCGGCTGCAGGCTCCCCTAACCCTTTCCCCAACATCCACTTCCCATTCTGCATCCCAGCTACCACATTCAGCATCAGATAGATTGACAATAACTCACTCAAGTGCCATCCTAGCCAAGGACCAAGGCACCTCTTCAGGAGCACCCAAAACAATGGCAAAGATTATCGGTATCGACCTCGGCACGACCAACTCCGTCGTTGCCGTTATGGAGGGCGGTGAGCCCAAAGTGATCGCCAATGAGGAGGGCGGCCGTACTACCCCCTCTGTCGTCGCCATCACCAAATCCGGCGAGCGCCTCGTCGGCCAGGTCGCCAAGCGCCAGGCCATCACCAACCCGGAAAACACCATTTACTCCATCAAGCGCTTCATGGGCCGTCGCTACAACGAAGTCACAGACGAGATGAAGATGGTCCCCTACAAAGTTACGCAGCAGGGCGACCACATCGCCGTTATTGCCCAGGGCAAGGAGTACACCCCGCAGGAGATCTCGGCGATGATCCTGCAGAAGCTGAAGAAGGC